>CALUXL010000066.1 GCA_944324735.1 uncultured Elusimicrobiales bacterium
TTTTTTTCATATAAATCCCTACTTATATTATACTTTTTTGCTCAAGCGGTTTTTGCGCGCTCTCCACCATACCCACCGCCGCCAGCCGTCCTTTGCGGCGGCCGCGCATAACACCCCAAACAAAACAAGCACGGCAAATCGGCAAACCAATGTTTCCCCAAACAAGGCCACCTGGCCCGTGTACCAGCTTTTGGGCAAGCCAAACAGCCATATCGGAATCCAAATTATTAAAAACAAGGCAAAGCAAAACCAGTCTAACCCGCTTTTTTTACCGGGCTTATCCACAAGCAGCAAAAACGCCGGGAACAGTAAAATTAAGGAATAAAACCCGCTCATTTGCGGCACCAAAACCATTAAACACCCGGCCAACGCCCAAACCCGCCATGCCCTCGCGCTCAGCCACGCGGCCACAGCCCCCGCTGCCAATATAATATAGGAAACATATGAAAGGGCCGCTTGCTTAACCGCCGCTCCCCACCAAAAGCAAACCAGCATAAAGGTATTGGAGGCGCTTAATTCATACCCAAACCCGTTAAAACGCTGCACATAATTTAAATGGATTTGCATATTGTTCCATAACCGGCGGTATACGGTCTGCGGGCCCTCGTATAAAAACGCCGGCAGCAGTAGTAGCGCGGCCGTATAAACGCCCAAGAAGAGAATATCCTTCCAGCGTTTTTCTTTTACCAAAACCATCCCCAACGCCAAAGGATACAGCTTGCACGCCCCGGCCGCGGCCAAACAAATTAAGGCCAGTTGCCGCACCCAAGGGCGGGGGCTGTCCTTCCCGCGCAGAAAAGCAAGTATAAGCACCAATACGGGAAAAATAAAATTGGCCCGCTCAAACTGAAATAAAAACGGGGCGGAAAATAATATGGCCACCAAAAATAAAAATTTTTCCCCTCTTTCCCCTTTCTTAAGGCTAAACACCAGCGCGCCAAAAGCGGCCAGGCCCCCTGCCTGATACAATATATACAAGGCCGTACCCTGCCAGCTGGCACGCAAGGAAGCAGCGCCTCCCTCCCACACAGAACCCGGAAGCCAAAAGCTAACCGCCTCATAAAATGCCATGGGAAGCGGCGGATACAAAGACGCCGCGCCGGATAAGGCGGAATAGACGGGGTTAAAAAAGTCCATCCCAATATCCCACTTATTTCCGTAAAACAAATAATATGGGTCTAAATAGCCAAGCAAGCACCCCGCTAAGGCCAAAAACGCACCCGCCAGTACCATCAGGCAAAACACAAAAGACAAACTACTTTTATTAAACCGCTTCATATTAATACGGCCCTATACCCGCTAAATAAATGTAAGTTGTACCTATATTTTATAAAACTTGTTGCGGCGCACAATTTACTATAATGTTTTTTACGGAGGTTTTAAAGACATGAGTTACTTTCTAGCATTCTGTTTAGCCCTTTGCTGGGGCACCGCATTTTTGGCTTCCAAAAACATGGTGGAAGCTTTGCCGCCGTACTGGAGCACGTTTTTCCGTGTGGCGGCCGGGTTGGCTTTTTTTCTGGTACTGTACGGCGTACAGCGCAAAAGCTTAAAAATCAACCCGCGTGAATTATGGCGCCCGTGGGTCATTGGGTTTTTACTCATTTTGTTCCCGTTTGCGGCTATTTCCTGGGGGCAGCGGTTTGTGGCTCCCACCATTGGCGGTATTTTTAACGGTACTGTGCCGATATGGTCCTTCATTGCGGGGGCTATTATTTTAAAAGGGCAGGACCGCTTTACCTGGCGCCGCGCCATTGGGGTAACCATTGGTATGATCGGGTTACTGATTATTGTGTGGCCTTCCCTTACCTTAGGCAGCGACCGCATGGCCTTGTATGGCTGTTTTGCATTTTTGCTGATGGCTTGGTCCTACAGTTTGGGTAACGTGCTTACCAAATTGATTATGGTGGATAATACCTCCGTCACGCACGAAGCAAACACCTTCCACCAATATTTATTTTCCGCTATTGTGCTGGTGATTGTGGCCGCCTTGGCGGAGCCTTTCCCGCCGGCCTCGGCTTTTAGCTTAAAAGTGGTGTTATCCATTTTAAGCGCGGGTATATTTTCTTCCGCGGTGGCTTTCCTGTTAATGGTGGCCTTAATTAAACGCTGGGGTGCCACGCGTATGGCATCTGTAACGTATTTCACGCCGGTGGTGGCCATGGCAAGCGACATCATCGCCCGCGGGCGTATGCCTTCCGGCATGGAACTGGTGGGACTGATGATTATTTTCGTCAGCTTGTTCCTGATTCAAAAACCGGTGGACGCTAAATAAAATTACCGTATGAAAAAGATTTTAAACCTGCAATGCATTAACTGCGGCAAGGAACACAAAACCAGCGAGACGGACTTTGTGTGCACCGCCTGCGGCGGCAATTTGGAAGTTAATTACGACTATAAATTAATTTCCAAACGCTTTAGCATCGGCAAACTAAAAGACAACCGGGAATACAATATGTGGCGCTATATGGACCTGTTGCCCATAGACGACCACGACAAAGTGCCCAATGTTCACGTAGGGTGGACACCGCTCTACCGCTGCAAAAAGCTGGCCAAAGAGCTGCATATTTCCAACCTGTTTATTAAGGATGAAGGGCGCAACCCCACCGGGTCTATTAAAGACCGCGGCAGCGCCGTAGCCGTGGCCCGCGCCGTGGAGCTGGACAAAGAAATCATTGCAGACGCCTCCACCGGCAACGCCAGTGACTCCCTGGCCTGCCTGACCGCCAGCCTTCCCATGAAGAGCGTTATTTTTGCCCCCACCTCTGTACCGGAGCCCAAACTGGTGCAGCTGCTGGTATACGGGGCGGAAGTAATTGCCGTGGAAGGCTCTTACGACGAAGCCTTTGAACTGTGCAAACAAACCGTGGAACAATACGGCTGGTATTCCCGCGCGGCCGGGTTCAACCCGTACACGCGTGAAGGCAAAAAAACCTGCGCGTTTGAAATTTGCGAACAGCTGGAATGGGAAGCCCCGGACAAAGTAATTGTAGCCGTGGGGGACGGAACCATTTTATGCGGCTTGTGGAAAGGTTTTGTGGACTTTGCAAAACTGGGTATTATTGAATCCATGCCGCAAATGATTGCCGTACAGGCCCAAGGCAGCGCCGCCATCAAAGAAGCCTTTGACGAAAAGCGCGAAGTGCGCTCCGTAAAAGCGCACACCGTGGCGGACAGCATCCTGGTAAACTACCCGCGCGACGCGGCCCTGGCTATGCAGGCGCTGGAAGAATCCCACGGGTTTGCCGTATCGGTAACGGATGAGGAAATCATCGCCGCCATACCGGAACTGGCACGCAAAGCCAACATCTTTGCCGAGCCGGCCGGCGCCGCCACTTACGCGGCGCTTAAAAAGCTGGTGGCGGAAGGGAAGATCGATCACGATGAGTCCGTCTGCTTAATTATTGGCGGTAACGGACTAAAGGATACAGACTCCGCCCTCAAAGCCGTTCAAACGGCGGATGTTATCCCCGCCAATATGGACGCCGTGCGCCAGGAAATAAAAAAGAAAGGCCTTATTTAACCTTGCTTTTTATATCAAAACCCCGGGCTAAATACCCGGGGTTTTGTTTGGTTGTATAAAAATAAACCCGCCCTTTAAAGGCGGGTTTTGTGGGTTATTCAAATTCGCTGATAGGGCAAACACCGGCCTCATTATCGCAAGCGGGCGGGGTTTGTGTTTGCTGGGCAGCGGGGCGAGTGCCTTGCATTTGTTTTAGCGTGTGGGACTGCGTTTTTTGAAACATAGCCTGCACCTGTACCAATACAAACAACAGCACGGCTCCTGCAGCCAAAACAATCACGGCGCCTATCCAGCTAAGTCCTTTTTTGTTCATAGGGTTATTGTAACAAAAAAACAGGGCTTTAAGCCCTGCAAAAAAATTAAAAAAATTTTTGCCAAAAAAGCCGTTTTTCCGCCGAATAAATGCTACAATATAATGGCCGAAGACTATCATGCTTTTTTATTGTTTTTATTTTTAAAAGGGTGAGGTAACAACATGACACAAAATTTATCGTCCTCCGCGTTGGTAAAACCCGCGGTGAAAGACGCACAGGCAGAAGCCGATATTCCGGCTTCCTACGGCAAAACCGAAAGCTACCTTTTGCCGAAAGACCCGGCGTGGCTCTTTCTGTTTTGGGAAATTACCGCTGCTACCATTGAGTGCATTAAAAGCCAATACAGCGCCGACGTATTAAACGCCGCTAAAACCATTATCCGTTTGTACGACGTAACCGGCATCAGCTATTTTGACGGCACCAACGCCGTGCAATTTTACGATATGCCCGTTATTTTTGAAGCCCGCAGCTGGTACATCAACGCACCGGCCACCGGCCGCAGCTACGTGGCAGACCTGGGTTACTTAACCGCAGACGGCCGCTTTATTTTGGTGGCCCGCAGCAACCAAACCCTGCTGCCGCCCGGCAAAATATCGGATATTATTGACGATAAATGGATGATTGTGGAAGGGGACTTCCAAAAATTATTAAAACTTTCCGGTGCCGATTATATTGGCCTGGGCGCCAGCGAGCTGATGCAAGTCATCGGCCAGCGCTGGAAACTGACCCAGCTGCCTTCTTCCGGCACGCCTACTTCTTGGTCTTCCTTTGCTTTGCATTTGGAAAAACCCAAACAGGAAGACGAAGATATTTGGCTGAAAGCGGATTGTGAAATTATTATTTACGGTTCCGCCTCCAAAAACGCCACCGTATCCATCAACGGCCAAATTATTGAATTAAAAGAAGGCAAATTCTCTATCCGCCAGCACCTGCCCGCCGGCAGCGTGGTGGACTTGCCCATCAAAGCCCAAAACGCCAAAGGGGATAAAGTCCGCCAAATCAACATCAAAGCGCTTCGCGAACAGGGGAAATAACAAGGCAGAAGAAAAAGGCTACCTAGCACTTGTATTACACGCGCATTTGCCGTTTATCAAACACCCGGAATACCCGGACTTCTTGGAAGAAGACTGGTTTTACGAAGCCATGGTGGAAACCTACCTGCCGCTTTTAAACGTGTTTGAAAACCTGACCAACGAAGGGACGGACTTCCGCCTTACCATGTCCCTCACGCCGCCTTTGTGCAACATGATGTCGGACCCGCTGTTAATTGAGCGTTTCCGCCATTATTTAAACCAGCGGGTGGAACTCTCCGGCAAGGAAATTGAACGCACCCGCGGTACGGAATTTGAAGCCGTAGCCAAGATGTATTACGACAAATTCCGCCGCTACCAGGATTTATTTGAACACCGCTATAATTGCCGTATTTTGGAAGGGTTTAAAAAATTCCAGGATATGGGCAAGCTGGAAATCATCACCTGCTGCGCCACCCACGGCTACCTGCCGTTAATGGTGCATAAAGAAAGCGTAAACGCCCAAATTAAAATTGCCGCTAACGATTACCGCAGCCGCTTTGGCCGCAGCCCGCGCGGCATTTGGTTGGCCGAATGCGCCTACAACCCGGGGGATGATAAATTCCTGCGTGATGAAGGCATCCGCTTCTTCTTTACCGAATCCCACGGTGTTCTGCACGGCACCCCGCGGCCCAAATACGGTATTTACGCGCCGGTATACTGCCCGCAGACGGGTGTGGCCGCTTTTGCGCGCGATATGGAATCAGCCCAGCAGGTGTGGAGTGCCGAATCCGGCTACCCCGGTGACGCCAGATACCGCGAATTTTACCGCGATTTAGGGTACGATTTGGATTACGACTACATCAAACCCTACCTGCACAGCGACGGCGTACGCCGCAACATCGCCATGAAGTACCATAAAATTACCGGCAAAGTACCGCTGAACCAAAAACAGGCCTACAACCCGCACGAAGCGCGCGAAGTGGCCGCCGTACACGCCGGGAACTTTATGTTCAACCGCCAGAAACAAATTGAATATTTAAGCACCTTGCTGGACCGCAAACCGCTGGTTGTTTCCATGTATGACGCGGAACTGTACGGCCACTGGTGGTATGAAGGGATTGATTTCCTGGAATATCTGTTTAAAAAGATTTATTACGATCAGACGGATATTAAACTCATCACGCCCAGCGAATACCTGGAAAAATACCCCGTCAACCAAACGGTGCAGCCTTCCATGTCCTCCTGGGGGGACAAAGGCTACCACGACGTGTGGCTCAACAGCGGTAACGACTGGATCTACCGCCACTTAATTAAAGCGGCCGAACGCATGATGGAAATGGCCAACCAGTTCCCCCATGCCGACGGGTTACTGCGCCGCGCGCTTAACCAACTGGCCAGAGAACTGCTGCTTATGCAGTCTTCCGACTGGGCCTTCCTGATGACCACCGGTACCGCCAAGGAATATTCCACCAAGCGTACCAAAGACCATATACAGCGCTTTAATGAGTTGTATGAACAAATTAAAGGCAACCGCATTAACGAAGCGTATGTATATGAACTGGAGCAAAAGGACTCTATTTTCCAACAAATAGATTACAATGTTTACTCCAGCGCGTCTAAGGATGCCATATTAAAGAAATACCAATAAAACGGTTACTAAACATTAAAACCCCGGTTTAACGCCGGGGTTTTTTTATGCGTTTTTACGTGTGGGCCAAAAGGCCCAGCGGGCACTAGGTCTAAAGACACTGGTTAGCGCCCTTTGGGTTTACTACACTAAAAGTATGAAGACGACTACTTTGATTTTAACCCTTATTTTAAGCGCTTGCTGCGCTTTTTCTTCCACCGGCCCGGGCAATACCAAACATGCCCTGCGCCGTTTAGCTTCCAAAGAAGCAACCGGCAGTAAAAAAGCGCCTATAACGGCCATTAAAACATTATCCAATGCCCACAATAAAGAGGCTACCTCTTTAACTTCCCCCATGAATTACCGCCGCTTAGGCCAAAAGCTGGAAGTTTTAATGTCCCAGTCTGCCCACAAACAATTATTAAACCGGCGGCAGGCCTTTCAACATGAAATTAATGCCATGTCGGAAATTTTACCCTGCGTCATTGCTTTACAAACGAACCCGACTCCTTCTGAGTTAACTTGGGTGGAACTGTTAATTAAAGACCAAGTAATCAACCAAACCTTATCCACCACCTTACTGCAACTGCTGGAAAAGAAAGACTATGCCATGCTGGCCCAGGAAATATCCGACTATTACGCCATCCCCCTGGACAGAGATTTGGAAACTCTCTCCTGCCGCAACTTGCGTGAAGAAGTGGTAAACAGTGCCTTAAATTATGCGCTTCGCCACCCACACAAGCCCAATTTGCCGCTGCGTGAGTTGTTAAAATCTTGGAAAGTAACCGAAAGGACCAAAACCCATTTGCGCAAATTTTTAAACTATCCGGGCTTGTTGGAGCAATCCCAAACGGAATTTAAACAATTCGTGCGGGACGCATACAACCAGCACCAAAAAGGGTTGCGCCAGTCCTACAACTCGCCGGAAGTACAGGCCACCATCCGCGCCTATACCTTAACGCTGGAAGAACTGCGCAGCTTTTTGGCCAAACACCACCGCTAGCCTATGTGGAACTCCCCCGCCAACGAGCGCCGGTTATACAATACGCTTCAGCTTATTTTAACCCGCAATACCACCAATACGTTTTATGAAACGGAAACCATCAAACGCCAGATGCGGGATTTACTGTCCGAGTATCCCAACCGGCCTTTCTATGAGTTTAAGGAAGATTTTGACGCCTTCCGCGCCAAACACAACCGCTTGCCGCAATCTTTGCAGGAGCGCCCTTCCGCCAGCCTGCACGAGCGCACCTTATACGAAGAAATGGTACGCTTTATGACTGACGGCCAATTGATATTAACCAAATAAATAAAAAACCCGGGCTTTACTTTAAAAGCCCGGGTTTTTAATCTGAAAAACTTTATTTGTATTCCAGTTTTACCAGTTTGTATTTTTTGGGTCCGCGGGGCAAAATAGCTTCAAATTCTTCCCCTTCTTTTTTACCCAATACACCGCTGGCTAACGGAGATTTAACAGACAAAAGGCCTTTGTCCGGGTTGGATTCCATAGAACCTACCAACGTATAGGTAAATTCAATATCGGCGGCTAAATCTTTAATGGTTACGGTTGCGCCGATGCGCGCTTCGCTGCGGTCCACGGCCAAATCGTCGGTAATTTCGGCATTGCGCAGTTTCATTTCCAAATCGTCTATGCGGCGCAGTGTTTCGGCCTGTTTTTCTTTAGCGGCGTGATATTCCGCATTTTCCTTCAAATCCCCCTGGGCGGCAGCAGCGCCGATTTCTTCGGAAAGCTGGGCCTTAACTTCTTTTAAAGCCTTTACTTCTTTTACTAAATCTTCATATTTTTTACGGCTAACATAAAACTTTTCCATATAACACTCCTGTTAAACTAAAGTTTACAATTTATACCCGCTCTTTTCAACCGCCGCGCCGGGGCACAAAATTTATTATAATCGGTATATGAAGACCCTGCTGGCCTGCTTATTTTTCCTCACCCTAACGCCGTGTTTGGCGGGCAAAACCCACGTACAAATAGCCGAGGAAAACGCCAAAAACGTAGTGGCCGTTAACGTAGCAAAAAACGACGGTACCACCTTCACCGGTACCGGGTTTGTGGTTCATCCGGACGGGCTGATAGCCACCAGCCGGCACGTGGCGGATAATGCCCTTTATATGAACATTACCTTCAACACGGGGGCCGTATCGGGCGAGGCGCAATTGGTGGCCCAATCTGCCGAGGTGGACTTAGCCCTTCTTAAAATACAGGCGGCCCATCTTCCCACGGCCGTTATCGGCAATTCCGACACGGTACTGCCCGGGCAAATTATCACCGTCATCGGCAACCCGCGCAGGCTGCAAAACACGGTGTCTTCCGGCTTAATCAGCCAAGTGCGCAAAAAAGCCAATGGCGTATTGTGGCATCAAATCAGCGCGCCCATTTCCCCCAGCTCTAGCGGCAGCCCCGTATTTAACGAAAACGGAGAAGTGGTTTCCGTGGCCTTTGGCAGTTATAAAGGGGAAGGAAACCAAAACCTCAATTTTGCCGTTCCTTCCAATTATTTAATACAGCTTATGCAGTCTATTGGGTTTAACCCCACTCTTCCTCAACAGAGCTCTCAACAACCCGAGGGAAATGCTTTTGTACGGCATGTTCAAAAGTCTTGGCAGATCTTAAAAAGGCTTTTAAAAATAAGCTAATCCTACTTGAAAAAACCCCTTTAAACGGGTAGACTATGAGTATCCATTCACGGGGGCGTTTTTACGCGGCCCAGGCAATGGCATATTTTTATTGATTTTAGAGGTCCTTATGAAAAAGACCATTGGAAAAACCGTTTTAATTGTTTGTATTTGCGCTCTGCTTATCTTTTTACTGCTGCCCTTTTTGGAAACCCAAACGCCGGAAAACGCAGCCGGCAAAAAGGCTTCCCCGCAAATTTTTACGTCCAACCCGCTTACAGCCTTGGTAAACCGTATTGCGGCCCTGTTTCAAAGTAAAGAAAAACGCCTGGCCAAACAAGCCGCCCTGGCCAGAGCCGAAGCCCAAGCCGCCAAAGACGCTTTAAATGAACTGTATGCAGACGTCCCCCCCCAAACGGCCGCCCGTTATGCCGCCGCCAACGCGGAGGGAGAGCCCCAAACCACCACTTTTAACAACTCTAACTTTGATTACGGCAACGCCGCCTTGCAGGACGAACAAGGCAACTGGGTGCTGGTGCGCCAAACCGCGCCGGACGCCCCTGCCCGCGGCATGCACGAAATCAACACCACCGACGACGCTTACGACCGCTTTGTGCGTCAAGAAAAAGCCGCCCGTTATACCCCGGGGATAGATACCCCCTCCCGCCCGGCGGACTCTGCCTTGGCGCGCCTGCTAAAGCCCATTAAAAATTTATTGGGGATGAACCCGTCCAACGCTTCTTCCGCCATGGCGGAAAGAGCCCCTTCCGCACGGCCGGTTTCTTCTTCCCAAGGGCTAGGCTCCAATGCCGGTAAGGAACCCTCTCAACAAACCGGCAAACAAAACCCGAATATGCCGGACTTTACTTTAGCCGCTTTGCCTTCTGCTTCGGGCCGGGGCCCGGCAGGGGCAGGCATGGCGTTTGGCGGCAGTTCCTACTCCGGCGGGGAATTATTAAACCCCATGCTGGCCATCACCCGCGCCAGTGACTGGATTGCCAACAACCAAGATGCTGACGCCACCGACGAAGAAAAACAGCAAAACACGGAAAAATTAAAAAACTTTATTAAAAAAAGCCGGGAAGAACTTTCCAATCAATTAACCCAGCAAGTGCAAGAAGCCGCCGGGGACGCCCCCGCGTCGGACCGCTTGCCCTCCACCATTGGCTGCAAGGGGGAAAGCGGCTCCTTCTATGCTGAAAACAATGCTTCTTGTTCCAACATTCCCTCCATGGCCGAAGATTCCAGCGCCTGGATGAGTGCCGACGAGCAAGAAAAACAAAACGCGCTGGGCAAAAAGCAACTGCTTGAAAAATTAAATTTACCCGCCAATCACCCGGCCATACCGGACGTAAATATGCTGGTAGTACTGGGCAAAACCAAAAATATTCTTCCGCCGGATATGCAAAACCACGAGAGCGACACCCAGGAACAAAAACAAGCCAAAGAAGTAATAGCCCGCATTTATGAAATGATGCTGGATAAGCAGAATTGCTCCAAAGAAGAATGTTACTGGATACCCAACAAACTGCAGCAATATCCTAGCGTGAGAGAAACCGTCCTTTCCGCGGGCTTTAACTCGGTAGAGGACCCGTTGAACTTATATAACAAATGGGTGCCGGAGCTGGAAAAGGAAATGATGGAAGAAACCAAAGATGATGAATCCGGCCAGCGCTTTTTGGACATGCAAAAAGCCTTATCCCAAAACGCACCGGCTTATATCCCGGTAACGCGCGCGCAAATGGAAGAGTTAAACCGCCGCAATGATGACCGCAAGTTAATGGATCCCAAAACCCGTAAAGACCATATCGTCTTCTACGTGCCGGACCCGCAAAACGCGCGGGACATGATGGACGTCTTCCACGAACACCCTGCCTTCCTGCTGTGGGGTAAAGACGGCAAAGTGTTTGACCGGGACGCGGACCTTAACACGGCAGACAGGGCCAACATCTTGCAGGACGACGTAACCCAAAGAGCGCAAGAAATGGCCACTTTTGCCAAAGGGGTGGTGCAGGAAATGTACCAGGAGAACCTGAAAGACTCCTCCCGCCGCCAAACCCGCAAAATTAGCAACATGAACGCCAAACAGGCCACCCAAGAGCTGCAAAAGAAACTGCCGGACAATAAAAAATCCAGCGGCGGAAAAGGGCTCTCGGGCAAAACTCCCGCACTTCAGTTTAAAGAATTAAAATTATAATAAAAAGGCCGCTCTAAGTAGCGGCCTTTTTTATATTTTAAAAATGCGTTCCATTTCCCCCCAAAAACGGGTATAATTTATTAGCGAATAGGGTGGAGTTTTCCTTCCCTTTACAAAGGAGCTGCACATGAAAAAATTAATTCCCGTTTTGGCTGTTTTATGTGTTTTTGCGTTTGCCGCGGCCTGCCGCCATACCGAAGAACCTTACAACCGCTCTGACTATAAAAAAGAGTACGAACGGCTTTTCCGCCGCAATGTTTTTGCCCAGTGCGAAAACATGGGTACTTTTTATGCCACTTATTGCTTGGCCCGCCTGGACCAAAAACCCGCCAATAATGACCCCCGCTACAAAGTAACCTTCCTGCGCGGGCCCTTAAAAGGCAAAACCGTTTGGACCACCAAAGTAATTACCAAAACCCTGCCGGTGGATGCCGGCCCCCTGCCCAAAGGCATGGTGGTACTGCGCAATTTTGACAACCCCCGCAAAGCATACGACGCGGACCATATTGACCGCTGGCACCTGGGGGTAGTGCACGACACCCGCAATATAGACAAAGGCCATATTGAGCTGGAGTTCCCGCGCGACGCCAATGACTTTATGGCCGCCCGTGAAAGCATCTATTTGCACAACATCCGCTATGTAGTGAAACCGGAAGTAAAAGACATACGCACCTGGCTGTAATTTTTTATTTTAATTAACATAGGAGTTACTACGTGAAACTTAAATTTTTATTTTTTGCCGTTTTATTTGCCGCCCTGCCGTTAAGCTCTTGGGCCGCCGAAGGGGACCCCATCTCCATGGAAACCCAATTGGTGGACGTTCCCACCGCCCAAGTGTTAGACCGCTACCAAGCCTCTTTCTTAACCCGTGCTTATGCGCACGGCTCTATGATGGAAACCATTGAGTTTGGTGTTTTCCCCCGCGTTAATTTAGGGGTGTCTTTTGCGGCCCATGAACTGATTGGCAGTTCCTCCTCCATTAAAGTTTTATCGCCCGATTTCCAAGCCAAATGGAAAATTTTTGACGGCGATTTATATCTGCCTGCCATCGCCATTGGTTACGATGGCCGCCGCTACGGCTACGGTTATAAAAACCGCGTATACACCTATCCGATTGATAAAAACAAAAAATATATGGACGACCGCAAAGGCGGCTATATTGCCTTATCGCGCGAGATTATCATCCCCGGTTTAGACGCGTCGGCCGGTTTAAACTTTGCCGATTTTGACTGGGAAGAAATGTATTTCTTTACCGGTATGTCTTATGTGTTTAAAGATATGATCGGGCTGGTGGCGGAGTGGGACAATATCCGCAATATACGCGATTCCCGCTTGAATATGGCCGCCCGTTTTTATCTGCATCCGTCCTTATCTTTCGACGCGGGCGTGCGCCGCATTGGCCGCGGAGATGAAAGCGAACGCATTATACAGTTTCGCTATGTAGGCAATTTTTAGGGCCGCATAAACATTTTATCAGGCGGCCCCGCGGCGCCCATTCGGGCAGCAGACGGGGCCGTTTTTATTAAGAGGTTTTATGACTGAACAATCTACACAAACGCCCACCCAAAGCCAGGCACCGCAATTTAAACGCAGAACGATTTTTATTAAAAAATCGCTCCAGCTGCGTTATATGCTTATGATTATTTTCAGCGTACTTATTGGCCTTGGCATTATGGCTTTTGAGTTAACCGTTACGCTGGACGAAATTTTTGACCGTTACCCCGTGTTGGTGCAGCCTTTGTATGAAAATTTACTGCCCATTATGACCGGTTTTGCGTACAAGTTATCTCTTTACGTGCTGTGTGTGGTGGTAATATCTGCTTTAGTATCGCACAAAATGGCGGGCCCGGTATACCGTTTTGAACAAGTATGCAAGGCCATTGCCAAGGGGGATTATTCCCAGCGGGTTCACCTGCGCAAAGGGGACCAGCTGATGGAACTGCAGGACGCGTTTAACCAAATGATGGACAAAATTGAAGCAGACGTTAAAAACAAAAAATAAGGGGGAGTATGAAAAAAGTTTTTACCTTGCTGTTGGTGCTTTGTTTGGCGCCAGCCGCCTTTGCCCAAAAAGAATACGGGCTTAAATTTTCCAGCTTAATTAATGATGACTTAACGCTGGAAAACGCCATCCGCTTGGGGCTGGAAAATAATTCCGACTTTTTAGCCGCCCGCCAAGAAATTACCATTGCGGAACAAAAAGTGGCCGAAGCCAAATTTATGTATTTTCCGCAAATATCGTTGCAGGGCACGGCCACCTGGTTTAATTTGGATTACCCAATGGTACTGCCGGAAGCCGTAGGCAACCGCTTTTTAATTAGCGATGACTTACTAAAACTGACCGAGGACGACATCAAAAACCAGTTTTACGGCGTAGGGGTAACAGCCACCCAATATTTATATTCCGGCGGGCGTATTTCCAGCACGTTAAAAATGGCCAAAGCCAATTTAAAACAAGCCCAAAGCAAATACGACACGGTAAAAAACGCCGTGGTATTAAACATTAAAAAAGCTTTCTTTAATTTGCTTTACGCGCAGGAACACACCAAACTGACCGAAAAAACCGCCCAACAAGCCCAAGATTTTTATAAAGCTTTGTCGGTAAACTCCTGGGAGAAAATACAAGCCCGGGCGGAGTTGGCCGCTTTATTGGGTGCGCGCAGCAGCGCCGTAAAAGAATTAAAAGACGCTGAGCTGGCTATGCTGGTGGCGTTGAACAAAGAACTCAACGCGCATGTAAAGGTGGTAGGCTCTTTTAAACCCGTAAAAACGGATTTGGATTTACCCCACTTAAATTTATGGTCCATGGAGTTTCGGCCGGAGCTTAAATCCGCCATTTACGCTTTGGAGCTGGACAGTTTATCCATCGATTTAGCACTCTCCCGCCGCTACCCGGACATTATTTTAACCGGCAGTTATGAACAGCTGGGTTATGATAATTTGGACTCTGTAAACCGCCAGATTTCCGTGGCGATGCGCTTGCCGCTGTCTTACAATTTGGCCACTCAATCCGCCCAAAAGAAGGCGGAACAAACCAAAAGCACCCTGCGCCGCGCCGCTATTGAAGACAAAATACAAGTGCAAGTGGCCACCGCCCACGCCAATATGCTGTTTTGGCAAACGGAAGTATTGCAGCGGCAGGAAACGTTTACGGACATTTCCAAATTGTTCGCCCAAGCGCAAAAGACTCCTAAACGCGGCGTAGCGCCCCTGCAGGCGTTGGGTGCCTATCTGCAAGCGGGTTGTGATTATTACTCCGCCATACGCAACAATTTAACGGCCAAAGCGGAACTGGAATGGGCCATCGGCCGGGATTTATAATATGCGCAAAACCCTTTGCCTTTGTATAGCGTTTGCCTTGCTGGCGTGCCTGCCGGCCGGGCGCGTTTATGCCCTGCAAAGGCAAACGGACGATGAAATCCTGCGGGACTTTTTGTGGGAAGAATTCACCCAACTGCCTAAAAACAAACGTCCGGCTGTAGGGCTGGCCTTATCGGCCGGAGGCGTGCGCGGGTTTGCCCATGTGGGCGTGCTGGAAGTAATGGATAACGCCGGCGTACCGATTGATATGATAACGGGCACGTCGATGGGTTCGGTGGTAGGGTCCTTATACAGTGCGGGGCTGCCGGTATCCAAACTGTGGGAAATCAGCCGCCATATGACGATGGAAAAAATTACGCCGGACTTTAATGTGGGCGGACTTCTGCGCTTTTTACTGGCTAAAAAGTTGCCTTCTTCCAGCAATTTACAAAAGTTTTTTAACGAACAAATAGGGGAAATGCGCTTTGAGGATTTGCAAATTCCCTTTTCCTGCGCGGCGATGGACGTAAAAACCGGGGAACGGGTTTTATTTAACTCGGGTCCGCTCTCCATTGCTGTGCGCGCCAGCATGAACCTGCCCGGCGTGTTTGAACCCGTGCAATACCGCCACCGCCAATTGGTGGACGGCGCCGTGGTGGATTACCTGCCCACGGAAACCCTGCGCCAAATGGGGGCCCAGTATGTAATAGCCTCCGTTACCCCGCCGGATTTTTCCTCCAACACGCCGCGTACTATTGCGGAATATTTCCTGCGCGTGGGGGACGTGCGCGGCGCGGCTATGATTGAAGAATCTTCTAAAAAAGCGGATTTTGTAATCACCAACCGCGTATTAAATATTTCCACACTGGAGTTAGACAAACTCCCCAAAGCGGGGGAAGAAGGCATTTTATCCGCCACCAAAAGCTTAGCGGGTTTGCAGGAAGATATGCTTTTAAAAATGGGGCAATATGTATACCAACCGTAAAATAATAGTGCTACTGCTGGGGTTTTGCCTGCTGGCCGGATGTGCGGGCCAGCCGGGTTTGCTGGGGCTGGATATTACCACCCGGCACGATAAAAAAGAATATGTGCAGGCGCGCGACTTATTTAATGCCGGCCAATACCAAGAGGCCATCACCCAATTAAGCGCTTATATTTATAAAACCAAAAACGTAAAACGCCGCGAAGTGCGCGCGTACCGTTTGCTGGGCCAAAGCTATGAACAGCTGGGCAATTTAAACAAAGCCCTGGAAACTTACCAGGAAGCGTTGGAATTCCACCCCAACGACGTGCCCCTGCTCTTGGCCGCGGCCAGTTTATACCGCCGTACGGAATTAAATGACCGCTCCCTGGAGCTTTACGAACGAGCCCTGGCCCTGGAACCCAATAACCAGGACGTACTGGCCGGCGTGGGTGAAATTTATTTAGCCACCGGCTATTACGCCAAAGCCCGCGCCTACTATGAACAGCTTTTTAAATTAAACCCGCAAGCCAAGGCCGTACACCGTGCGCGCTACGCCCAAACCTTCTACCAGCAAAAAGACTATGCCAACGCCTTTATTAACGTAACGATGGCCCTTTCTGAAACGCCCGACAACCCGGATTTCTGGCTCCTAAGCGCCAAGGCCAACCGCGGCCTGGGCCGCTTTAATGACGCCCTGGCCGATTTGGACGCCGCCCTTTTACTCGCCCCCAACCGCCCGGATTTAGAGGCTTACCGCGCTTTATGGCTGCATCAGGCCAAGCGTTATGCGGAGTCTGACTGGCAGGCCCGCCAAATATTGGATAAACGCCCCGGCAACGAGCTGGCCCTTTTTGTAATGGCCATGAACGCCAGCGCCCAAGGCAAGCACGCCCAAGCCAAAGCTCTTTTGCAGCAAATACGCCAAGGGGAAAAGGAAACCTTTATCCACCGCTTTGCAGATACTTTATTTGCTCCGCCAGCGGTGGCTTTACCTTCCGCAACGCGTGCTACCAAAAACTAAATAATCACTAAAAACAGCGTTTCCTTTAACTTCCCCCGTTTTTAAACGGGGTTTTTTATTGCCACCCCCAGGCATGTATATCCGCCCAAACAGGTACCGGATATTAACCCCTATAACAATAATCCGGCAAACAAATTCCCTAAAAGATACCCTGATGGCACAAAATAAAAAAGCCGGGTTTCCCCGGCTTTTAAAATAAGTATGCGCCCTATTTGGGACGGGATACAAAAGGTTTGCGGTCCGGATGCTTGCCGGAGGGGACCAGTTCCACCTCGTCCACCAGCAGAGAAGGAACGATAAAAGAACGGGCGGGATCAGCCCCTTCCGGAAGATTAAAGATGGTTTCATCATCTCCGGCGGCCAGTATATCACGCAAAGAGCGGGAGGTAAAGTTCTGCAATTTGGCGCCATATACTTGTTCTTTGCGGCCGTCCTTTACATACAGGCGGGTGATATTGGGCAGTTCGTCCTTTGCGTTGGGCATGGACTCCACAATATAACCATATTCCAAATCCAATTCCCGGCAGCGGTCCAACAATTTTTGTTCCAACTCTTGTTGGGTAAACGTTTCCTGCGGGGTAATAAATAAATTGGTTACGCCGGCCCGCGGGCGCTGGCGGAAGGAAACCCGCGCATGGCCGTTGCTCTTTTTACGCCCTTGGGTTAAACTGCGGCTAAAAGGCAAATCCAGCAGTTTGCCATTGCTTACCAACAACAAATTCTCCGCCGGTACGCCTTCCGCATCCACCGGGGAAAACCCGGCCAAAACCACGCCTTTATATTCCTGCAACAGGGGTTTATCTTCCACCGTAAACTGCTTGGCAAAAACACGCTGGCCGATTTTGTCTTTAAATCCGCCGGCGGTGAGGTCTTCCCCCTTTTCCTGCAGCAAAGGCTTGGTGTTGGATACATTGGCCGCAAACAGTACATTAATCATTTCCTGCGCGGCGGCCGGTTTAAACAACACCGGGCCCACATACGGGGTAGCCTTTTTGGCGTCGTACCCATCATTTACCTGCTTATAAAAAGCGTCCGCCTTTTTAAGCAGTTCTTCTTTGGAAGGCAAACTGCCCTGGGTATAGACCCACTCCGTAGACGGGTTTTGTTTAAAGCCGTCTTTATTACGTATTTGGGCTTTTAAAGTTACGCTTTCCCAAGAAATATTTAAACGCTGTTTGCCCCCCTGGCTGTTTAAATACCACATCATGCCGGGCACAATGTGAATATTTGCCACGGCTTCTTCCAAATGCGGATATTTTTTTGCCACGGCGGAAAGTTCCTTTGCTAAATCTTCATAATATGCGTGCTTCAGCTGCGGCCACGGAAATACCGGCGCCAAAAACTCGCCTTGTTTGGCGGGGGCAAAATCGGGCGATTTGTCCGTCAGATTTTTTTGACGCACATACGCCTGCTTTTGGAAAAACATTTCTATCATTTCCCGGTATTCCAAATCCGTCACGTTCCACAGCCCCAAGCGCAAGGCGTCATAGCCGTCACCCATTTTAAATTCTTCGTTGGGAGCATAAAAATAATAGTAGTTATGCATAAAGCCATTGCTGTTTTCTTTTGCATTTCCCACCACCATATGCGTGCGCCCTACCAAAAGCGCAAAAGGGCGGGTGTCGGAGCTGCTAAAAGTAAGCTCCCCCCATAAAGACTCATAAATCAGCGTTTGGGTCTTTTTGATCCAATAAGACGTAAAATACGGGCGCGGCGCATCCGGGATTTTCAGTTCCTTTTGCGTGCGGGCAATCTCGTCCTGCATGGCTTTAAAGTATATGTCTTCCTGCGCAAAAACGAATGCAGGCGTTAATAATAAAAGGAATATAAACAGTTTTTTCATTTTTTACCTCCTTGGGAGGATTTTTCCACATACGGCGGGCGCATAATGGGCGGCTTGGAAGGGTTCTTATGCACTTTTTCCACTTCCATCTCCGACACTAAAATACTGGGCGACACGGCCGACACCGGCACCCAGCCCGATTCGGCCCCGCAGCTTCCGTTAAATACGGCATAATCGTCCGCCGCGGCAATTACTTTGCTAAAGCTGGTTAAAGGCGTGCCTACCAAATCCACCCCGCGCACAATTTCTTTATGCCCGTCCGGGTAGATTTTATACACCAAAAGCGGGTTTACCTTAAAGGCCTGCGGGGCGGAGGTTTCCGTCATGGTAAAGCCGCCGGATATATCTTCAATAATCAGGCCATAGGGTTTGTTCTGGCGTTTTATTTCCGCCAAAAGCTGTTGTTCTAGTTCCTCGTAAGAAACGGCTTTTACCGGGGTAATAATGGTGTTACCCATGCGCGATACGGCGCGGTAGCCCAATTCCTTACGGCCGTGTCCGTTGGACTTCGGGAAATTTTTAATCGGGCTGGAACTCATTAAGAAATTTTTTAAAATACCCTTTTCAATCAAGGTTACATTTTGGGCGGGGTTGCCTTCGTCATCAAACAAATAATACCCGCGCAAAGGTACACCCTGGAAGTGGGAAAGGAGGGGGTTGTCGCTCACGTTTAAAACGGGCGAAACCACCTGCTTACCTACCCGGTTGGTAAAGGTTTGTCCAAAAGAATCGCTCTTTTGGCGGTGGCCCTCCAGGCGGTGGCCTAAAATTTCATGAAAGAACACCCCGCTGGCGCGGTTTTTTAAAATAACCGGCCCGGTGTAAGGTTCCATAGCGGGGGCGGCCAGCAGGGCTTTTAACTCCTGCGCCATGCGGGCAAAGTCTTGCTTCATGGTTTCCAGGGAAGGGAAATCTTCCATCTTTACCCCGTCATAAATTACACTCCTCTCCAGAATCATGCCTTCCGGGGTTTGGGCCTGAATCATAAAAAAATATCTGCCCAATATGCGGGGGGTGCGCAGGCGGCTGCCTACACTGCTGACAAAGAAGGTGTCTTCCTGCGAAAGGGAAAACTCAAACGCGCTTTTATCGATAAAATCATATTCTTTTACCAAGGAGGAAACTTCTTTCAAACGGGAGGCTATTTCCTGGCGGTCATAAGTTACTTCCGGGTGGGTTTGGCAAAAAAGCTGTTTTTGCGGCGGGACAAAATCGTCTGACGGGTCCAGGCTGGCGGAAGACACCTGCTTGTTGCTAACTACATTATTATAATCGTCTTGGGCTTTTTCCACCGCTTCCTGCGTAGAGCTCCACAACAAATGGCGCAAGGCGCGCTGGGCGGTGGGGTCCGAAGGAACCACTCCCCCCTCCAGCCTATATTTATTCCAAAAGCCCTTTAATTCGTGGGTGTTATCCGTCTGGGCGTTGCCCACGCGTGCGTCCACATCCAACCAACCAAAGCTTCCTCTGGTATTTTGGCTTAAATCCCCCGCCACCGCTATTAAATTTAATTCCTTTAGAATCTTTAACTGGTAGGATAAATAATATACCGGCGGTTTTTGCTTTTTAAGCGTTTTAAAGTTACGCATGAGTTCCTGGGAAAGAAGCTCAAGCATAGGGTCCTTCTGGGCGTTGCACTCGGCAGCGTGCCCCACAAAAGACGAGACCAGCAAAATGAACAGTAGAAATAGTTTTTTCATAAAATCCCCCTATAGGGGTATTGTATCATAATACTTTTGGCCCGTGGCGGGTGTGTTTTGGGTTGGCCTTTACCCCTAAAAATGCTAGAATAAAGTGTCTTTACGCGCCGAGATAGCTCAACTGGCAGAGCAACGGTTTTGTAAACCGTAGGTTGTGGGTTCGACTCCCATTCTCGGCTCTTTTCTTTATATCCCGCCGACGGCGGGGTTTTTTATGGCAAAAAGTTCATTTTCCTAAATTGCTATAATGAAGAATATCTTATTATATTGGAGAAAGAAATAAATGGAACCTGTCAGCACTTCCGTTTCCGTGGCCATGTGGATTGCCTTTTGGGTAGTTGTACTGGCCGCTTTGTTTATTGACCTGGCTGTTTTAAACAAACATCACGGCAAAGTGTCCATTAAAGACGCTGCCGTAATGGTTTGCGCCTGGGTGTCTTTAGCCTTACTATTTGGCGGAGCCATCTGGCTGGTGGAAGGGCCTAACCACGCGCTGGAATTTTTTACCGGGTATGTATTGGAATATTCCCTGTCCGTGGATAATATGTTTGTGTTCATCATGATTTTTGGCTACTTTGCCATTCCCTCCCACCTGCAGCCCAAAGCCCTGCTGTGGGGTATTTTGGGTGCGGTAATCATGCGCTTTATATTCATTTTTATAGGCGTAAAGTTAATTTCTGCCTTTTCCTGGACGATTTACGTCTTTGGCGCCCTGCTTATTTTTACCGCCGCCAAAATGTTACTGCAGAAAGAAGATGATAATTTTGACCCCAGCCAGTCTTTTATCTTAAAACTCTTCAAAAAAATCATGCCTATTAAGACGGACTACCACGGCGAAAACTTCTTTATTAAAGAAGCAGGCAAATGGCTGGCCACCCCGCTGTTTGCTACGGTGCTGGTAATTGAAATGTCTGACCTGATCTTTGCGGTGGACTCCATCCCGGCGGTGCTGTCCATCACGCAGGATACATTTTTGGTGTATTCGTCCAACATTTTTGCCATTATTGGGCTGCGCTCGCTGTATTTTCTGCTGTCCGGTATGGCCACCAAATTCCCGTATCTTAAATACGGCATTTCGGTCATCTTATTCTTTGTGGGCGTAAAGATGTTAATCAGCCGGTTTTGGCATATACCGGTGGTGGCGTCTTTAGGCGTTATTGTGGGCATTTTGGCGCTGTCTATACTGGCCAGCCGCTTCTTTGCGCCGAAAGAAGAACAAGCCCAGTAACGGGGTAGACAAAACGCCCTGGATTTACTAGAATATAAAGACCAAATTTAATTCAGTTATAAGGAAGGAAACTATGGCGTATAAATGTGCAGTGTGTGGCAAAGCCCCGGTATCCGGCGGTTCTTACAGCCACTCTAACATGAGAACAAAAAGAAGCTTTAAGCCCAACTTGCAAAAACAAAAAGTGATGTTGGACGGCAAAGCACAGACTGCGTATGTTTGCACCGTCTGCATCAAAAGCGGCCGTGCAGCCAGACCTACCAAATAGTCATACTTTTTGCGTATTCAATCAGCCCGTGCTTTCTATTAGTGCGGGCTTTTTTTGCTAAGTAAGAGGGAACGGTTTGATTAACTTTCATAAAACAAGCATCGGCTTGGGGGTTGCTTTATTGCTGGCCCAGCCTGTATTTGCCGCTGAGGTATTGGAAGAAGAAGTGGACCCCAACGGCCCGTGGATGATTTGCGAAATTAACGTAACTGGTCTGCGCAATATTTCCAAAAATACGGTTACCAAAGCCGCGCATGCCAAA
>CALUXL010000067.1 GCA_944324735.1 uncultured Elusimicrobiales bacterium
CATCCGCATCCGTAATTTGATAGTTCATCTTTACGGTGCTGCTACCGGCGCGGGCAGTTTCCCCGGTAAGGCGCAGCTCGTTCATCTTTACCATACCCTGCACGTCTATCTTACCGGTGGTTACGGATTTATTACAAAAGTTAACAAACAGCGTCTTGGATGGACGCTCCTCGTTTAACGATTCCACCTGCGCAAACGCGCCGATGGGTTGTGACAACACTGTCACAAATTTCAACTCTTCCGCCTGCACCATTACGGTACACAGCGAGAACAGTGCCATACTGGTTAATATTTTTTTCATTTTAACGCCCCTTTAACGCCGCCAATTTCCCCTTTATTCCCTCATTTTTGACTTCTATATACAGGGGTACGGACGTTATTCAAAAACCACTGTATCAAAAAAAAAAAAACAAGTCAAGCCACGGTTAAAAACCATTTAACCTCGGCTTGACGGCCCGAAATGGACACGCCTGAATAAACATCTTTTATAGGCAAAAAGAAGCCGGGGCTTTTGCAAGCCCCGGCTTGTCCTGTTTTTCCCTGAGGAGGCATGCCAGCCCCTCTTAGGACACATAATGCGCCCCATTCCCCCCCCGATTAAAACCGGTAATCTATACGAAACGTGGCTGACACATAATTTATCCCCGGGTACACCCGGTATACTTCCTGGCGGTCATTGGTTTTAGTAGCATGAAAATTATTACAGTTATAGCGCATTTCAAACGCCCAGGCCCAAGATTCATTAAAAAACCGCGTAACCCCTAACCCCGCATGCCCGGCAAAGCCGGAGTAATTAAAACGTTCACTGGGGCTCATGTCTATACGGGCCGAAATAGTAGCTCCGCCCAAGGCCAAAGGAATATACACTTTATACTTTTGGCTGGGGTTTAAAAATACCCGTGCCAAAAATAAATAATTGTATATGCGGGTATCCACGTCCATATTTACCCCGCTGGCTACGTCATGGTCAAAATACTCCTCCGAGCCGGAAAGCCCCACCCCCAGCCAAGGAGTTACAAAGTATAGGGCCTGTAATTCTCCCCCCAGGCTGGTGGCCCCCGGTTTTGCATCATGGGCTACACCGGTGGTTTTATTTTCTACGTTAAATTCCCCCCAATCGGTCCCCAAACCGGGCGTGGTGGATTTTATCCCCAACCCCACCACAATATCCCCCTTGTGAAAGGCAGGCTCTGCCCCCGCCCACACACAAGTGTTTAGGCTTAACAGAAGCACAAACAAACCGCTGGTTATCATCCATTTTTTTAACATTTTTAATATCCTATACCGTTAATCTTACTTACCGGTACGTATATTTTAACATAAAAAAATAAAAACAGCAACTTTTCTTTTTTTATTTTATACGCACCGGCAGTCCGCTACCTAAGTTATATATAGATATGCTTTTGTTTTGCTAAATATTATCCTATATCAAACCGCCTTAAAGGGTTCATACTTTCCCCTTTATAGGGATAGATAAAACAACTTATGGTAACATCTCTTACTCTACTTAAACCGAGGCTCGTGGAGGATATAAGGGGCAGGAAAAGGATATTTTTATGTTTGGGGCTTGGCCGCAGGATTTATTTGGTTTAGGGGTTACATTAAAATAAAATGCACAAAGCACCCGCCAACCGCTATGGGAATGTACGCTATCGCGCCACAATAATAAGGGAGGCAATTATTTATAAACAACAAAAAACCTCCCTTGCGGGAGGTTTTTATGGTTGCCTAAAAATTTATTTGTCGGCAGATTTGTTGGCGGCTTTGGCCAAGCGGGATTTTTTGCGGGCGGCCGTTTTCCAGTGAATTACACCTTTTTTGGCGGCTTTATCAATGCAAGATTCCGCTTTTTTCAAATCTTCTTTCAACGTGGCGGCTTTGGTGGAAGCGGCAGCTTTCACGGTTTTGGTGGCCACGCGGACCTTTTTAATAAGCCCTTTATTCTGGGAAGTTCTCTTCTCAGCTTGGCGCTGGGCTTTTAAAGCGCTGGTATGTCTACCGGTTTTTAATTTTGCCATTTAAGATTCCTCTATACAAAAATCTGTTAGATATATTTTAGCCAATTACGGGGTGCCGGGTCAACCATTTTTTTGCCGGGCGCACCCTGCCCGGAAATGATAAAATAACAAAATGGACCCTAGGCTTTCTATTTTACCAAATAAACCCGGCGTTTACATCATGCGCTCAAAAGAGGGCACCATTATTTACGTGGGAAAAGCCAAAAATTTGTCTGACCGGGTAAAACAATATTTCCAAGCCTCCAACCTATATTCCCGCGGCTGGAAGCTGCCTTGTCTGCTTCCACTCATTGCAAAAATTGACTACGTTACCACCGCCAGCGAGCGCGACGCCCTGGTGCTGGAAGAAAAATTAATCAAACGTTACCAACCGTTTTTTAACTCTTTAGGCAAAGACGGCAAAAGTTACCCTTATTTAAAACTAACCATGAGCGAGGACTTTCCCCGCCTGCAATTAACCCGCCGCCACACCCCGGGGAAAGACTTATATTTCGGGCCGTATCCCAAATCCAGCATTGTTAAAAGCCTGATGCGCTTTTTATGGAAAAGCAAATATGCTCCCCTGCGGCCGTGCAAATGGAACTTTTCTCGCCAAAAACCGCTGGACGACAAAAAAATAAAAACATGCATTTATTATCACACCGGCCAATGCCCGGCCCCGTGCGCGGGTAAAATTTCTTACGAACATTACCGCCAAATTGCCCAGCGCATGGCCTTATTTTTGGAAGGCGATTTTGATAACATCACCCGCAGCATAACGGCGCTTATGCGCAAGTGTTCCCAAAATTTGGAATATGAACAAGCCGCCGTATACCGCAACTTTTTGCAAGCGCTGGACCATATGAAAGAACGCGTTTTGGTGGGTAAATTTAAAGAAGAAAAAATTGTAACCGCCATGGATAATACCGACAAACTAAAACGCCTGGCCGAAGTAATCGGCATGCACAAACTGCCCGCGCATATAGAAGCGTTTGATAACTCCCACCTATTCGGGCGCGAGGCCGTGGGCTGTATGGTTTGTTTTATAAACGGGGAGAAAAATACCGAGCACTACCGCCGTTTTAAAATACGCTCCAAACTGCCCGAACGCGGCGGGAGCGATTTTACCATGATGGAAGAAAACGTTTTCAGGCGCCTGCGCCAAATCAAACGGGATCCTTCCCAAACGCCGGACCTGATTTTGCTGGACGGCGGGAAAAGCCAAATCCACGCTGCGCAAAACGCGTTTGAACGGGCGGGCATATCTATCCCGTTTATTGCCCTGGCCGAAACGCACGAAGGCATTTATCTGCCCGGCGCGGCAGAAAGCATTAAGCTGCCCATCGGGGACCCGGCCCTCAACCTGCTTATGGAAATACGCGACGAGGTGCACCGCTTTGCCATTACTTACCACCGCAAACTGCGCGACAAGCAAACCTTGTCCGACGGGCCCATGACGCCCTAGGTCTTTTAGCCCTGGTACGGTTATTCAAAAAGAAATAAAATACTGCTATGAGATATCTTCGCGTGGGCATACATTTATTTTTAGCCGCTTTTCTGCTGGCTGGTTGGGTAGCCCCCTTGCACGCCCAGCGCTACCCCCAAAACGCCTTTAAAAAGATAGCCAAGGCCCGCAAACGCCACCCCAGTAAAAAGGCCGCACCCAAAAAAGCGGTTCAAAATACGGCCCTTACATTTAAACAAAAAGAAGATTTAAAACAATGGCAAAAACAGGTGGAACAGCGCTTTAGCGCAGCGGCCGCCCAGGCCCAATTAAAACGCTTAAACGGGGAACCTTTTGCCGCTGAAATGCTGGCCCAGTTTGATGAAATTTCCGCCGCCAACACCGCTTTCCCGGCCCAGCTGACTCAAAAAAACACCGCTATGGCGGCGTTTTTCCGCAAGCATTTTATCACGCGCGTGCGCTACATACAAAACAACCGCCAGGAAATTCTTTCCCGCATTCAGCAAACGCTTTCTCCCAAGGCGCCGCATTATCCTTCTTTGTTGGAAGACAAAAACATTATTTTTGCCGCCGTGCATCATTACGACCCTTTCCTGGCGCCCGCCTCGCACGAAATTGTTTCCTTGGTAAAACAATATAAAAAGCAAAACCCGAAGGCTCAAATTTTAATCGCACTGGAAGCTCTTTCCACCACCTTAAAAGGCAAAACGGTGCCTTTGCTGACGGAGGAAAATTTATCGCTGGAGTGGCTGAAAGCCAGTCACTGGGGCAAAGCCTTTAACCCATACACTCCCCTGGCGCAGGAAAACGGCATTTATTTCCTCGCGCTGGAAGATTATAATATGCTTCTCAAATACGGCCAAGCCGCGCAGGAAACATTTGCCAAATCCCCCGCCGGGCTGGAAGAACGCAACCGCTATTGGGCCGAGCGCATTATGCAGGAGCGCAAAAAGAAAATGCTGGAAACAGGCGAAGATTACGATTTAATTATCGTGGTAGCGGGTGAAGCGCATTTGCGTTATAACTTCCCCAAAAACTTGCCTTCTATTATGAAAGAAAAACGCAGTGCGGTGGTAGATTTTTCCATACGGGGAGCCCTGTTATTTTCCGATTATTTTTGGAACAAACTGCCCGGCCGGGCCGAGCTTCGCATCATCCCCCCGCAAGACTATATCATCAAACAAACAGACCCCAAAACCGCACAACTTTTAGGGGCGGATTTATATATTAACACCCCTTTATAATTCTGGGTCTTTTGGGTAACTAAAACAGGGCCTTTTGGCCCTGTTTTTTTGTTGTACGTCCGTTTATAATATTAGTGTGAAAAACACTTTTACTTTGCTTCTTCTGCTGCTGTTATGTTTTCAGTCCGGCCCTGCGGCTTTTGCCCAGCGCTGGAAGACACCCGTGAAAAGATCCGCCCAAAAGGCGGCCCACGCCAACACGCAAAAAACGGCCGTTAAAGCGGCCGCCGCCATTACGGAAAGACAAATACAGGAAGCCTCTTCCCGCGCCCAAAAGCTTTGGAAAATACAAACCATTAATGAAGCACTGGATAAAAAAGCCTTATCCGCCTGGGCCATGGGGCAAAGTATACGTGTAAACTCCCCCGCTTACCAGCAGGCGGCCAAACAGCTGGCTTTTATCCGCCAAAACGCGGGCAAAATACGCGCCACCTATACACGCGATTTTGTACATGTAAACGACGTAAAATACGCCCCTTTTACCAAAGATAAAAACCAAATTTTGGTGGCGGCCGAATGGACGCCCGGCACCCGCGACCAAATAAACAAATTAATTAAAACTTTGCACAATCAAAACCCGCAAAGCCGAATTATTATTGCCAGTCCGTTTATCCCGAAAGGTAAAAAGCCGTATGCTTCCGGCCAGTACTCCACCTTCTACCATGAAAACGGACCGGATGATTTTTTTAAAGATTTACTGCACCTTCCCAACCTGCTTTTTGTAAATTTAGAAAAACATGCCGGGTCTTCCGTTAAAAACCACTGGAAGAGCTGGTTAAAAACGCTGTCCCCCCACTATTCCTCGGCGGTTTTTGGCAAAAGTCAGGAAGTGCTTGTCCTCATAGCCCCCGCCAAATTTATAGAAGGCAACGCCAACTATTTAAAACACGGCGCCAAAGGCTTGTTTTCCTGGAATAAAGACCAGTCCGCCATTCTTTCCATACGCACCCGGGAAGAAAGCCTACTTACTGACTTTAAATGGAATATTATTACCGCCGGAGGCAAAAAACCGCTGCCGGCACCCTATACCAGCGGCTGGGTGTTAAATGCATTTGTGGACCAGGTAGCCCCGGAATTTAGAAGCGTTCTGGGAACGGACGTTATTATACGCATCCACCCACAGCGCCCGCAAAAAAACATCACTTTTTTAGAAGAATAAAAAACCCCCGGCCGTTTGGCCGGGGTTTTTATTTGTTTTAGTAACGCAGGTTAGCCACTATTAAAAACTTTGTTTCTCTCATAAAAATTCTTTTCACCTACATCTTTTTGCATACAACCAAACCCCAGGCATAAACCCGGGGGAGGTGTTTACGTTAAATAGTGCCTGCTCTTTATGTTACCCTGGGCCTCATTATTTGCATAAAGAAGCTTGTAGTATTTTAAACGCCCAGTTTAGCGGGATGGGGCAAAACAAACGCATAAAAAAGGGGGCTTTTAAAAGCCCCCTTGGTTTTTGCTTATTTAAAGTTGCTGGTACCCAGCTTTTGCTGTAAGTACGTTTTAAAGCCGGAAGGATCGCCGGAGTGGCCGATGGCTTCCTGATAGCTGATTCTTTTGTTAATATACAAATCACCCAAGGCCTGGTTCATGGTAATCATACCCATACCGGCGTTGGTTTGCATGGTGGAAAGAATCTGTTCGGCCTTACCGTCGCGGATTAAGCTGCGCACGGCGGAGTTGGCCAGCAACACCTCGCACGCCATGGCGCGGCGGCCATCCAGCGTGGGAATTAACTGCTGGGACAAAATAGCCTCCAACACGAAGGACAGCTGCGTGCGCACCTGCGGCTGCTGGTTAGCGGGGAACACGTCAATAATACGGTTGACGGACTGCACGGCGTCGTTCGTGTGCAGGGTGGCAAACACCAAGTGCCCCGTTTCCGCCAGGGTTAAGCAGGCTTCAATGGTTTCAATATCGCGCAACTCACCTACCAGGATGACGTCCGGGTCCTGACGCAAAAAGTGTTTCAAAGCAGCCTGGAAGGAGTGCGTATCCGAACCTACTTCGCGCTGGTTTACAATACTGCGTTTATGCGGGTGTACGAATTCGATCGGGTCTTCCACCGTCATAATGTGGTTGCTTTCGTTCATGTTTAAATAGTTAATCATGCTGGCCAAAGAGGTAGATTTACCCGAACCGGTACAACCGGTTACCAACACCAGCCCTTTGTTTAACTTCATGATGTTATATACCACGGGAGGAAGGTTTAATTCTTCAAAAGATTTAAAGTCATTCGGAATAGAACGCAAAGCCGCACCCACGCAACCTTTTTGTTTATAAATGTTTACACGAAGACGACCCAAGCTTTTTAAACCAAAAGAAAAGTCCAGCTCCAGGTTTTCTTCAAACTGCTGGCGCTGTTCGTCCGTCATGATGGAATAAATCAACGTTTGGGCGCTTTCTTTGGTAAGCGCTTCAAACTGGGTAGCATACAGGCGGCCTTCTATACGAAGCACCGGCGGAACGCCTACCGTAAGGTGAATATCGGAAGCGTTCTTGGCTTTCATCAGTTTAAACAGATCGTCCATGAGTATCATACAGTTAACCCTCTTTTGGTTTAGTTAATTTTTCCTACCAGGTCCATCGTTATATTATTCAAAGCACCAATTAATTTGTTCTTGGCTACATCCACCTGAAACAAATACACCACCGGTTCCAGCCGGGTTTTGCTTATGCGATATTTTACAATATATACATTGTTATGTAACGGCGTGGCGGACCATACCGCACTATACCCCTGGGCCAGCTTGGTTTTATAAATCCTATCAAAATAATCAGCTATTTTGCCATTGGAGTTGGGAAGTTCATAGTCTTTTACAATTTGCAAAGCCTTCTCCTGCGGGGGGATTTGCGGCTCCTGCACGGCCACCTCGGCCGCGGGGGCAAAAGAAAGTACTTCCCGGGCGGAGGGCACGTCTAAATCCACATCCGGCATTAACTCATCCACGGCGGCGCCCTCTTTCACCACTGCCGGTGCGGCAGGTGCCGCCTGCCCGGCGGGTGCGGGGGCCGGCTTTTGTCCAAGCAGCCACAACAACCCAAGCAAAGCCAAAATGATGATAAAAAAGCCCAATACCCACATCATTTTTTTAGAAGCAGGCATGCGGGACTTTTCTTCTTTAATCTTTTCGTTTAAAAATTTGTCTATTTCCGCCGTCTTTTTTAAGGTAGGTTTTACACGTTTTACTTGTGCATCCACCACCGGGGTAACTTCTTTAATAGGTTCTTTTACTTCCGGCGTTTCCGTAACGGCCACCGCGCCCTGTAAAATTTCGTTCACAGGGTCCTGCGCGGGGGCAGGTTCCTGTGTGGTGGGCGCAGGCTCCGGTTGCTCGGCTTTCGGCGCAGGGGTTGCTGCGGCCGGTGTCTGAGAAACCGTGGGCAGGGCAGGTTCTTGCGACATGTCCTGCACAGGTTGGGCCTGTTCTTTCTGCGCAGGCTCCCCCTTACTCTGGGTCTCTTGGTGAGGGGACTGTTGCACAGGCTCCATAACCGGAGATCCTGCGGGCAAAGGTTCCTCTGGTGCCGGTTCTTTGGAAAGGGTTTGCTCTTTTTCATCCTCCACAGCAGGCTTTTCTTCAGGCTGGGGCTCATCCGGCAAGGTTAAACCCAGGCGGGAGGTAATATCTTCTTCCTCTTCTGGCAGGGGTTCTTCTTTAGCTAACTTGGCGTCCTGCAAAGAGGCAGAACCTTCCTCTCCTTTTAAAACCGGTTCCGGCTCCGTTTGGGGTTCTGGGGAAGACGGCTCCTCTTGCGCGGCAGGCTCCGGTGAGGGAGCGTCCACCGGGGATTCTTCGCTCGCTTCTGCCTGCACAGGGGCTTCTTCTTTCGGGTTATCTTTTAAAACGGGTGTTTGTTCTTCCTGCGGGGGCAATACAACCGGTTCCCCCGCGGATAAGGGGATAGAGTCCTCTTTCTGTGCGGCGTCCTCATCTTGCGCCTCGTCCGTGGCAGGGACCGGCGGCAACGGCTCTTCCGTCGGTTCAGCAACCGGTTCTTCCAAAGACAAGGTTATTTTCTCTTCCTGCACGGGGGCTTGCGCAGCCTCTTGCACGGGCAGTGCTTCCGCTTGTGCATGGAGGGTATCTTCCGGCGCGGGGGCAACAGGCTCCTCAGCCGGGGCCGCCTCTTCTATTTGAGGGGCCGCTTCTTGCGCCGGTTTTTCCAGTAGGTCCTCTTCCTGTTTTTTACGGATGCGGTATTTGGGGTGGAAGGTATCTTCCTGCGGTTTACCCGCCAATACCACGGGGGCCTGTTGGGTTACCGGTTCCACACCGGCTAAATCGTCTTCAATAGATTCTTGTTTATCGTTTAAATCTTCTTTGGCGGTAAAAGCGTCAAAAGGGTCTTCGTCCATGACAGAGCTTTCCCCCTCGCTGTGCGGGGGTTGGGTTTGGGCAAACTGGCTTTTTAAAGCACGCGCCAGGTTCATATCGGAATTTTCATTCGGGTCCGGTATGCCTAAAATATTGCCTAAATCTTCGCCTTTGATATTATTAAAATAGTCTTCAATCGGGCCGGGTTTGGAAGGGGCATGCGCCGGGAAATGCAAATTTTCGGCAGGTTCTTCGGCCTTTACTTTTTCGGGGGAGATGATGGGGGATTTTTCTTCCAGCAAGGTGTTTAATTCTTCATCAAACACGTCTTTTTTGTCGGCGTCGCTCACCACAGGGGCGGCAAACTCGGCGGCGGGTTCATCAAAATGGAAATCCGCATAAGTAACAGCTTCCTGCCAGGCGGAGGAATCATCCCCCCGCTCCTCCGGGCAGACCAGGCTGTGCGGGCCGAACCCTTCCCGCCCCATTAACTCCTGGGGCGGGAAAGGTCCTACCACGTCACCATTTTCAAAAACCCAATATTTCATGCAGTTCCTTCCGGGGTGCGCCCGGACAAACTATTTGCACAAAGCCATTGCGGCTTTTAAACGCGCAACCACGGTTTCTTTGCCCATGTATTCCAACATTTTAAACAAAGTGGGCCCGTGGGTGCGGCCGGAAACAGCTACGCGAACCGGGTGGAAAATCTGCCCGGCTTTCATGCCGTTTTCCTTAGCGTAGGAGCGGGCGGCCGTTTCCAAATTGGCTTCGGTAAAATCGGCCAAGTCTCCATATACTTTTGCCATGCCTTCCAGCACGCTTTTGGCTTCCGGCTTGGCAAATACTTTTTCCAAGGCTTCCGCTTCAAATTTAGGTTCTTCAAAGAAGAAGCGGATTAAGTCCGGTATTTCGGTTAATAATTTATATTTTTCCTGTTCCAGGCCAATGATGCCTTCCAGGCGGGCGCGGTCCACCTTGGACACGTCAATCCCGGCCGCCGTTATAAACGGCATGGCCAAATCCGTCAAGCGGGAAAGCGACGTATGGCGTATATATTCCCCGTTCATCCAGTTCAGTTTTTCCGGGTCCATTACGGCCGGGCTGGGCTGGCAGCCGGAAATATCAAATTTTTCTTCCAGTTCACCGGGGGCAAAAAGCTGTTGGGAATCCGGGGTGGACCACCCAAGCAGCGCCAAATAGTTCTTTAACGCTTCGGGCAGGTAACCCATTTTTTGGAATTCCACCACGTTCGTGGCGCCGTGGCGTTTGGAAAGTTTTTTACCGTCCGGCCCGTGAATCATGGAAAGGTGCGCAAAAACAGGTTCCTTCCAGCCCAAGGCGCGGTAAATTTGAATTTGCGCCGGAGTGTTGGAGATGTGGTCATCCCCGCGGATAACATGCGTCATGCGCATTAAGTGGTCGTCCACCACTACGGCAAAGTTATAAGTGGGGTAACCGCTGGTTTTTTGGATTACCAAGTCATACAAATCTTTGCTGGCAAATTTTACATGGCCGCGGATCATATCGTCCCACTCCACATCGCCTTCCTGCGGCATGCGGAAACGAATGACGTATTTGTGGCCCTGGGCTTCCAGTTCCGCCTGTTGCTGGGGGGTTAAATCCCGGCATTTGCCGCTGTATTTGGGCGGGCGGTGTTCCGCCAGGCATTTTTGGCGGTTGGCTTCCAGTTCTTCTTCGGTGCAGTAACATTTATAAGCTTTGCCTTCGGCTAAAAGCTGGTCAATATATTTTTTATAAATGCCCATATCGGCACGCTGGGCTTGGTAATAAGGGGCATCCGGCCCTTTGGAGGTGCCGTCCGTCATGGGGCCTTCATCCCAATTCAGCTGCATCCACTGCATACCTTCAAAAATAGCGTCCGTAGAGGCTTGGGTGGAGCGTTCCTCGTCCGTGTCCTCTATGCGTAATAAAAACGTGCCTTTATTCTTTTTGGCGAAAAGGTAGTTAAAAAGCGCAGTACGAACCCCGCCAATGTGCAAAAACCCGGTTGGGGACGGGGCAAATCTCACTCTTACTGTCATAATTCCTCTTTTTGTAAAGTAAAACTACAAATACAAATATATTATACTTATTATGGAAAATTTTTTAAAATATAAATACGTCCCGCGCGTGGGCACAGCCCAGGGCGCGGGCCTTTTATGAACAGGAGCCGCTTTATATGTTTTTTTGGATACTTACCGTAGGCCTTTTTTTAATGCAGTTTACGGCAGGGGCCTGGCTGCATTTGGCTTTCCCGGGCGTACCCTTTAAATGGGCCGCATTAATTATCCCTTTTGTTTTATCCGTTGCCGTACGCTTTGGCATGGTGTACACCCGCACCCATTACGGCGCGTTAGAAAGCGCCCTTTATTACGCCGCCAACGCATGGGTGGGGTTGGCGTTTATCCTGTTTTGCATTAGTTTGGTGTTTTTGGCTTTACAATTAATATTGCTGTTGTGCCGGGTAAACATCATCCGTTTTTTGGGGCCGGCCAGTGTGGGGTTAATGATTATTTTCTGCGCCCTGGCCGTATGGAACGGGTTTAAAACACCCGCCGTAAAATATGTGGACGTACATGTAGACGGCGCACCCACTTTAAAAGCGGCCCTATTGTCCGACAGCCACCTGGGCATAGGCGTAAGCTTAAAGCGTTTTGAACGCGCCCTGGACACCCTGCAAAAAGAAAAACCGGATTTGCTTTTAGTGTTGGGGGACGTTTTTGAATACGGCCCCAACCAAGACAAATACGCCCAAGCCTTAGCCCGCTTTGAAGCCCCCCTGGGTAAATACGGCGTACTGGGCAACCACGAATATTATACCGGGTACGAAAATTCCCTTCGTTTTTACCGCCAAAGCGGCATTACTTTATTACAAAACGAAACTGCCCGCCCGGCCGAAAACTTAACCATCGCCGGGGTGAAAGACGTGCGCACCGCCCGCGTAAGCGCACAGGATGTGCAGCGCCTGCTGGCGGACGTCCCCCCCACGGACGCTATCTTCTATTTAAGCCACCAACCCCTTTTAACACAAACGGCCGAAGAGGCCGGCGTGGGACTGATGGTAAGCGGGCACACGCACAACGGGCAGATATTTCCTTTTAATTTCTTGGTAAAATGGCAGTATCCCTATGTATACGGGCTGTATCCCGTAGGGCATATGAATTTATATGTAACTTCGGGCTGGTTTTACTGGGGGATGCCGCTTCGGTTATTTGCCCCGGCGGAAATGGCCGTTATTCGGGTGAACGCATGAAAAAATGGTTTTGGCTGGCGTTCATTTTATTGCCGTTTACATTAAACGCCCAGGTAAAATTTGAAGACTTAAGTTTTGATGAAAAACTGGGCCAAACCCTGGTTGTGTTTGTGGATGTGGACAGCGCCGAACAAAACCGCAAAGCCATTGAAGAAGGCAAAATAGGCGGGGTGCTTATCCAGTGGGGCAACTACTCGCTACCCAAAACCAAAGAACTGGTAGCCAAATTGCAATCCTGGGCGGCCAAGAGCCCGCACAAAATACCGCTTTTGATTTCCATTGACTATGAAGGCGGCACCGTATATACCCCCATCACCCTGGGGTTTGAGTACCTGCCTACCAATATGATGCTTTCCGCCACGCAGGACGAGGAAGCCGCCGCCACCGTGGCTTATTTGGCCGGGTTGGAGTTGCGCCGCGCAGGCGTGCATATTAACTTTTCCCCGGTATTGGACGTAAACAGCAACCCGCATAACCCCATTATCGGGGTGCGGTCTTTCGGGTCGGACCCGGCCAACGTAACCAAAATGGGGCTCTCTTTAATGAACGGGTTTAAAGCGGCGGGGATTATCAGCGTGGTAAAGCACTTCCCGGGGCATGGGAACACGACGGTAGACTCCCACTATAAAGTACCCGTTGTGCACGATGATGTTGCCACCCTGGAAAAAATACATTTTGCCCCCTTTGTCCAGGCCATCCAGCACCAAGTGCCGGGCGTTATGACGGGGCACATTTTATATCCCAATTTAGACATCAACAACATATCCACTTTCTCCCGCCCCATCCTGCACGATTTACTGCGCGAAAAAATGGGCTTTAACGGCTTTGTGGTTACCGACAGCCTGGACATGAAAAGCACTACCTTCTTTTGCAAAATACCGGACTGCGCCGTCCGCTCCCTACACGCCGGGGCCGATATGTTGCTTTTGGGCCGCTACATTAAAATAAACACGGTATTTAACCGCATGAAAGAACTGCTGGCCCAAAACAAGGATAACACCCGCCTGGAAGAAGCCTCCCGCCGGATTTTTAATCTCAAAAAAGAACTGGGCCTTTTGGACGGGCCCTTACCCGTCCCCAGCCCGACGGACAAAGCCTACCGCGCCGCCTTGCAGGACGTGAGCGACAAAGCCGTTACCCTGGTGCGCAACCGCCGCAATTTACTGCCTTTTCACCCCGCCCGGGCAGACGGCAAAAAGCCCACCGTTTGCGCCGTATTTTTTGCCCCTTCCCGCTTTGCGGACCAACTGCCCGACTTTAGCAAACCCTTTTTGGAAAGCGGCTGGGACGTGCGCACCTATAACGCCGCCCTCACCCCCCGCGCCAAAGACAGCCGCCGCGCCGCCCAATGCGCCGAAGGGGCCGACCTGTTAGTGCTTACCAGCCTGCAATGGGCCGACAAAACCAACATCAACCAAAAAAACGCCATTAACGGCCTCATTAACGAAAACCCCAACACCGTTTTTATTTCTACCATGAGCCCGTACGATATCCCCAAATATCCCGAAGCCGATACCGTACTGGCCACCTACGGCTTAAGCCGCTACGCACTGCAAAGCGCGGCCAAAATTATTTTGGGAAAAATTCAGCCCCACGGCACACTGCCCGTGGAGCTGGAAGAAAACGAACCCAAAGAAAAGGGCCCCGTTATTGGGCCGGATCCTTGCGGGCCCGGCGAGACTTGCGCCGCTCGTTAAAGAACTCAAACACCGCCGGCAGGCAGGACAGCACAATAATCGCCACAATCACATAATGGAAATGGTTTTGCACAACCGGCAAATCCGCAAAAAAGTAACCGCCCAGCGTAAACAACAACACCCACAAAGCGGCCCCCACCAAGTTATAAGAAGCAAAGTGTAAATACGTCATTTTACCAATACCCGCCACAAACGGCGCAAACGTGCGGATAATGGGGATAAAGCGCGCCAGGATGATGGTTTTTCCGCCGTATTTTTCATAAAAAGCGTGGGCTTTGTTTAGGTGGTCTTTGTTTAAGAAAATACTGTCTTTGCGGGTAAACACCTTGGGGCCGAACCATTTGCCAATTTCGTAATTGCAAAAATCCCCCAATACGGCGGCGGCAAATAAAACGGGTATCAAGATCCACAAATCAATGGGGCTTCCTGCCGTGGCGGCCAGCGCCCCGCAGGCAAACAAGAGGGAATCCCCCGGCAAAAACGGGGTTACTACCAGGCCCGTTTCGCAAAAAACTACTACAAATAACACCACATACAGCCAAACACCCATCATACCGGCCCAGGCGTTTAGGTGGGCGTCCAAATGTAAAAAAATATCTATGATTTGAGTTAACAGTTCCATATGTATATTTTACCAAAACCCGGCTTGGCTTGTTGGCCTGCAAAAAAGCCGCGCCCTATCAAAGGCGCGGCTTTTGATAAAAACAAGCGGTTTTAATTGGCTTGCGGTTCGTGTTTGTATTTAAACACAAAGGCAAACAACACCATTACCACCAGCGAGAAGCCCGAAAATATAAACCAAGAGTGGCTCCACCCCTGCACGATGGTTTGGGATAAATCCGCCGGGTAGGTTTGCCCCGCCGGCAGCATACCGTGCACGGCCGTATAGGCATTGATGTGTACGTTAACCAATTTGTTAATCACCCACTGAGCACCCAGCGTACCAATCATGGCGCCAAAGCCGTTGGTCATCAGCATAAACACGCCCTGCGCGCTGGAGCGGATGGACGGATCGGTTTCTTTATCTACAAACAAGGAACCGGAAACGTTAAAGAAGTCAAACGCCACCCCGTATACAATCATGGAGATAATCAACATAGTTACCCCCACGCCGGTGGCCGGGTTGCCGATGCCAAACAGCCCAAAGCGCAGCACCCACGCGCCCATGCTGATAAGCATTACGCGTTTAATACCAAAATGCTTTAAGGCAAACGGAATCAGCAAAATACACAACGTTTCCGACAGTTGGGAAAGCGAAATTAAGGCGTTAGCATTATTAGCCCCCCAAGAGCCCGTAAACCCGGCTAAAGAGTTAAAACCGTTAATAAACGGGTTGGCATAAGCGTTGGTAATTTGCAAAGACATACCTAACAACATGGAGAAAATAAAGAAAATGTCCATCTTTTTTTCTTTAAACAAAGCAAATGCTTTTAAGCCCAGCGCCTCGGCCAAAGATTTGGCTTTTTCTTTGCAAACGGGGCAGGCGGGCAAGGTAAGTGCATAAACGGCCAAAATAATACCCAACGCGGCAGAAAAATACCACTGCATATAATTATTTTGGAAACCGGTAAAGTTGGAAGTCAACATAGCCGCAATAAAGCCCACCGTGCCAAATACGCGAATCGGCGGGAAAGCCGCCACCGTATCCAACCCGGCCTGGCGCAAAGCGGTATAAGCTACCGAGTTAGACAACGCCAACGTGGGCATATAAAACGCTACGCTAAGCGTATATAAGGTATAAACGGGGGCAAAATGCACCTGCGGCAAAGAACCCATATACCCGGCCGCAGCCAAAAACACGGCCGCCAGGAAATGGCACAGGCTCAGCAATTTTTGGGCCGGGATCCATCTATCTGCCACAATGCCGATGACCGCCGGCATAAACAGGGAAACAAACCCCTGCGTGGCGAAAAACAAACCAATATTTTCCGCCAAACCTACATTGGCCAAAAACGCGCCCATGGAAGTTAAATAAGCCCCCCAAACACCATATTGGAGGAAGTTCATTACAGTAAGACGGGTTTTAATGTACATAAGGATTTTTTCTCCGCCGCCGGCTGTACGGCCTAAGCCTTTGCGGCAGATATGACCTCCGGTAAATTAGAACGGCTGATACGGCAGTGCTTCCCTTGTATTGTACAAAAAAATATATAATATAGAAACCTAAAAAAGCTTTTACGTAAGGAGACCGTTTTTATGGCAGATTACAGCTTTGATATCGTGTCTAAAGTAGACTTAAATGTTATTTCCGAAGCCGTCAGCGCGGCCAACAAAGAAATAACCAACCGTTATGATTTTAAAGGAACCAATTCCAACATTGAATTAAACCAAAAAGACAATGAACTGCGCCTCGCCTCCAGCGATGAATACAAAGTAAACACCTTGCGCGACATTATTTTTACCCGCATTGCCAAACGCGGCATACCCCTTAAAAACATGCAGCCCCAAAAAATAGAATCCGCCCTGGGCGGCACCGCCAAACAAACGGTAAAAATCCAGCAGGGTATCCCGGCGGACAAAGCCAAAGAAATTTCCAAATCTATTAAAGAAGCCAAATTAAAAGTATCCGCTTCCATCCAGGGGGATCAGCTGCGCGTGTCCTCCAAATCCAAAGACGAACTGCAAGCCACCATGGCCCTTTTAAAAGGAAAAGATTTTGGCGTAGAACTGCAGTTTACCAACTACCGCTAGGAGGTTTTATGAAAAAACTTTATTTATCCGCAGCCGTATTGTTTTTATGTGTAGCGGCCGGGGCAAAAGACTCGCAGGACGCGTTGGAGTTTTATCAATCCCAATCCCGTTTAGTGTCTGAAAACAAACGGCAGGACCAGGCCTACGCCGCGGCGCTTGCGCAGTCCTTATCCGTATGGCAGAAGCGTTTTGCGCAAGACAAACAAACCAAAGAAGCCCTGCTTCTACAGGCGGATTTGTTTGCCCGCGCGCAAGATTATCCCTCTGCCCTGGCGGCCTTATTAAAATCGCATTATTTATTCCCGGTAACCAACGATTCTGCCCTCCTCAGCTCCCGCGTGGAAGCGGTCATGAATGAGTTGGACAAAGGCCAAAAAGGCCAAGCGCTGAAACTGCTGGCGGTAAATGTGGACGCTTTAAACAAAGAACAGCGCCAAGAAGCCTACCTGCGCGCTTTGTACTCCATCAACACGCCGGATATGTACGCCGTAACCTGCCAGGAAATAAACGACTTCCTGGCCCAGAACCCCGGCTACGCCCAAAGCGACAAAGTGGAAATTTTATACGGGGATTTGCACCGCCGCAACCACAACCCGCTGGCGGCCGCGGCCCAGTATAAAAAAGTAGGGGCGTTGTATCCCAAAACCGGTTATAAAGCTGCCAGCACCCGCATGGCGGCCGACGTATATGCCGACGATTTAAAAGACCCGCAAACCGCCACGGCCATGTATAACCAGGTATTAAAAAATTATCCGGACTCGGTAGAAATCGGCGTGGTATACAAACACCTGGGCATTATGGAAGAAAACAATAAAAATTATGAAAACGCCCTGGCCTATTACGACAAAGCCGCCGAAATGCTGCAAGGCAAACCCGCCGCTTACGAAGCCATGACCGGCAAGGCCGACGTGTATACCAAAATGAAAGACTACCAAAGCGCCTATAATACGCTCATCCAAACGGCGGACGCGTTTAACAAAGATGAAGACAAATACGTCTCCACCATGTTAAAAGCGGCCGAAGTGGCCGACCGCCGCTTAAAAGACCGCAGCCAAAAATCCGTCACGCTGGAAAAAATCCTGCTGGCCTACCCGCAAACCCGCAACGCGCCGGAAATTATGTTTGAACTGGGTTACTGCTACGAAAAACAAGGCAAAAACGTGCAGGCCGCAGCCACCTATAAAAAATTGATTCTTTCCTACCCCACGGACTCCTTTGCCCAAAAGGCGCAAGGCCGGTTGGACCGCTTGGAAAAATAAACCTTGCTTTAAACCCAAATAAAAACCCCGGTCAAAAACCGGGGTTTTTTATGGAGTAAATACAGCGTATCTAGCGGCAGGATTTTTCCTGCATAATGTCCACAATCAGCGGGTCCACCTGGCTCATGCCTTGGTTAGAAATATTACCCAGGTTTTGTATGGTTTCCTCGGCCGTGTGGCCCACAAAACCTTCCACTTCGGTAATACCATAGTCGTGTATGGCCATATAGGCGGAGCGGATGGCCGAATCGGTAGAGCTGACCACTTTTAGCGCGCAGCCGCTTTTGGCCCCGTCGCACAGCATGCCGCCAATATCGCTAATGATATTGTTAATAGCCAGCGTTATGGCCGGCACACAGGCCCCGCGCTGCTGGTACACAATGGCGGCCGTGGCGCCCACCCCCGCGGCAATGGCACAGCCGCATATGGGGGCCAGTTCCCCGGTAAATACTTTTACGTATCCGTTTAACAGGTGGGACAGGGCAATACTTTTTGAAATGGTGGTTTCATCCACCCCCATTTCTTTGCCCACTTTCCAAGGGACCAAAATGGTTACCACGCCCTGGTTGCCGGATTCGCCGCTGCTCATCACCGGCACGGCGCGGCCGTCCATACGCGCGTCTGCCGCGCAGGCGGTTAAAATTTTGGTGGAAGAAATCAAATCCATCTGCAACAAACCCTTGCGTACCAGTTCCTTAATATAGAAACCCACTTTCTGCAAGGCTTGCCCCATTTCAGCCGCTTTTAAATTCATTTCCACGCCTTTTTTAATGTAGGCCAGGTCTTGTTCGTCGGCATTTTGGGCGGCGTCCAGCAAATCTTTTAAAGTGGCCTTGCGCAATACTTCTTTATAGGCGGGGCCGGCGGCGCTTTGGGTGGGGCCCTCGGTACGCACCAGCTCCTTGCCGTTGGCGCTTAAAAGCGTAACATGCGTATGACTGCCGGAAATAATACAATGCGCTTTTCCGCCTTCCTGTCCTTCCAGCTCACATTCCACATAAAAGCCATGCACACCGGGCGCCACCTGCGTGCTTACGCAGTGGCGGGCAAGCAGTTCTTTGGCCCGGGCAACAATTTCTTTACTGGCTCCGCTGAGTATTTCCATATTCAGCTCCGGCTTGGCAATTAATAGCCCCATGGCGCCTGCCAGCAGGTTGCCCTTTTCCCCCTCTGTATTGGGGATACGCACCCCCATACCGTTTTTATAGGTGCCGGCATCCAGCTTAAAAACGGCTTTTTGGGGAGCTTGCCCCAACGCTTTGGCCGCGTGCGCGGCACACAGCGCCACGGAAACCGGCTCCGTACAGCCCATGGCCGGATAAACTTGATTGGCTAATACTTCTTTTAATAGATTCATCATATTTTCCCGTTTGCTTTTAAACTGTAATGTTTTCCTTTGCCCACGATAATATGGTCATACACGCTGATACCCAGCAGGCGGGCGGCTTGCACCACCTCGCGCGTAAGAAGGATGTCCTCCACCGAGGGGGTCACATCGCCCGACGGGTGGTTATGCACCAAAATAACGGCGGATGCTTTGGCCGCCAAAGCGCATTCCACAATTTTGCGCGGGCTGATGCTTACGCGGTCAATAAGGCCGGTGGCAATAATTTCCGCCTTGATGATGGTATTGCGTACGGAAAGGTAAATCAGTTCCAAACTCTCTTCCTTTTTGCCTTCTAAAGAGGCTTTGCAGTACTGGGCCACCTGTTCCGCGGTGCGCATAGTTACGCTGTCGCGCACGGCTTCCAGCGAGTAACGCTTAAACACCTCCCGCACCAGTTTAATAAACAGGGCCGTATTTTGCCCAATGCCTTTTACGGAGCTCAGCTCCTGCACCGACGCATCCAACACGCCCGACACAGAACCAAACTGTTTTATCAAGGCCCACGCCAAGGGTTTTGTATCGCGCCGGGCAATGGCATAAGTAAGCAGCAGTTCCAGCACTTCGTGGTCTAAAAAAGGCTCCAGGCCGCCTTCGGCAAATTTACTGCGTATGCGCTCGCGGTGGCCCAGGTAGGAAGGTTTTTCTTTTGATGTCATAGCTATAGTTTTTATTATACCGTTTTTAATGTTACAATAGGTATACAAACTATCTGCCCGCCAGCGGGCGCAAAAGGATTTTTTATGACAAAAAAAATAGTGGTTATAGGTGCCGGCCCGGGCGGATACCCGGCCGCTTTAAAAGCCGCCTCTTTAGGGGCTGAAGTTACCCTCATTGAAAAAGACAAAGTGGGCGGAGTATGTTTAAACTGCGGGTGTATTCCCTCCAAGTCTTTGCTGGACGCCGCCCACCGCTTTGAATCCGCCCGCCGCCTGCCCGCCCTGTGCGAGGACGGGGCCGAAGCCTGCGCACAAGATTTAACGCAAAAAATTTCCTGGCAAAAAGTGCAAGCCCGCCAAAAAGCGGCCACCCAAAAACTAACCGCCGGCATTATGACGATGTTAAAAGCCAGAAAAGTAACGGTTATTGCCGGGGAAGCGTCTTTTAAAAACGCCCGGGAAGTGCTGGTAAAAACGGGAGAAGGGGAGCAAACCCTCCCTTTTGACGCCTGCATTTTAGCCACCGGCAGCACGGCGTTTTTCCCGCCCGTATTGCAAGCCGTAAAAGACCAGGTTTACGATAACTCCACCATTTTTGATATGCCCCGCCTGCCCAAAAGTTTAACCATTATCGGCGGGGGCGTAATCGGCTGTGAATTTGCCGAACTGATGCACGGCTTTGGCGTGCAGGTAAATATTGTGGAAATGCAGGACCGGCTTTTGCCGTTAATGGACGAAGGCCTCTCCCGCGCGCTTACGCAAAGCTTCACCAAGCGCGGCATCCGCATCTATACCTCCCAAAGCGCCCAAAACGTAACCTGCACGGACGACAAAAAAACGGTTACCCTTTCGGATGGGACGGTTCTGGAGAGCGAAGAAATCCTGGCCGCCATCGGGCGCAGTGTGGATTTAAGCGCCATGGGGTTGGAAGCCCTGGGCATTAGCTGGAACCGCAAAGGAGTAACGGTGGACCCGCACACCCTGCTGCTGAAAGACAACATCTACGCCGTGGGCGACGTAAACGGCCTTTGCCTTTTGGCCCACGCCGCCACCCGCCAAGGGGAAGTGGCCGCCCAAAATGCCTGCGGTCAAACGGCGCAATATCATAACGAGCAAGTCCCCTCCGCCATTTACACCCGGCCGGAAATTGCCTGCGTGGGGTTAACCAAACAAGCCGCGCAGGAGCAGGGGATAGACGTTAAATCCCACAAAGCGTTTTTACTAGCCAGCGGCCGCGCCCAAGCGCAGGACGAAACCGAAGGCTATTTTGAACTGCTCAGCAACCGCCAAACAGGTCAGTTGCTGGGGGCCAACTTCTGCGGGGCCAACGCCACGGAACTTATCCACGTGGTAAGCGTTATGCTGGCCGCCCAAATGACGGTTGAAACGGCAAAAGAAATTATTTTTGCCCACCCCACATTGGCAGAATCCATAGGGGACGCTTTACACAAATGAACCCGTTTGTAATCATCCTGGTGCGCCCGCGGGACCCTAATAA
>CALUXL010000068.1 GCA_944324735.1 uncultured Elusimicrobiales bacterium
GTACCGAACTTTAAGAACAAAAAACTGGCCGAAGCCACCCTGTGGGCCAGTGCGCAAAATATTGATTTGATTATTAAAGAGGATGAAGACTCCCTCTTCCCCAACGGCACTATTGCCAGCCAAATGCCGGAAGGGGACAGCCAAATTTCGCCCGGGTCTTCGTTGGAAATTACCGTCAGCCGCCGCCAAGTGCAGGATGACGAAAAAGTATACCACCTGCATTACGAAATGCCCCAAGGCAAAAACGCCAGCCACGTGCGCGTACTGCTTATTGACGACTTGGGTGAACGTGAAATGATGAACGAAATGCAGCAACCCGGCAGCAAAATTGATTTGGAATTGCCGTACTCCGGCAAAGCTACGGTTCGCATTAACGTAGACGGAATTTTAGTAAGAGAAAGAGAAATACAATAAATGACCTCTTCCAAAATGCCTTGCGCAAATGGTAAAATATCTATTGCGCCTTCCCTGTTGTCTGCGGACTTGTTCCGTTTGGAGCAAGACGTACGGCAAGTGGAAACCGCTGGGGCCGACTGGCTGCACGTAGATATTATGGACGGGCATTTTGTACCCAATTTAAGTTTTGGGCCCAGCCTGGTGGGTTGCCTAAACGGCAGAACCACTCTTCCTTTAGACGTGCATTTAATGGTGCAGTATCCTGGGCGGTTTATAGAGGCGTTTGCAAAGGCAGGTGCGTCTTTGCTTACCGTGCATTTGGAAGCGTCGGAAGACATCCGCGCGGCACTGCAGCGCATCAAAGCCTTAGGGGTAAAAGCGGGCATATCCATTAAACCGGATACCAAACCCGAAGCATTGGCCCCTTATATAGATTTGTTGGATTTGATACTTGTAATGACGGTATACCCGGGGTTTGGCGGGCAGGCGTTCCTGCCGCAAAGCCCGGCGCAAATAAAAGGCGTGCGGGAAGTAATCCGTCAAAGCGGCCGGAATATCTGGCTGGAAGTAGACGGCGGAATAAATAAAGAAACCGCCGCCATAGCCGCGCAAGCCGGGGCGGACGCCCTGGTGGCCGGCAACGCAATTTTTAAAGCCGCGGACCCTGTATTGGCCCTCAAGCAAATCAGACAGGCGGCAGCGGACATTTAACATCACCCCGTAAGTAAGGGGTAAAACAAAGGAGAAGTCATAATGGCAGTAGTAATCAGATTACAGCGCGTGGGTAAAAAATCCCAGCCTCAATACAGAGTTGTTGCTATCGAAAAAAGATCGGCAGTAGGCAGCGAAGCCAAAGAAGTGTTGGGTCAATATCACCCTTGCAACCCGGATGCCAACGCCCAGATTAATCTTAATATGGCCCGTGTGGAATATTGGATGAAAGTAGGCGCTATCCCGTCCAAAACCGTAGCCAACTTGATTAAAAAAAGCAACACGGCCGCCAAATAACGGGGAAACCGTATGAAAGAATTGGCGACTCTTCTTCTAAAATCCCTTTCTTCCACTCCTGAAAATGTAGTGGTGGAAGAAACTGAGGAAGACAACAAAATCTACCTGACAACCAAGGTGGACGCCGCAGACAAAGGCAAAGTAATTGGTAAAGACGGCTGCATTATCAAAGCCGTACGCACGGTTCTTAGCGCTGCGGCCGCGAAGCAGAACAAAAAAGTCACCTTGAAATTGGAAGACTAATGTTGAAAGTGGACGTGATAACCGCATTTCCGGAGATGGTTGACCAAGCCCTCGGCGCAAGCATTGTGGGGCGTGCCAGAAAAGCGGGTATCTTAAAACTCGGGTTTGTAAACCCCCGGGATTTTGCCACTGACAAACACAAAACCATAGATGACAGGCCTTACGGAGGAGGGCCGGGCATGCTGATGATGGCAGAGCCGCTCCACCAGGCCATACAAAAAGTACGTAAAAAAACATCTGTGGTTATATTAACCAGCCCGCGGGGCCAGACATTTAGCCAGGAACTGGCAAAAAAATTGGCCAAAAAACGCCACCTGATTTTTGTGTGTGGACATTATGAAGGGATAGACGCCCGTATTTACCCCGAGGTGGATTTGGAAGTATCGCTGGGAGATTTTATTTTAACCGGCGGAGAACTGGCCACATGCGCAATGATAGACGCTGTAACCCGCTTGCGGCCCGGAACATTTAAAAAAGACGGCGTAACGTCGTCAGAGTCGTTTGAAGAAAATTTGCTGGAAGCCCCGCAATATACGCGGCCGGAAGTATGGCGCGGCAAGCGGGTACCGGCGGTGCTGTTAGGCGGCAACCACAAAGAAATTGAAAAGTGGAAGCACGAACAGGCATTAGCTTTAACCAAAAAATTAAGACCGGATTTGCTTTGCAAAGCCTCTCCAAAGCAGGGTACGGTCAAAAAGAAAAAGACGTCAACTAAGAAATAACCGAATTCGGAGGAAGTTGTTTTATGAACATTAATCAAATTAAACACAATCTCAAGACCAATGTACCGGTCTTCAAAGCGGGTGATACCGTGAGAGTAAAAGTGAAAGTAGTAGAAGGCGACAACGAAAGACTGCAGGCTTTTGACGGCGTCGTGGTTGCCCGCAAAGGCAGCGGCATCAGCGAAACTTTCACCGTGCGCAAAATCTCCTTTGGCGTGGGCGTGGAACGCATTTTCCCGATTCATTCCCCCCGCGTGGACAGCATTGAAGTACTCAAAATTGGCAAAGTAAGAAGAGCCAAATTGAACTACTTAAAGAAACTCTCTGGCAAAGCGGCCCGCTTGCAAGAGCTCAAAAAACCCACTGCTACGGCTGAAACTGCCGCTGCAGCTACGGAAGAGGCTAAATAGGTAACCCAAAAGGTTTCACCTTCTCCGATTCAAAACCCCCGGCGAATACTAGTAAAACGCCGGGGGTTTTTATTATTTGTGAAAATGTTTAAAAGCCTCTCTTTTTACGCTATTGCTATTTGTTAGAAACCGGTTCTTGCCCCCATTTGCGTAACGGGTGTTTTAAAGCAGTAGGCACAAAGTCCCATCTTCGTTTAGGACCAAGGGCCCTTTTATCCCTCTGTTAATTACGCTATGCTGTAAGTATGAGGAAATTTGCATTTTTATTTATTTCTTTATTAACCATCACATCGCTGGCCCAGGCGCAAGGGGCCAAGTGGTTGCCTGCGGCCGTGCGGGCAGCCGGTAAAGAAAGCACCCAGGGTACCGCCGGAAGAAAAGCCGCCAAACAGCTCATTCACATGCAGGAAAAATTCCCGGCGTCCATCCGCCACGCTAACCGCCAAAACGCCAAAAAACCGGTTACCAAATTCCGCCCCAATTTGGAAGAAGTGGACTTGTGGGCCAAATTAAAAACCGGCCACATGACGGGGCGCGGTTTAAATAAAGGGGCATTAATAGACAAAATTGTCCAGCGTCACAATAATATGAATTCCGCTTTGATGGACCTGCGCCGCCTGGAAAACCGCTACGGGGAGCAGGATTTCTTCCATCTCTTTGCGGTCAATTATTACCGCAAAGTACTGCACGGGCTGACCCCTTCGTTTTATGATTTCTTACAGCAAATTTCTTTATTAGGGGATAAACAGATACAAACCTCCGTCGTAGCGCGCATGCAGTTTTTATTCAGCCATCAAAATAATTTTAAAGCCGTTTTAGCCCGTACTGCCCCGGTAACCGGCAACTGGAGTTTGTATTGGATGCCGCTGTTCTCCCCCGGGCAAAAAGTAACTTTTAACCCCAACCGTTTGGTATTTTCTTACGAAAGAAGCCTCTACCCGGACCGGACCGACGTAACCTTGGATCATATCCGTGCCGATTCTAAAATCCGCATCAACGGCAAAAATACGCGCGTGGTGTACTTTCAAGAAGATTTAAGTTTCCTTCCTCAGTTTTACCGCCAGCTGTTGTATAAAACCCCGGAGGGGCGCCCGCTTTTTGTAGCGGTGGACATCCCCAACCGTTTGATGATTGTTTTTAACGGTACGAAAAACAAATGGGTGCGTATCTCCAAGCATGAATTTGCCGACCCGCAAGACCTGCACATCCACTTAAACCGCGTAAAAAACATCTATTTTAAAACCGGAAAAGAAAAAGAACATTACGACAAAATGTTGATGAACGTACGCATTCCCATACAATCCCGGCCGGATTTAACCCCCGAGGAGCTGGAGGACATCTTTTTCACGCAAACCGTTCGCCGTTTTGAACAAATGCCCAATGTGTATATTTCTTACCAGCCTTTATATTAATTTTGCTATACTGGTAAATGGAGGACGCGCTCCGCGCGTCAGAATTTATGAAACGCATCCTGGTTTTGCTTTGTTGCTTATTGCTTGGAAGTATTTCCGCCCTGCACGCCCAACCCAAGCGTGCCATTAGCAAGGCGGCCGCGCGTGCGGCAAAACAAAGCAAACAGTCCGTTTCCAGCGCGTTGCACGCGGCAGCCCGGGCGGAAGCGGCCCTCTCCAAGGCAGCTTATGCGCGCCGCCTCTCCCCCGAAAAACGCCAACAGCTTGTTAACGACTTATTTGCCTTAAACCAAAAATCCATCCAAAAACCTCTTTTGGCATTGCAATCTTTTCAGCACAAATACGGCTCCTGGGATTTTTGCGAACGTTTCCTTACCCAATATTATGAACGCCACTTTGGCCGCCCAACGCCGGACATGGCCGCCTTTTTTGCCAAAGTAAATGCGTTAAACTCGCCCGATTTGCAGCGCGCCGTAGCTTTGCGCATGGAAGAGCTGGTGCAAAATAAAAAGCAGTATTTGGCCAGTTTTGAGCAAATGCAGAACCCTCCCTTTGTGCGTATTATTTACTTGCCGGAACTGGCCACCTTAACCCGTCAGTCCTTCCGTCCGCAGGATTTGGTATATAATTGCGAAATGAACATCGCCCCCGGGGAGTTTATCCCCCTGGGAGACGGGCGGGAAGCCTCCACTATCATGCTGGAAGGCACCCCCTGGCACATAGCGGGTTTTGCCGCCGGGTTGGACTACCTGCCCGAGCTGTACCGCTTTTTAATAACGGACGGTGCCTACAACACCCCTTTTAATGTAATTTGGGATAAATCCTCCCAGTCTTTACTTTTAACTTCTTTAGATAACAGTTTGCAGCTTCGTATTGCCCGGCACGAATACAATGTGGCGCACCGGCTGCATTTGCACATTTACCGCCTGGTTCCCGCCCAATTTACAAACGCCAAAGGTGCCCTCGTGCAGGAAACCGCCCTTTTAAATATTTCTTTTCCCATTGAAAATGAAACTTTAAACCCCCGGGTACCGCTAAAAGATTGGTTTATAACCTTCCCGGTAAAAAAATTTTTAAAAGACCCTAACGCCCATGTAACACACGGAAAGATTTTCTAACTATTTATAAATACCATTGGTATAATGTAATACATAGATTTTTAATTAGGCCTTTTGGCCCAGGAAAAACAAATAAAAACTTTTAGGATATTATTATGAAAAAACTCTTCGCGCTGCTTATTACTGCTCTTATTTTAAACCCTTGTTTGGCTTTTGCCCAACCCAAAGCCAAACGTGCCTTGCAGCGCATGGGCAAGCAAACGCTTTCCACCCGCGCCCAGGCACGCGCCGCCAAGGAGGCCGTCCTCCTGCAGCAACGGCGTGCCGAAAGCCTGGCAAAACGGCAGGAAGCGCTGGAACTCAATCAACTTTCCGAACAATTTGGCCTGCGTGTACAAGAGCGCATTATCAAAAAAAACAGCAAAGAAAACCGCCTTCGCCGCAAAGAACTGCGCCGCCAGTTACAGCAAGAACAGCTTTTACAAAACAAAGATTTTAAGTTAAAAGAAGCCCTTACCAACATTATAGAGCGCCAACCGGACGACATTATAGCCGCCCTGTATGATATGCGCAAAATGCGCCGCAAACGCGGAGACGATGCCAACCCGGACTATTTCCAGCTTTTTGCCACCATCTATTACAAAAAGCATTTAAAAACGCTTACCCCCCACATGTACGAATTTTTTGGCCGCATTGCTAAAACGCATGCCAACTCCCTGGAAAAAGAAGTAATTTTGCGCATGAAAGATTTGTTTGCCCAAAAAAGCGCCCTGTTAACCAAAGGCCTGCACAATGCCAAGGTGGACCATCTGCGCCTGCGCTATTTAAAAAACGTCGGCAAATTGAACGATTTAAACTTTAACCCGGATGACCTTATTTTTGCCTACGAGCAAAAAATATCCGCCTTAGCCCCCAACTTTTCCATCCGGCACATAAACGCAAACACCAAAATTTACATCGGAAAAGAAAGAATCCCCCTTATCCAGTACGATTATGACCTGGCCCGCATCACCGAACTTTACAAGCAACTGCTTAATAAAGACGGCTCCGCCCAGGATTTAACCGTGGTATTTGACCCAAAAACCCGCAACTTGGCCATTTATAATAAAGACAAACAGGTTTGGCTGCGCATCACTCCGCACGAGTACGCCTCCGTCAACCGCCTGCACATTCACTTAAACGAAGTTCGCCGCCTGGGATTTACTTTATCCGACGGCACCCGCTTTAATGACCGGGTACTCTTTAACGTATCGATACCCATTTTCCCGAAAGCGGCCAAAGAAAGCTGGGGTGGAAAAACCTATGACTTATACGAAAAAATGATTTTAACCCCCGTTTATAATTTAGATAAAGACCCTGCCGCCACCGTGCACCGCGGCAACATCTTTTAACGCCTATGAAAAAGAGTTATTTGCAAGCGTTTGACCAGGAAATCTCCATCCAAAAAGGGACGGACGCCTTAATCGGCATCGACGAAGCCGGCCGCGGCCCTTTGGCCGGCCCGGTGGTGGCTTGCGCTTGTTATATTCCTTCGGCCGTGGCCTCTTATTTTGACGATGTAAACGACAGCAAAAAATTAACCCACAAAAAACGGCAGGAAATTTTACACCGCTTTGAAAGCCTGGGGGTTTTGTACGGCATCGGTTTTGCCTCCGCCCAGGAGATTGACCGCCTGAATATTTTACAGGCCACTTTTTTGGCCATGCGCCGCGCGTGCATTAAGTTTTTGTCTATCCCCAATGCGTTTGCATTGATAGACGGCCCCTACCCCGCCAAAGAACTGCCTATAAAGCAAATGCCGGTGGTGGACGGGGATGCAAAATCCCTCAGCATTGCGGCAGCCAGCATTATTGCCAAGGAAACGCGGGATAATTATATGTCCATGCTGGATAAACTTTACCCCGGCTATGGTTTTGACGGGCACAAAGGCTACGGCACGGCCCAGCATTTGGCGGCCCTTCGCCAACAAGGCTCCTGCCCGCAGCACCGCCGTTCTTTTGGCCCCGTGCAAAGGCTGTGCAAACCGGTGCTTTTTCCATGAATAGCCTGGGCCGCGCGGGGGAAGAGCAAGCCCGCCAATATCTGCAAAATAAAGGCTACCGCATTATTGCGCAAAACTTTGGCACCAAGAACGGAGAAATTGATTTAATTGCCACCCGTGGGGACTTGCTGGTATTTGTAGAGGTAAAACAGCGTGCAAGCGCCGCTTTTGGCGGCCCGATGGCGGCAGTAACAAAAAGCAAGCAACACAAAATTTCTTTAACCGCGGCTGAGTTTATTAAGGAAAAAGCCTTAAAATTTGATAGTATTAGATTTGACGTAATCTGTATTACCGGCGGGGAACTAACCCATGTGGAAAACGCGTTTTTTCCCCCGCGCATGACTGTATAAAACGGAGGCCCGTATGACCCAATTGGAACAGGTAAAAAAAATCGTTACGTTTGTAAACCGCAAAACAAAAAACTTTAAACCGCAAATAGCCCTTATTACCGGTTCGGGCTTGGCGGGGTCTATTCCGCAGATGGAAAAGACCGTTACCATCAAATATTCCACCATACCGGGCTTCTTAAAAAGCACCGTACCCGGCCACAGCGGTAACTTGATTTTTGGCGTATACAAAGGCAAAAACATTATGATTATGCAGGGACGCTTTCACTATTATGAAGGCCACCCGATGAAAGACATTGCCCTGGCCATCCGCGCCATGAAAATGCTGGGCGTTGAAAAACTGATTGTATCCGCCGCGGTGGGTTCTTTAAACCTGAAATTAAAACCGGGTTCTTTGTGCGTACTGAAAGACCATATTAACTTTATGTGCAACAACCCCCTCATCGGCAATCACGACCCGGCCTTCGGCCCAATGTTTTTTGACTTAACATACGCCTATGCCCAGCCGCTTCGCAAAATTGCGCTGGCCGCCGCCAAAAAATTAAAAATTAACGCGGGCGAAGGCGTTTACCTGGCCGCCACGGGCCCCAACTTTGAAACCCCGGCCGAAATACAAATGTTCAAAAAATGGGGGGCCGACGTGGTGGGTATGTCCGTCGTGCCGGAAGTGCTTACCGCCCGCCAGTGCGGCATTGAAGTATTGGGCCTGGCTTGGGTGAGCAACCTGGGCTGCGGTATTTCCAAACATCCGCTCTCTCACGAAGAGACGCTGACCGAAACCAAGAAAATTGAAGGCAAATTTAAAAAACTGCTGGAGATTTTACTGGCAAAAATCTAACTTTGTTTAAGCCCGCTTTGGCTGTGGCCGGGGCGGGCTTTTTTGCGTATGGCGAAAGACATTAAACGTTTAGGAAAAGAAACCCTGGTATACGGCACATCCACCGTGCTGGCGCGGCTTCTTAATTTTTGTTTAGTTCCGTTTTACACTTATTACCTAGTTCCCGGGCAATACGGTATTATTGCCACCCTGTTTGCGGTTATTGCCCTGTTAAACGTCATTTTCCTCTTCGGGCTGGACCAAAGCTACCTGCGCTTTGCCAGCGAACAGAAAGACAAACACAAAGTTTTCCTGCATTGTTTTTACGGGGTTGCGGTAAACGGGTTGTTTTTGGCGGCTCTCATGTGGTTGTTTGCCCAGCCGCTGGCCCGTTTGATTGGCATTGGGGAAGAGTACGCCCACCTGGTGCGGCTGTGCGTGTGGGTGCTGTATTTGGACGTGCTGAACATGATTCCCTTTACCAAACTGCGCCTGGAGCGCCGCGCCTGGTATTTTGCCGGGGTAAGGACGGCTTCCATCGTTGTAAACGTACTGGGCAATGTGGTGTTTATTGCGGTTTTGCAAAAGGGGATAGCCTCCATTTTATGGGCCAATATTTTTGGCTCTTTAGCGTCTTTAATCCTCTTAGCTCCCGTGGTATACAGCGAACTTAAACAAGGCCCCTTTTTAACGGTGGATAAACCCCTAAGAGCCCAATTAGTACGCTTTGCCTGGCCGTTTGTGCCGGCCGGGCTGGCCAGCATTTTGGTAAGCGTGATAGACAAACCCATCTTAATCCACCTGGCGGGTACGGAGCAGGTGGGTATCTATCAGGCCAATTTTAAAATAGGCGTGTTTATGATGCTTTTGGTGTCTATGTTTGACCAAGCCTGGCGGCCCTTCTTTTTGGCCCACGCCAAGGACGAAGACGCCAAGGACACTTTCTCCCGCGTGCTTAGTTATTTTTGCGCGCTGGGCACCTGGTTTTGGCTGGGCCTTTCGCTTCTTATGCCGGAGATTATAAAAAGCAATTTATTTGGCTCTTTCCACCTCATTAGCCCCGCCTATTGGGACGGGTTAAACATTATCCCCCTGGTGCTGACCGGGTATTTCTTTTACGGCATGTACATCAACTTTATGGTAGGCCCGGTAATTACCAAAAGAACCCGGGTGCTGATGTGGATTACGCTTTTGGGCGCGGCCGTAAGCATTACCACAAACTTAACCTTGGTGCCGCACATTGGCATTACGGGCGCCGGCTGGGCCGTGGCATTAAGCTACGCGGCCATGGCGGCGGCCTTGTTTACTTTTACGCAAAAAGTATACCCCATACGCTACGAATATAAAAAACTGGCGGCTATTGCTCTTTGCTGTGTGGCAGTGGCGGCGGGCGTATACTGTGCGCAGGGGCATTTAAGTTACGGGGCGTTAATTGGGCTAAAAATAGCCCTGCTGACGGTTTACCCCGGGCTTATGTGGGCCATTGTAAAATAATTTAACCAAACAAAAACCGCCGCTCCTGTTTAGAGCGGCGGTTTTTTAACGGGCAAATTTTATTTAATGCTAATTAGTTCCAAATCCAGCGTAATATTTCCGTCTTTATACACCAGTAAATGCGGGATTTCCAAATCCCCCTCCGTGCCATACGGGGTGTATTGTTCATACGTTACTTCCGCCGTGTTAAGCAGGGTGGAAGAACTGGCCGAAGACGGAAACTGCGCCCCCTGCGGGTAAGTAAGGCGGGTTTTGCCGTCCCGGGTTTTATAGGTAAGCACTTCCATACCGTCTTTTACGCGGTAAGAGGCAAAAGTGCCGGGTTCATCTAAAAGCAAACGCAAAAACTGTTCCACGCGCGAGCGCGCCAAAGAAGTATCGGCATCTTTAAAAATGTATTTATACGCCACGCCGGAAGGGGATACCACGGCTTCTAAATATTTATAGGCGCCCTCTCCCATTAAGAGTACGTCATAATCCTGCGGGCCGATTTTTTTAATGCGTAGCACCCCACTCAGATAGCCGTCGTCCAGCTGGGCGATGGCCTTAAAAGCCACCCGCTCCTGCCCGGCGGAAAAATAATCCACCCGCTTATGGCCGCGGGCCTCGCTGGGAACTTGCTTTACACCAAAGGAAGCGCACGCCCCCAATAAACACAAAGAAAGTAAAATAACAATTTGTTTTCTCATACACAAAAACCCCCTTTAATGATATTATAAATATTATGAATTCTTTTGTCCTATACAGCTTATGTGCTCTCATTTCTTTAGCGGTAACCTCCGCCAGCCTGCCCCTGCTGCGCCGCTTGCTGGCCCCTTATTTTATGGACGTACCCGGCGGGCTTAAAAAACACGCTTCGGCCGTGCCGGTTTTGGGCGGCATAGCCATTATGCTGGGCCTTTCGGCCAGTTTACTGTTTATCCGTTTTACCACTGCTTTCCCCACCGGAACGCTGCACGCCCTGCGCGGGGTATTAATGGGGGCGGGGCTTGTATTTTTGGCCGGCGTGGCGGACGATTTAAATAAGCCCCAAGGCGTGCGCGCTGCCGTAAAACTGCTGGCCCAAGGCGCCGCCGCGGTGATACTTATGTGCTATGGGGTGCAAATTTATTTATTTGATACGGCTTGGTTAAATTACGCGCTTACCTTCTTTTGGGTAATAGGCATTACCAATGCGTTTAATTTGCTGGATATTTCCGACGGGCTTTGCGTAAGCCAGGCGGCCGTAAGCGCGGTGGGGCTGGCGGTCATTTCTTTACCGTCGGAATGGATATACGTAAACTTTGCCGCCGTTGCTTTACTGGGGGCCTGCGTAGGTTTTTGGCCGTATAATTTTTCCCGGAAATCCAAAACCTTCCTGGGGGATAGCGGCAGCATGCTGCTGGGGTTTATGCTTTCCGCCCTGTGCATGGGCACGGAATATACCCAACGCACCACGGCCGGTTTTTTGGCCCCGTTTTTTATTTTAGCCATACCGCTTTTTGATACGCTGTTTGTTATGT
>CALUXL010000069.1 GCA_944324735.1 uncultured Elusimicrobiales bacterium
CGGTAAACTGCCGAATATAGACGCGGTAACCGTGGCCAAGCAAATTGCGGCGGACTTAAACGGCCGCGCCGGCGGACGGCCCGATTTCGCCCAAGGCGGCGGCGAGGCCAAACGCCCCTGGCAGGAATTGGTAAGCCAGTTAAAAGAAACCTTATAAAATAAACCCCTCCGTAAGGAGGGGTTTTTTATGGTTGTTTTTCTATACTTACACAAACGGAAAGGGAAAATCTAGCAAGGTATAAAAAATAAACCCCGCCTAAGCGGGGTTTAAATGGTGGTAGGAATAGGATTCGAACCTATGTAGGGCGTAGCCCGACGGTTTTACAGACCGTTGCTTTTGACCGCTCAGCCATCCTACCGTACAAATTTTTGCCGAGGTTTTCACCCCGGCTTTACTTAAACAACTAGGTACATATATTATAGCAAAAAAAACAAAACGTGTCTTTTTTTGTTGTGTTGTATAGGGGCGGATAATACTTGCTTAATATATTGTAACTTATTTAAAGGCTTGCTTTAAATTGCTAAAATATGGCTATGCAGAATCAAACCACCACCCCGCTGATGAAGCAATACCAGGATATTAAGGCCAAAAACCCCGGCGTTATTTTGTTTTTCCGCCTGGGTGATTTTTATGAAATGTTTGACGAACAGGCCCGCGAAGTAAGCTCCCTTTTGGGGCTTACGCTTACCGCCCGGCACGGCACGCCCATGTGCGGCATTCCGTATCATGCGGCCAATAACTATATTGTGCGCCTGTTAAAAGCGGGTAAAAAAATTGCCATTTGTGAGCAGGTGGGCTCCGCGGCGGAAAATAATACCAAACTGTTTGAACGCAAGGTAATACGCGTCATCACCCCCGGTACGGTGATGGAAGACACTTTACTTACGGCCAACCAGTCCAACTATTTAGTGTATGTAATGGTGCATAAAAACGGCTGGGCTTTGGCGTGTGTGGATGTGTCCACCGGAGAGTTTTGGGTTACCCAAAACGATAAAGACCCCTCTTTAATGAACTTAGCCGCCGCCCTGGCCGCCATTAACCCCGCGGAAATCGCGGGGGACCAGGCCTCCTTAAAAGATTTACAGGCCAAAGTGGTTATTCCGGCCGGTTTTGGCCTAACCACCCGCCCCGCCTTTGACGGGGACTATACCCTCCCCGCCACTTGGCCCGCTTTGGGCGCGTGGGAAGGCAAACGGGCCGCCTTGTCCTGCGCTTTGCAGGTCATGCGCTATATTAATGTTACCGAACCCAGCTTTAAAGAAACTTTAATCCCCAGCTACCGGGAATTAAAAGAAACCCTAATTATTGATGAAAACGCCGTAAACGCCCTGGAACTGGTTCAAACCCAGGAAGGCGGGCGCAAAGGCAGCCTGTGGGACTTGCTGGACAAAACCCAAACCTCCGGCGGGAGCCGTATGTTAAAAGAGTGGATTTTGCACCCGCTTTTAAACCCGCAGGATATTGCCGTTCGCCAAAACAGCGTGGAGGGGTTTATCAAAACCCCGCAGGCGGTGGAAGAAGTACAGGCTATCCTTAAAAATATTTCCGATGTGGAACGCATTACCACCCGCACGGCTACGGGCACGGCGTCCCCGCGGGATATGTCCGGCCTTAGGCGCTCTTTATTAAATGCGGAGCCTTTGCACCGCTGGTTTGAAAAATTTGCCCAGGTGGCCCCGCAGCTAACGCAGGAGTTTGAAAAGTCCTTTGCCCAGCTGCAGGATATGAGCCGCCTGCTTTACAGCGCCATTAATGAGGACCCGCCCCTTCGCATTAGCGACGGCAACATCATACGCGAAGGCTATAATGCCGATTTGGATGAACTGCGTTCCCTGCGCCACAACAGCGGCAAAACGCTGGAAGAAATCTGCGCGCGTGAGCGGGAAAAAACGGGTATCCCCACTATGAAGGTGGGCTTCAACTCCGTTTTTGGTTATTATTTTGAAGTTACCAAAGTGCATTTATCCAAGGTGCCTTATCATTATGTGCGCAAGCAAACGCTTACCAATGCAGAACGCTATATTACCGAAGAATTAAAGGACCTGGAAAACAAAATTTTAAATGCGGATCAAAAAATCCTTCGCCTGGAAAGCGCCCTTTTTGACGAAGTACGCAAAACCCTGGCCGGCCAAACCCACGCTTTAAAAAGCTTTGCGCGTATTGCCGCCCAGTTGGATGTGTACGCCTCCCTGGCGCAAACAGCCGCGCAAAACGGGTATGTGCGCCCGGTGGTGGATAATTCGGACACTCTTTCTTATAAAGGCGGGCGCCACCCCATTGTGGAAAGCATGCTCCCGCCCGGTAGTTTCGTGCCAAACGATTTAAATATTAACTCCACCGATAACCAAATTATGCTTATCACCGGCCCCAACATGGGCGGCAAAAGCGTGTTTTTAAAACAAACGGCCATTGTGGTTATTCTGGCGCAGATGGGCTCTTTCGTGCCCGCGCAAGAAGCGCATGTGGGGGTGGTGGATCGGATTATGACGCGTATTGGCGCGCATGACGCACTCTCGCGCGGTAATTCCACCTTTATGGTGGAAATGAACGAAACCGCCCACATACTAGCTTCCATGACGCCCAAAAGCCTTATTTTGCTGGACGAAGTGGGCCGCGGCACCTCCACCTTTGACGGTATTTCCATTGCCTGGGCCATTGTGGAATATTTATACAAGCCCCACGGCGGCCCCAAGGTGCTGTTTGCCACGCACTATTTTGAACTGACGGATTTGGAAAACAAATACCCCAGTGTAAAGAACTATCACGTACAGGCCAAAGAATATAAGGACGAAGAAGGCCAAAGCAAGCTGGCGTTTTTGTATCAAATTTTGCCCGGCGCGGCGGACCAGTCCTACGGCATCCACGTGGCGGAAATTGCCGGCCTGCCCGCGGCCTGCACGCTGCGCGCACGCAAAGTGTTAAAAGATTTGGAAGCCAAAAAAGGCGGCACCAAAATATCCGCCAAAGAAAAAGATATGGTAAAAGATTTGTTCTCCTCCCCCATTGTGGAAGAGATCAAAATGGCCGATCCGGACAGCCTAACCCCGCTGGCCGCGTTGCAGCTTATTTGCGAATGGAAGAAACGTATCAATGAGTAAAATTACCGTTTTAGATCCCGCCACTGCCAGCAAAATCGCCGCGGGCGAGGTGATTGAACGCCCCGCCGGCGTGTTAAAAGAACTGCTGGAAAACGCCGTTGACGCCGGCGCCACCGCCGTTAATATTGATATTGAAGGCGCCGGCAAAACCTTAATACGCATTAACGATAACGGCTGCGGCATGGACCAAGAAGACCTGGAACTAAGTGTCGTCCGCCACGCTACCAGCAAAATACGTACGTTTGACGATTTGAGCCACCTGCATACGTTTGGTTTTCGCGGGGAGGCGTTATTTTCCGTGGCGGCCGTCTCTTGCCTTAGCATTACCAGCTGCACGGCCCAGGGGGAAGGGCACCGCATAGAAGCCAAAGGCGGCAATATTGTTTTGCGTTCCCCGGCCCCGGCCATACCCGGCACCACCGTGGAAATACGCGATTTGTTTTTTAATACGCCCGCCCGCCGCAAATTTTTAAAGAGTGACTCTTACGAACGCGCCTGCCTGCTAAAAGTGGTGGAGGAAAGCGCCCTGGCCAACTTGCGCGTAAGCTACCGCGTGCGCATAGGCGGGCGGGAAGTGTACAACCTGCCTGCCCAAACCGGCCCGCTGGAAAGTGCCGTGCGCGCCCGCGCGGCGGAAATTTTAGGCCCCGCCGTGGCGGAAAGTTTTGTGTTTAAAGAGTTTGAGCCCTTGGGTTTAAAGCTGTTTTTAACCCCGCCCGATAAGTTGGTAACGGTGAGGGACTTTCAGTTTGTATTTGTAAACCGCCGGCCGATTGAATCCAAAACCGTTCAGCAGGCTATTTACAAAGCCCTGCAAAACGTGCGCCCCAAAGACCGCCACCCTGCTTTTATTGCCTATATGACGTTGGAACCGTCCGATTTTGACGTAAACATTCACCCGCAAAAAAGGGAAATCCGCTTTGTGGATGAAAACCGCGTTTTTGGTTTTATTTTAAACAGCGCGGCGGAGGCGGCTTTTGGCAATTCCCGCCCGGTGGAGGCAAAACCTTTGCCCGCCGTCCCCGCGATTGATTTAAGCCTTCAGGCCCGCCCGGCGGCCCAGCAGTTGTTTCAGGTTAAGCAAGCGCCGGCCCCGGCACCAGTGCCTGTTCAACAGCAGGAAAAACCTCAGCCCGTAACCGATATTTTTGCTCCGGCGCCTGCTCCGCGCTTTATGGCGCGCGAGAGTGAAGAGCCCGTTAGCTATAACGCCGCGCAGGAAGCGCCTCCCGCCCGGCAGGAAGAGGCCTTGCCGCAGGGGAAAACCCCCGCCTGGTACCAGGGGCCGTATCATTATTTAGGCCAACTGCAGCGCAGTTATTTACTGTTTGAAAACCCGGACGGGCTGGTGCTGATAGACCAGCATGCCGCGCAGGAGCGCGTACTGTTTGAAAAATATATGGACGCGTTTGAAAAGCACGATGTAAAAGTGCAGGAGCTGATGTTTCCAATTCATGTGGATTTAACCCCCAGCAATGTAGAAAGTTTAATGAGCTGGGCCCCGTGGTTAAAAACCGCCGGTTTTGAGCTGGAACGCTTCTCCCCGCGCAGTGTGCAGGTAAAAACCATGCCTTATGTGGTGCGCTTTAAAGAAGACGAAATGAAGCATTTTATAGAGTCCCTGGCCGCCGTGGTGGGGGACCCTGCCAAATCCACCGATACTTTAAAACGCAAAATGGTGGCCATGCTGGCCTGCAAAAAAGCCGTTAAAGCGCATGACGCCATGACCCCGGCCGAAGCCGAGGCCTTGTTGGAAAACATGAAAAACTGCAAAGACGGCATGCACTGCCCGCACGGGCGCGCTTGCGTGGCGCAGTTAAACATTAAAAACATCGGCAAATTATTTGGCCGTTAAGGGGGAAAAATGAATATTTCCAAAGTAACTTGTGTGTTTTTTAGCGCTACGGGGCTTACGCAAAAAGTGGCGGATTTATTTTTGTCCGCCTTGCCCGTACCTGCTGAAAAAATAAATATTACTCCGCATGCTTCGGCTACGGAGCGCACCTTCGGGCCGGACGAGCTGGTGGTTTTTGCCGCCCCGGTGTATGGCGGCATTTTGCCCGTGCCTGCTGCCCAGCGTTTTGCTTTGTTAAAAGGGCAAAACACGCCTGCCGTGTGCCTGGCCGTATACGGTAACCGCCATTATGATGACGCTTTGCTGGAAATGAAAAACCTGACCCAAAACTCGGGTTTTGTGCCGGTGGCGTTTGGCGCGCCGGTGGCTGAACATTCCTTAATGCCCCGCGTAGCCGCCGGCCGGCCGGATAAAAAAGACGCCGAACAATTACAAGCCTTTGCCCGCCAAGTGTGGGAAAAACTGGGGGATTTGAAGGCCCTTTCCTCCCAGGCCGTGCCGCAGGTGCCGGGCAATTACCCTTATAAAAAGTTTGACGGGGTACCGTTTAAACCGCAGGTTTCTCAGGCGTGCGTGCATTGTGGGGCGTGTGCCTTGCACTGCCCGGTGGGGACCATCCCTAAAAACGCGCCGGATACTACCGATAAGTCCGCCTGCATAGCCTGTATGTCTTGCGTTAAAATATGCCCTTCCCACGCGCGCAGTATGGGTCCAAAAGGAGCTTTGTGGCTGGCCGAAAAAGCCTTTTTGGTTAAATTTTCAAAACGCCGTGATTTGGAAGTTTTTATTTAATACCATAAACACGCCGTTGTGGCGGGTTTGTTATGAAAAAGATTTAATAAACTTTTGTTGCATAAAAACCCCCCGCTTTAAGCGGGGGGTTGTTTAATCGGTTTGTGGGGTTACTTTAACAGTACCATTAGGACATTTTCTGTGCTATATGGAAAGGCACTGTTGAGTTCTTTTAGTTTTTGGGATTTTTGCTGCGATTGTTTTATTTTCTCCAAGTCGGTATATATCCACACCGTTTTTATGGGGTTGGATATCGCTTTTTTCAAAGTGTCCACTCCTAATTTTTCGTCTCCTATTTTGTCTGCTGTTTCCTTTGTTTTGGCAAAAGAAGCCTTGCCTTGCTGTAAGTTGTATTGTTCGGCCAGTTGGGCGCGGCGTTCGTAGTATTGCGCTGCGTCTGGCGTCAAATCTTTAAAAGGCAAAAGCGTAATTAATAAATAATCTTTTATTTTAAGCATGGGGGCCAAATCTAAAGAATAGGTCGTGTTGATGTGCCCATCCCCCGCGTGCACAAGGATGATGTCATAAAACGGGCGCAAGGCATTAATACGCCGTGCCCATTGGCGGGTGCGCTCCCGCGCGCCCCAGGGGGAAATGGCAATAAACTGCTCGGCCGATAAAACCAAGTCGTCGGCCGGGTTGGAAGAGATGTTTAAAGAAGGAACATCATCTTTGGGAGAAACAAAAACCAAAAATTGGCCCATTTTTACACTGCTGTAATTATCTAAATAGTGCGTGCAGATAAAATCGTCCAGCGCCAGCAGGTCCACACCGGCCTGTTTGGCGGCTTCAAAGGTGGGGATATAGGCAGAGCCGGCGGAAAGGCAGCTTTCCCCATCGGCCTTTTGTAATAAAGAACACTCCGGCTCTCCGGTCCAAACCAAAAATTCACTGGCCAGTAAAATACGGGCTTTGGGGTTGGCTTTTCGGACGGATTTAATAATGGTAACCGCTTCGTTTATAGCCAGGGGCGTTTCGTGGTTAATAGATTCGGATATAAAAATAAAGCGATGCCCTTTGGTAATCTGTGCATAGGGGGGTGTGTGGGTGCCCACTTTTGTCATATCCATGAAAGAGCCTTCCACTTCTTGGGCGGTTAACAGCGTGACTTGGTTATCCAGCTTGTTGGATGCCATTTCCACCTCTTTAGCGTGTTGGTTTTTGGTTAAAAAATCTTGCCAAGACAAATGAGTAAGAGGTTCATTCTGCAAATCTCTTATAATCGGGGCCACAGCTACATGGGGCTTTCTTTCTATAGACAGGCGTGCTTTGCTTGTTTGGGCCTGCAACATACTATCCAGGTTCTTGGGGGCTTTTTGCGCACAAACCGGGTAAACAAATAATAATGAAAATATAAATACAGTAAGTGTCTTCATACCATATATTATAGTCTTTTTATTTTAGCTTTCCAGAAAGAGGGCCAAAAGAGGCCTTGCAAAAAGGGGGGAAAGGGCTTTTCTGTTGGGCAAAAAAAAGGTATCCTGTATTATATATTTTCTATTGGAGGGCTTATGCCTGAAAACCCCGTTTTGGAACGTGTATTATTTTCTGAAGAACAATTGGCCAAACGCACGGCCGAATTGGGCCGTCAAATCTCGGCCGATTACCGCGGTAAAATGCCGCTTTTTGTAGGTATTTTGCGCGGATGTATTATGTTTTATGCCGATTTGATGAAAAATATCAGTGTGGACTGCAATATGGATTTTATGTGCCTTTCCTCTTACGCGGGCACCAACAGCACCGGCCAGGTGCGCACGATGTTGGACTTGCGCGAAAGCATTAAAGGCCGCCACGTGGTGATTGTGGAAGATATTGTAGACACCGGTTTAACGCTGGATTATTTAACCGCTAATTTAAAAAGCCGCGGTGCCGCCAGCCTGGAAATTTGCTGCTTGCTGGATAAACCCTGCAACCGTAAAGCGGACATCCACCCGAAATATGTGGGTTTCGCCGTGGAAAATGAATTTGTAATCGGGTATGGTTTGGATTATAACGAACTGTACCGCAATTTACCGTATATTGGGGTATTTAAGAAATAATGAAAAACAAAAACACAAACAACCGCAGAATTGTATCCGTCGGCCAGATTATGGTTTGGGTGGTTATTTTTGCGGCGGCTGTATTCTTCTTTAATAATCCGGGGGCCAAGCCGGCCGTGTTGGATTATTCCGACTTTAAACAAAAAGTAGCCGTGGGGGAAGTGTCTGACTTAACAGTCGCCCCCGGTATGATTAGCGGGCTATATAAGAACGAAAAAGGCGAGTTTGCCAAATTTAAAACCGTCCGCATGGAAGACCCGAAACTGGTGGAGGAACTTTCCGCTGGTAAAATTAAATTCAAAGCCGAGCCGGACAACAGCTGGATCAGCAATATTTTATTTAACGTATTGTGGATTGTACTGCTGATTGGGTTTTGGTGGTTTGTGTTTATCCGTCCGCAAAGAAGCGACGGCAAAAGCGCTATGAACTTTGCGCGCAGCAAAGCCAAAATGCAGGATCCTTCCCAACAGACGGTTACGTTTAAAGACGTGGCCGGCTGTGAAGAAGCCAAAGAAGAGCTGGAAGACGTTATTAAGTTTTTAAAAAATCCCAAAAAATTCCAAAAATTAGGCGGCAAACTGCCCAAAGGGGTTCTGCTTTACGGGGCGCCGGGCACGGGTAAAACCCTGCTGGCCAAAGCCGTTGCCGGGGAAGCGGGCGTGGCGTTCTTTTCCGCTTCCGCTTCTGAATTTGTGGAAATGTTTGTGGGTGTGGGTGCGGCGCGCGTGCGTGACTTGTTTGACCAAGCCAAAAAGAACTCCCCCGCCATTATTTTTATTGACGAGTTGGACGCCGTAGGCCGCCGGCGTTTTGCCGGTATTGGCGGCGGACACGACGAGCGCGAACAAACCCTCAACCAGCTGCTTATTGAGCTGGACGGTTTTGAAAGCAAACAGGGCATTATTTTAATGGCCTCCACCAACCGCCCGGACGTGTTGGACCCGGCCCTCATCCGCCCCGGCCGTTTTGACCGCCACATTTCCGTCCCCGCGCCGGATTTAAAAGGTCGCGAAGAAATCCTGGCCGTACACGCCAAAAAAGTAAAACTGGCTAAAGATGTGGATTTAAAAACCATTGCCAAAGGCACCCCCGGCTTTGTAGGGGCGGATTTGGCCAATGTTATTAACGAGGCCGCCATTTTGGCCGCCCGTGCCGATAAAGAAGCCGTGGACCGCAACGACTTGGACGAAGCGGTGGAACGCGTGATTGCCGGCCCGCAAAAGAAAAGCCGCATTATTTCCAAAAAAGAACGGGAAATTATTGCCGCGCACGAAGTGGGCCACACCGTGGTTGCCCGCCTAACCAATCATTCCGACCCGGTACACAAAGTAACCATTATCCCCCGCGGGCAGGCGCTGGGTTATACCTTGCAGCTTCCGCTGGAAGATAAATTTTTAACCAGCAAATCGGAAATTTTAGATAAGATTTGCATTTTACTGGCCGGCCGCGCGGCCGAGCAGATTGTATTTGGCGAAATCACCTCCGGCGCCAGCGACGACTTAAACAAAGCCACCGCTTACGCGCGCAAAATGGTGATGGAACTGGGTATGAGCGATAAAATCGGCCCCATTGCCTTGCCCAATGGCGACGAAGGCGAAGTGTTTTTGGGGCGTGATTTGTCCCGCCATAAAATCTATTCCGAAGAGATGGCCCGCAGTATTGATGCGGAAATTGTAGATTTAATTAAATCGTCTTACGAACGCGCGCAGGAGATTATTTTAACCAACCGTGCCGCGTTTGATAAATTGGTGCAAACCCTGCTTGAAAAAGAAGTGGTGGAAGCCGCCGAGATAGACGCTATTTTGGGCTTGAAACCCGCCGTGAAAGAAGAACCCCCGCAAGATGATAACGGGGCTTCTTCTTCGCGCGAGCCCGCGCAGGACAAACCCCAAGAAGAGCAACCGAAGGCGCCGAAAGCTGTGCAGCCGGAGGCAAAACAGGCGGAGCTTTTCTAAAGGTAAGTTTTTGCGCGTCCGGGTATTACCCGTGCCCAGGCCGCCGTATGGCCCGTGCACACAAGGACTTAGTATGGGAAAATATTTTGGAACGGACGGCATCCGCGCCGTAGCGGGTACTTTTCCGTTGACAAGTGAGTTTATTGAAAAATTGGGCTGGTGCGCATTGGACGAAGTAAAAAAATACGCCCAGGCCGAAGGTTTAAAAAACCAAGTAATTATCGCGCAGGATTCCCGCGCTTCGGGGCCTTCTATTTTGCAGGCTCTGCAAAAGGGCATCCGTGCTGCCGGTGTAAACGTTATTAGCGTGGGCATCGCCCCTACGCCGGCCGTAGCCAATATTGTGCGCCAAACGGGCAGCTTGTGCGGGGTGGTTATCTCCGCCAGCCACAACCCGGCGGAATTTAACGGCATTAAGTTTTTTACCAATCACGGTACCAAACTGCCCGAAACGCTGGAAGCCCGCATTGAAGCGCGTATAGACGCCTGCACTTCCATTCCTTCCTTTGCCGCGCAATATAAAGAAGACGAAAGTTTAATTGATTTGTATGAAAACTTTTTAAAATCCACGGTGGATGCTTCTTTACTCAAAGGCACCAAGGTGGTGTTGGACTGTGCCAACGGCGCCAGCTATAAAATTGCCGCCAAAGTGTTTCACGATTTGGGGATGGATCTGGTGGTTACCGGTGCCAAGCCGGACGGCACCAACATTAACCGCGGTGTAGGCGCTCTGCACACCCAATTTATGCAGGATTTAACCGCCAAAGAGAAAGCCTTTGCCGGCTTTAGCTTTGACGGCGACGCGGACCGGGTTATCGCCTCGGACGAAAACGGCCGCCAGCTGGATGGGGACAATATTATCGCTTCCTCCGCCCTGTGCTTAAAGCAGGAAGGCCGCCTAAACGGCAACAAAGCCGTGCTTACCATTATGGCCAATTTGGGCTGTATCAACTATTTAAAACAAAACGGCATTGGGGTGGAACTGACCAAAGTGGGCGATAAGTACGTGTCTGAAGCGTTGGAAAAGGAAGACCTTTCCATCGGGGGGGAAACTTCCGGCCATATTATTTTTAGGGAATTTTCCAACACGGGGGACGGTATTCTTTCCGCTCTGCAATTTTTACAATGTGCCAAAAAAGCGGGCAAGCCGCTTAGCTGGTTTGGCAGCCAATGGAAAAAATACCCCAGCCTGCTGCGCGCGGTGGCGGTAACTTCCAAACCGGCGCTGGATACGCTGGAAGGTTTCTTGCCGGGCGTATCGGAATTGGAAAAACAAATGCAAGGCCGCGGCCGCATTATTGTGCGTTACAGCGGCACGGAACCCAAACTGCGCATTTTGGTAGAGGGGGAAGATGAACCCTTGGTGGCCAAGATTGCCGACGAAGTGGAAAAATTATATCTAAGCAAAGCGGAGGTACACTGATGAGTTTAGCTTTAGGGGTAAATATCGATCATATTGCCACCCTGCGCCAGGCGCGCCGGGCCGAATTTCCGGATCCGCTGGCTTTTGCTTCTTTGGCTTTGGCCTGCGGGGCCGATTATATTGTGGTGCACCTTCGCCAAGACCGGCGCCATATACAAGAGCAGGATTTAGCCCGCTTGTGCAAAAAATTCCGCAAGCAAATCCATTTAGAATGTTCCTACACGCCGCAAATGCAGGAAGCGGCGCTTAAATACAAACCTTGTTCTGTGTGCATCGTGCCGGAACTGCCGGGCGAAGTAACCACCACCGGTGGTTTAAAATTTACGCCTGCCGTGCAAAAACGCGTGGGCGAAATGACGCAGGCTTTGCATAAAAAAGGCATTAAAGTAAGCCTGTTTGTCAGCCCGGAAGCGGCCGACATCCGCGCCGCCGCCAAACTGGGGGCGGACATTGTGGAATTGTGCACGCGCGACTATAGCGAAGCTACCACCAAAAAACAAGCCCAAAAATTATTGCAGGATTTGGCACTTTCCACCCTGCTTGCCAAAGAACTGGGGCTTGAAGTTCACGCCGGGCACGGGTTGGATTACAACAACGTGCTGGCGGTGGCTGATATTGGCGGCATGGCTTGCATGAATATTGGTTTCTCCATTATTGCCCGCTCGCTAGAAGTGGGGCTTCCTTCCGCCGTGGCGGAAATGAAAGAGCTGTTATAATAAACAGACAGACAACAGAGGATTTTTATGTGTGGTATTATCGGCTACGTCGGTAAGAAAAACAGCGTTCCTTTTATTATAGACGGACTTAAAAAACTGGAATACCGCGGGTATGATTCCGCCGGTATTTCTATCCTGCAGGACGGTAAATTGGTTACCGTGCGCGCCGTGGGCAAAGTGGCGGAGCTGGAAAAAGCCGCCCTGCTGGCCAACCCCAAAGGGGAGTGCGGCATCGGCCATACCCGTTGGGCCACGCACGGCAAACCCAGCGAAGAAAACTCCCACCCGCATAC
>CALUXL010000070.1 GCA_944324735.1 uncultured Elusimicrobiales bacterium
CTTGGCAATAAATTTTTAGCCAATATCCGCGAGGTGGATGCCGTCATCCACGTGGTACGGTTGTTTGAAGACGAAAACGTAACCCACGTTATGAACTCCGTGGATCCGCTGCGCGATATTGAAATTATCAATACGGAACTGATGCTGGCCGATTTGGAAACCGCCACCAAAATTTGCGACCGCCTTGCCAGCAACGCCAAAAGCGGCAAGAAAGACGCCGTAGCCGCTTATGAAACCATGAAAACCATTAAAGCCGCGCTGGAAAACGGCAAGCCGGTTTCCTCTTTAGGTTTAGAGCCGGAAGTATTAAAAGAATATCAGTTCTTAACCGCCAAACCGGTGCTTTACGTGGGCAACAATTCCGAAAAACGCAATGTGGAAAACGCCGAAAAAGTGGCCAAATATGCCCAAGAAACCGGTGCCGGGTTTGTGGAACTTTGCGTAAAGTTTGAGGCGGAAATTGCCGAATTTTCCGAAGAAGAAAAACATGCCTTCTTGGAAGAAACCGGCAGCGATTATACCGGCCTTGAAAAAATTGTGCGCGAAGGGATGAAACTGCTTAACCTGTGCACGTATTTTACGGCCGGCAGCGAGGTGGAAGTTCGCAGCTGGTTAATCCCGGTTGGGTGCACGGCGCCGCAGGCGGCGGGCAAAATCCACAGTGATTTTGAAAAAGGGTTCATCCGCGCGGATGTATACACCTTTGATGATTTAATGCAGTACAAGAGCGAAAAAGCCTTAAAAGAACACGGGCTTGTGCGCTCGGAAGGGAAGGACTATATTGTAAAGGACGGCGACATCTGCCTGTTTAAGCTCAATGTCTAATTTGTCTTGTAAACATTTTAAAGAGTGCGGCGGCTGCGCCTTGCTGGATTTATCCTACCCGCAGCAAATTGCCCAAAAACAAGCGCACCTGGCGGACCTGCTGAAAGATTTTTGGCAGCAGGAAATCCCGGTTACGGTAACGGATAACCCCATCTATTTCCGCAATAAGGTGGAGCTGGGTTTTTGCCATCAGGTAAAGTGGGACCCCAATTACAATAAAAAAGATCCCGCCAATAAAACCCGCCCGCTGGTGTTTGAGCAAACCCTGGGATTTAAGTTAAAAGGCAAGTGGGACCGCGCCGTAGACATCCAGGAATGCTTTTTATTCGATGACAAATTGATTTCTTTGTTAAATGCCGTGCGTGCCTGGGCCCAGCAGCAAAACCTGCCCTATTATGACCAGCGCAAACATACCGGCGTTTTGCGTCATTTAATGGTGCGCGAAGGCAAAAACACGGGCGAAGGGTTGGTGGTGTTGTTTGTTACCAATGATTTTGACGAAAAATCCTTCATGGCGGCGGTGGAAAGCGTATACCCTGCTTTTAGCATTATGTCTGCCGTTAATACGGGCCTGGCCGATACGGCCGCCCCGGAAAGCCTGAAAGTACTAAAGGGTAAAGACCATTTTGTAGAAAAAATACTGTTGACGGACGCGGCCGGCCAAACCGAACGGGAAGTATTGTTTAAACTGTCTGCGCAGTCTTTCTTTCAAACCAATACCAAAACGGCGCAAAAGATGTACTCCCGCGTGCGTGGTTTGGTAAAACAAATTTCCCCCAAAATTATTTATGACTTGTACGGCGGTGCGGGAAGTTTTAGCCTTTCCTGCGCGGATTTGTGCCAAAAAAGCATTTGCGTGGAAAGCGTAGCCCCCGCCATTTACAACGGGTTGGAAAACGCCAAATTAAACGGGGTGGAAAATGTGCAATTTTTCTGCTCTCGCGTGGAAGATTTTGTAAAACAGCACACCATTGAGAAAAAAGACGCCCTGATTATTTTGGACCCGCCCCGCGGCGGTATGCACCCCAAAGCCGTAAAAGCGGTAACGGATTCCGGCGTTAAAAACGTGCTGTATATTTCCTGCAATCCGGTGGCTTTGGCCGCTGAGTTAAAAACCTTAACGCAGGCTTATCAAATTACGGGTGTGGAAGCGTTTGACTTTTTCCCTCACAGCCAGCATATAGAAGCTTTGGTTCAGCTGAAACTAAAGGAATAGTTTTATGTGGCTGCGCCCGGAAACCCCGGCCGATTATCCGGCTGTTTACGCCTTTATTCAATCTGCTTTTGAAACGGCCAAAGTGTCCAACGGCCAAGAGCAGGATTTTGTAAACGCCCTGCGCCAAAGCCCCCGCTATTTGCCGGGTTTTGCCTGGCTGGGGCTGGAGGCGGAGCGTTTAATTGCCTTCATTATGCTTACCCGTCTGGCGGTAAAAAGCGCGCGCCCGGTGCGCGGGCTTTTGCTGGCCCCTTTGGCGGTGGAGCTTTCTTTTAGGCGGCGCGGGTTAGGGGCGCAGATGGTAAACCACGCCTTGCAGGAAGCCAAAAAACACGGCTACGAGGCCGTTTGCCTGGCGGGGGACCCTGCCTATTACAGCCGTTTTGGTTTTGCCCGTTTGGATAGTTTGGGCGCGCAGGGCAGCCGGCAGTTCCCGGCGGCGTATTCTTTAGGGTTGGAGTTGGTGCCCGGGGCGCTGGCAGGCGCAGAAATTGATTTTTTAGGATAGAAAAATGAGTTTAGAAGAAGCTTTAAAATCGTTAAACCCGCAGCAGCTGGAAGCCGTTAATTACGACGGCGGCCCCTGCTTAATTGTAGCCGGTGCGGGTACCGGCAAAACCAAAACGTTGACGACCAAAATTGCCAAACTGATTGCGGACGGATACAACCCTTCCCGCATTTTAGCCGTTACCTTTACCAACAAAGCCGCCCAGGAAATGCGCGAACGTGTGGAAGCGCTGGAACCGGGCGCCGGCAACCGGGTGTGGATACACACCTTCCACTCCATGGGGGTGCGTATGCTTCGCCAACATGCCGAACGCCTGGGCCTGACGCGGGACTTTGCCATTTACGACGACAGCGACCAAAAAAAGGTGGTCAGCCTTATTTTGGAACAAATGGGTATTAAAGACCCCAAAAAAGAGATTAATCAAATCGTATCTTTAATTTCCCGCGCAAAGGATGATTTGGTCTCGCCGGACGGGATGATGCAGTCCGCTTCCGCTTCGGGCTTGGATTACAAAATCCGCGCGGCGGAAGTGTACAAAAAGTACGAAGAGCGTTTAAAAGCCGCCGGCGCGCTGGATTTTGGAGACTTGTTGGTTAAAACCGTTCAGCTTTTGCGTGACCACGAAGACATTAAAAACTATTACCAGGAACTTTTCCAATACGTACTGGTGGACGAATACCAGGACACCAACCATACCCAATACATGATTACCCGCATGCTGGCCGCCAAACACCGCAAGCTGTGCGTGGTGGGTGACCCGGACCAGAGCATCTATTCCTGGCGTGGGGCCAATATCCGCAATATTTTGGAATTTGAAAAAGACTTTAAAGACGCCAAAACCATTACTTTGGAACAGAACTACCGCTCCACCAAAGTAATTTTGGACGCGTCCAACAAATTAATCACCAAAAACAAAAAACGCAAAGACAAAAGTTTATTTACCGATAAAAACACCGGAGACCCCATTGTGGTGCGTGAACTGCTTACCGAGGGGGAAGAAGCCCGCTGGGTGAGCCAGCAAATTAAACAGCTGGTGGAAGAGGATGGCGCCAGCTTAAAAGACATTGCCGTCTTTTACCGCACCAACGCCCAGAGCCGCAGTTTTGAAGACCGCTTCCGCCAGTATCAAATTCCCTACCGCTTGGTGGGTACGGTACGCTTCTATGACCGTAAAGAAATTAAAGATATTTTGTGCTATGCGCGCATTTTAATTAACCCGGCCGATAACGTAAGCCTGCTGCGCATCATCAATACCCCCACGCGCGGTTTGGGCAAAGTGGCGCAGGACCGTTTAAGCGCGTACGCGGAAGAAAAACACATCTCTTTGTTTGACGCTTTGGTGCAGGCCCCGTATGTGGAGGGGCTTAGCTCCGTAGCCTGCAAAGCGGCGCTTAATTTGGCCAAATTATTTAACGGCTGGCGGCAGGATATGCTGCTGACGGACCCGGCCGATATCTTTAATAAAATCTTGCAGGAATCGGGCTATCTGGCCGCTGTGCGCGCCGAGATGGAAAAAGACCCCGAGGCCGAAAGCCGCCTGCAGAACTTGGACGCGTTGGTCAACGCCGTGAAAGAGTACGAAGAACGTTGCGAAAAAGGCGAAAAAGAGCCGTCCGTTTCGGACTTTTTACAAGAAATTTCCCTCTTATCCGGCGAGGACGATTCCGCCGCCGGGGAAGGCGGCGCCGTTACCTTGATGACGGTGCACCTGGCCAAAGGGTTGGAATTTAACAATGTGTTTGTAACCGGGATGGAAGAAGGGCTCTTTCCCATTGCCAAAGATGACGAGGACGAGCTGGAAGAAGAACGCCGCCTGTGTTACGTGGCCATGACGCGCGCGCGTGAAAAGCTGTACATGTGTTACGCGCAAAGCCGCCGCAAATTTGGCCAAACTTATACCAATGTGCCTTCCCGCTTTTTGTATGAATGCGGCTTGCTGGACGAAAGCGAACGCGAAGAGCACGAAGCACGCCAAACCCGCTTTACGGATTTTAAAAGTAAATACGGCCTGTACGGCGGTACGGCTTCCGGCGGGTATAACGGCGGGCATTATGGCAATGGCTATTGGAAAGGTAAAAATAATTTTGGCGGGGGGAGAGACTCTTTTGAAGGGTACGCTTCCGCCAGCCGCTTCCAAAAGAAGTATGACAGCCACGGCTATGAAATAGAAGATAATGACGATTTGGATTATACGTCTTCTTACCGCGGCTCTTCGGGCTTGGGGTCTTTGTATTCCCGGCCGCAGGCCTCTTCGCGCCCGGCGTTTGAGCCTCCCACCCAGCAAAAACCGCCCGAAAAAAATGCCGACGGCGTGGCCGTGGGGGGGCTTGTAAAACACGGCGTATTTGGGCAGGGCAAAATTGTGCAGATTGCCGGCTCCGGCGAGAGCGCCAAAATTACCGTGCTTTTTGGCAACGGTGTGCGCCGCACGTTTATGTTAAAGTTTGCCCCGCTGGAAATACTGTAATTTGTATTAAAAGCAAATAAAAACTCCCCTTTTGCGAGGGGAGTTTTTATTTTATAGGGTTTTAATTTCTTAAGCGGCCGCCATAATGGCGCCCAATGCAGCCAGTATAGCCCCGCCAAAAAAGATAAGCGCCAAAAGGGGCAATAGGGCCAGGATAATGGTTAGCCAGCTAAAAAAGGCGGACCAATAAGCCATTTGGGCGGCTTCTTTAGGCAGGTTGTTTTTTAACAAATCTTGCGCGCGTAAAGAAAGTATCAGCGCGGCCAAAGCAATGGCAATGGAAAAAAACCCGCTTGCGCAGGAAAAAATAACCGCCACCAACGCCAGCGTAAAATGAGTGTTAATGTTGTTTTTATTGTCCGCCGCGGCCGGGCAATTTTCCGGTTGGGCGGCACTGCCGGCATGCGGGCAGGAAGAATGTTGTTCTTGGCCCATAAATCCCCCTTGCCGCCGGGGTGCGGCTTTGCGCGCGCGTACCTAGCCAAGCGGCCCCATTATTATATAAAATATACTTTCTAGGAGTGCACAAAACTATGGAAATAACCAAAAAAGACGTTGAACTTTCCGGCAAATTGGCCAAAATGCAGGTAACCGGCCAGGAAGCCGATATTTATAAAGAACAGCTGGAAGCCCTGTTTAAATGGGTGGCGGAGCTGCAAGCCGTAAATACAGACGGCGTGGAACTGACCGAAACCGCCCTCAGCGCGCATATGCGCCACGATGAACCCAAGCAGGACCCGGCCCTCTGCCGCACGCTCATTTCTGCTTTTAATGACGAACAAGACGACAGTGCCAAAGTAAAAAAGGTGCTTTAATTATGATGACGATTTCCGAAATTTTAAACGATATTTCTTCCGGCAAGCGCACGGCCGAAGCCATCACCCGCGCCAGCCTGGATAAAATTAAAGAATTAAACCCCAAAATAAACGCCCTTGTGGAAGTATGGGAAGAAGACGCCCTAAAACAAGCCCAAGCCGTAGATGCCAAAAAAGCCCGCGGTGAAAAACTGGGCGCGTTGGCCGGTGTGCCCGTGGCTATTAAAGACAATATTTTATACAAAGGCCATAAGGCTACCTGCTGCTCCAAAATGTTGGAAAATTACGTAGCCCCTTATAACGCCACCGTGGTGGAAAAACTGCTGGCGGCGGACGCGGTGATTATCGGCCGCGCTAATATGGACGAATTTGCCATGGGCAGCAGCAACCAAACTTCCGTTTACGGGCCGGTGCACAACCCGGTGGATTTGGAACGCGTGCCGGGCGGAAGCTCCGGCGGCAGCGCGGCGGCCGTAGCCAGTGGCATGGTGCCGGTGGCTTTGGGTACGGATACAGGTGGCTCGGTGCGTCAGCCGGCCGGCTTTTGCGGTGTAGTGGGTATGAAGCCCGGTTATGGGCGTATTTCCCGCTATGGGGTGATTGCTTTTGCCTCCAGCGCGGACCAGGTGGGTGTGCTTACCCACACGGTGGCGGACTGCGCCAAAGTGCTGGAAGTTTTAAGCGGCAAAGACGTAAATGACTCCACTTCTCTGGAAGCCCCCGTGCCGGAATATGAAAAACTGTTTACGGACGGTTTAAAAGGTGTGCGTATTGGTATGCCCAAAGGGTTTTTAGACGGGTTAACTCCTTCTATTAAAGAAAAAATAGAAGCCGCCGCCAAACGCCTGCAGGAAAAAGGCGCCCAGCTGGTGGATATTGAAGTGCCGTATGCCAAATACGCGGCCCCGTGCTATTACATCATTACCAGTGCGGAAGCCTCTTCCAACCTGGGGCGCTATGACGGTATCCGCTACGGCTACGCCTCTAAAGACGCCAAAGGTTTAAATGATTATTACGAACTTTCCCGCGCGCCGTTTGGGCTGGAAGTTAAAAAACGTATTATCATTGGTACCTATGCGCTTACTTCCGAACGTTACGAAGAATGCTTTTTAAAAGCCATGAAAGTGCGCGAATTAATCCGCCAAGACTTTAAAAAAGCCTTTGAAAAAGTGGACGTTATTTTAACGCCCACCTCTCCCACCACGGCGTTTAAATTGGGCGCCAAAGAGGAAAACCCCCTGGCCCTGTACCTGGCGGATTTGTATACCTGCCAGGGCAACATTGGCGGGTTGGGCGGTATTAGCGTGCCGTGCGGCAAGGACGAACAAGGCCTGCCGATTGGACTTCAGCTGTATGCGCCTATTTTGAAAGAAGAAGTAGCTTTAAACGTGGCTTATAACTTTGAGAAAGGTTTATGATTGTATCCGAATTTTCGTGCGGCGGTGTAATTTTAGACGGGCGTAAAGTATTGTTGGTGCAAGTAAAAAATATGAAGGGGAAAAAGATTTGGACTTTCCCCAAAGGTCATATTGAAGCCAACGAAACGCCCCGTCAAGCCGCGCTGCGCGAAGTGCTGGAAGAAACCGGCTATAAGGCGGTTATCGTCCGGCCGATGATTCGGGTAAAATACGCGTTTACGTTTCAGGGCAATTATGTTAAAAAAATGGTTCAGTGGTATTTAATGAAAAAACTGGGCCGTATTGGTAAGCATGACGCTTCTGAAATTATTTCTATTCGTTGGGTGTCTTTAACCAAAGCGCGTGAGCTGGTGCAATATCCCAGCGATATCCGCCTGGTGGATATGCTGCTGGCCTCTTTACATATAGAACCGGCCGAAGCGCCCGATACGGAACCGACGGAAGAATAGTTCTTTTAGCTTTAAATCCGCCCGCCCTGTGCTTTTTTGATGGGGCGGGCGGTTTGTATTATAAGGCTGTTTTCTTGGTGCTTTGGCAGAATTTACTTTTTACAAAAGGGTATGGCGCTTTATAATATTTGCTAAAGCCTTATCCCTAGGCCAAACAGTAGCTTCGCCGGTCCGGAGAATTTCCAGAGATCGGAGGATCGACGGGTAGGGTAAGAGTGAAGGTCTCGGTGGGCGACGTATCATTAAAGAACAAAAAGACCAACATCTTTGCTGTACGCATGCTCGATGTCGCGGATACAACCGTCAGCACGATCCGTATCAAGCGTATCGTAGGTCTTGCTTTGAGAGCCCATCTTATTACTGAAGACCCC
>CALUXL010000071.1 GCA_944324735.1 uncultured Elusimicrobiales bacterium
CGCCAGGCTTCCCGCTCGGGCGCATTGGAGGACGGGGCCACCTTGGGTACTATTCGGGGCCTTTCCAAAGCGCTTCCCCGGCCGGACCAGGAACTGGCCCTCGCCCTTTGGCAAACGGGCCGCCGCGGTGCACGGCTAATGGCAGCCTTACTGGCGGACGCGCCCAACATGCCCCAAGCCCTTCTTACCTCCTGGGTAGAGGACATACAAACCCAAGACGTTTGTGATTTGTGCGCGGCGGAACTTTTCCCCAAAGCCAAAAACCCTTTAAAACTGGCCGAGCGCTGGATAAAGCAAGAGCGGGAACTTACCCGCCGGGCGGGGTTTATGCTTCTTTGTTCCCTGGCGGCCCCGCGGGCCAAAACCCCGGTAACAGAGTTGCAAAAAATGCTGCCTCTTATAAAAAACGGCGCGGCAGATGAACGGCCCGGCGTATATAAAGCCGTCAACAAAGCTTTGCGCACACTGGGTGCAAACAGCCCCACCCTAACCAAAAAAGCCCTGGCCTGCGCCGATGAAATATGCTACCTTTTTGAAAATAGCCACACGGCCCTTTGGGTAGCCAAAAACGCCAAACTGGCTTTGGCTCCCGAAGAAACCAAACGGAGGAGCTAAATGTTCATACGCCCCTGCACGCCTGAAGATATCCCCCACGCTTTACACATTATCCGCCAAGTGCAGGAAGAGTTCCGCCAAAAAGGCATTAACCAATGGCAGGACGGCTACCCCGCCTTGGCCGATTTACAAAAAGACCTGGCCGAACACGCCGCCTATATTATAGAAGTAAACCACCAACCCGCCGGTTACTTTGCCCTCTGCTTTTGCGAAGACCCCTTTTACACCGCCATTTACGACGGGGCCTGGCTTTGCCCCGGCCCATACGGCGTTATTCACCGCCTGGCCATTTTGCCCGCCATGCGCCGCCAGGGCCTGGCGTGCGCCGTGCTGGCCTACAGCGAGGAGGAAGCCCGCAAAAAAGGGGCGCTTTCCCTCCGGGCTGACACGCACGAACAAAACACCCCCACCCGCAATTTACTGCACAAAACCGGCTTTACCCCCTGCGGCACCATTTTTGTGCGCAAACACGGCAAACGCACCGCTTTTGAAAAACGGGTGTAAACGCCGCATATTCCCCTCTGCGCCCCTGCGGGAATTATGCTAAAATAAATATATGCTATTACCCAGAGTGATCACCGCCGTTATCGGCTTAGGCGTTATACTTCCCGCCATTCATTACGGCGGTTTTTTCTATATGGCCCTGGTGGGCTGTATCATCGCGCTGTGCCTGTATGAATACGGGCTTGCGCTTACTGCCGGCAAGCAGCCGGTGCATCGTTTCAGCCTGTTGTTTTTCGGCTTGCTGATGGCGGTGGCCGCCGTATTGGGGCGCACCCACCTGGAAGGGTTAGATATGCCCGATAACCTCTATCCGCTGGCCATGAGCATTATTATCTTTGGCATTTTATTTGTGGAAATTTTAACCCCGCACCGCTCTTGGGAACGGGTATGCAATACTTTTACGGGCGTGTTTTTAATACCGTGGTCTTTAGCCCATTTAATTAATATACGCGAAATTGCCCACTACGGCGAATATTTAACTTTCTTTATGTTCATTACCGTATGGGTAAGCGATACGGGCGCCTATTTTACCGGCCGCTTTTTGGGCCGCCATAAATTAAACCAGGAAGTAAGCCCTAAAAAAACGTGGGAAGGCTCCGTCGGCGGTACTGTATTGGCCGTAGGCGCGGCGATTGTTATGCAGAAACTGCTGCTGCCCACGCTGTTTAGCGTGCAAAGCGCGGCTTTAATGGGGTTATTGGTAGCGGTTATCGGGCAAGTGTCTGACTTGGCAGAATCCGTACTCAAACGCTCCATGGGCGTAAAGGACTCTTCCAACCTGCTCCCCGGCCACGGCGGTTTTTTGGACCGGTTTGATTCTTACCTTCTTTTAGCCCCCGTATTCTATTATACGGTGTTGTACACGTTATGAAAAACATTGTTATTTTAGGTTCCACGGGGTCTATCGGCACGTCGTCACTTTCCAGCATTGCCGGGCTGGGTGAAGGGTACCGGGTAATCGGGCTGACGGCTAATAACAATGTGGATTTATTTTTAAAGCAAGTTCACTCTTTTAAACCCCGTTTTGCCGCTTTGATGAACCCGGAGGCCTACGAAAAGGCCAAAGACCAAATGCCCAAAGGCACCCGCCTCTTGCCGCCGGAAATGGAAAGTTTTACTTTTTTGGCTTCTTTACCGTCGGCCGATTTAATTATTAACGGCCTGGTGGGCGCGGTGGGTTTTATGCCCCTGGTAAGCGCCATTAAAGCGGGCAAAACCATTGCACTGGCCAATAAAGAGCCCATGGTAATGGCCGGCAAAACCATTATGGAAGAGTGCCAACGCTGGGAAGCGGCCATCATACCCGTAGACAGCGAACCTTCGGCCATTTTTCAATGTTTAACCGATGCGGATGAAACCACCTATAACAAAATGGCGGACCGCATATCCCGCATCTTTTTAACCGCCTCCGGCGGGCCTTTTGCCAAACGCAAAGCGGCCCTGTCCACCGTTACCCCGCAGGAAGCCTTGCAGCACCCGCGGTGGAAGATGGGCAAAAAAATTACGATAGACTCCGCTACCTTAATGAACAAAGGCTTTGAAGCCATTGAAATTATGAACCTTTTTAACCTGCCGGAAGAAAAGGTGCAAATTGTCATTCATCCGCAGTCTATCATACACTCGGCGGTGGAATATATGGACGGGTCCATCCTGGCGCAAATGGGTGCGCCGGATATGCGCCTGCCCATACAATACGCCATCACTTACCCGGAACGCAAACCCAACCCGGCCCAAAAATTAAACCTGTTTGAAGTGGCCAAGCTGGAATTTATGGAACCGGATTTTGAACGTTTCCCCTCCCTGGCTTTGGCGTTTGAGGCTTACCGCTTGGGCGGCACGTATCCCGCGGCGTTAAGCCCGGCGGACGAAGTGGCAGTGGACGCGTTTTTAAAAGAAGAAATT
>CALUXL010000072.1 GCA_944324735.1 uncultured Elusimicrobiales bacterium
CGTAAGCACCGCATCCCCCAGCGGCACCAACCCGTAAACGATGTTATCGATACGGAACCCGTGGCGCTGTATGGATTTGGCTAAATTGTTTAAATGGGTGGAAGAACCTGTGGTAATATGTACGTCCACTTCCAGCAAAGAGCCTTCCATCCCTTCCGGGTTGGAAATGCCTTTTTGTTTGTCTATGGCAAAACCTTGAGGGATAACGTTGATAATTTCGTTATCGTTTTTAATGGGCATGGCTTTGGCATTTTCAATAGCCAGGGCCATATCGGCCTGGGTAATTTCTTTATCCAAACGGGAAATGTTATATGTGCCGTGGTTGGAAAACGATTCCAAATGAGAACCGCGCACGCCCACAATAAGGGTAGATACGTCTTGGTTTAATTCGCGCTCAATACTGCCCAGCACATGCTGCACCGCGGCGGAAGTTTCGCGTATATCCAGCACCACGCCGCCGCGCAGCCCTTTACAGGGAATACTGCGCCCGGCCAATACCTGCAAGGTGCCGGTTTCATAATCTTGTGCGGCGGCAATACACGTTATTTTGCCGCTGCCCATATCTAAACCTGCAATGATATTTGTTTTTGCCATAAAACAACCCCTAAATCCATTATAAAACTTATTAGTCAATCTGTGTTAAAAAAACTTGTCCGTTTTCAAAAAAGCGAAAGTCCATCTTCTGCGGGCCTTTTTCGTTGCGGCGGCACCAATCGATAATCTGCGCCGCCCGGCGGGATTTGTCTTTCAACTGGCGGGCCTGGCCAAATTCAATAATGGTTCCGTCCGGCATATGCATGGAGACTTCGTTCTTGGTTAAATTAAAACGCAAAAACGCAAAGGAAAGTTCCTTCTCCAGACGCAAAGTATTTTGCACCAGTTCCACAAACTCGCCGGAAAGTTTTTCCGGCACGGTGCCTTCCAACTCCACAAAGGGGACGGGTTTTTCAAAAACGGCCGAGTCGTCGGTATAAACCGTGCTGTCGCTATCAATATAACGCACGGCGCCGCCGGGCAAAACAAACTTTGCCACCGGGGTGCGCCGCTGCACTTTTATTTTTAACGCGCCCGAAAACAAACCGCGGCTTACGTCTATCTCGCGCAGCATGGGATATTTTTTTACCAGCTGTTCTTTAAGCGCAGCCGCCTGTTTAAGCGTAAAAGGTTTATTTAATTTGCTTTGACCCAAGGTTTGCAGTTCTTTATATAACTCGCCTTCCACCCCGCGTACTTCCAGCGTTTTGGGTTGCCAGTTGGACAGGTCAGACGAGGCATACGCTTTATAGCCTTTGCTTAAGCCTATGCAAACTGCCGTCAAAATAAAAAGGGAAAACAAAAGGATAAAAAAAAGTTTTAAGCCCTTACCGCGCCGCCGGGGAGTTCTTTTTCTAACAAAAGATGACGGCCGATAGTAATCATACTTTTTCATGTGCTTAAAACCAAAAAAGAAAAATGGGCGGAAAGGGAGTTGAACCCTTAAGGACTTTCGTCCACACGGTCCTGAGCCGTGCGCGTCTGCCATTCCGCCACCCGCCCATCACAAGATATATTATAGAAAATTTTTTAAATTCTTGCCAGTTTTTTTATTCTCTCGTAAACTACCCCCAAAAACCGGCACGCGCGCGAGCTAAAAACGAATTTTATTTTTAAAACTTTGTTCCATCTCGCGGTTTAAATCCCGCTTTTTAATGGATTCGCGCTTATCAAACAAATGTTTCCCTTTCGCCAAGGCCAACTTTACTTTTGCCCAACCGTTTTTAAAATACACCTCCAGCGGCACCAGGGCGTAACCTTTTACTTCCGCCTTGGCAGCCAGCTTGCGTATTTCTTTTTTATTAAGCAGCAAACGGCGGGGGCGGGTAGGGTCCGGCTCGGTCAGCGAGTTAAATTTATACGGCTTTACGTGCATATTGTACACATACGCCTGGCCGTTTTCCACCCGCACAAAAGCCCCCTCCAGGCTTAGCTCTTTCTGGCGGATGGACTTTACCTCCGCCCCCAATAGCTCCAGCCCGGCTTCAAACGTTTCCTCAATAAAAAATTCATGAAACGCTTTGCGGTTTGTGCATACAACTAAAACGGTTTGCTTGCTTTGCATGGATATATGATAGCAAATTTTAAGACGGTAAAAATGCTCTAAAAAAACCCTTAAAAAATCCCCCGTTTTAAGCGGGGGATTCATACAAAACGCAGCGTTTTATTTGTCCGTTACGTAATGGCAGCCGATGGACTGCGGGTTCTTTAAAGCGGCATACGTAATCAGCAGCGCCGTCTGCACGCCGTTGCGCAGGTCCAGCAGTTCCTGGCACAAAGAATTGCCTTTATAAAAGGAGTCAATTTCATTATGCAAGTGGCGCAGGATTTTTTCCGCACGGCTTAAATGGGTGCGGCTGCGCATTAAGCCCACGTAGTTCCACATGGTGCTTTTTAGGGTGGACAAGTCCTGCTTTACCAGGTTGATGTCCGGCGTTTCCTGCGGGACGACCCACTCCTTAGGCTGCGGCAGGCAGAAAGTTTGGCTGGCGATGTCTTTGGCGTCCTCTTCGGCGCATAAATAGCCCATACCCACCGCCTCTAATAAAGAAGTGCTGGCCAAACGGTTGGCACCGTGGTAACCCGTGCAGGCCGTTTCACCAATGGCGTTTAAGTTTAAAATATTGGTGCGGCCCTGCGGCGTGGCATATACCCCCCCGCAAAAATAATGCGCGGCGGGAACCACGGGGATGGGTTCTTTGGTTAAGTCCACACCCGATTCCAAACATTTTTTATAAATAGCCGGGAAACGGTTTTTGGTAAATTCGGCCGGTTCGTGGGAAATATCCAAATACACGCAATCGTGCGAGGTTTTCAGTCGTTCCTCTTCAATAGCGCGGGCCACAATATCACGCGGGGCCAAGTCTTTCAGTTCATGATAGCGGGGCATAAAAGCTTCCCCGTTTACATTGCGCAAGATAGCGCCTTCCCCGCGCAGAGCCTCGGAAATTAAAAAGTTTTTGCCTTTGGCAAACACGGTGGGGTGGAATTGCACAAATTCCATATTCATCACACGCGCACCCACGCGGTAGGCCATGGCCACGCCGTGGCCGTAGGCATGGTCGGAATTGGTGGTATGACGGTACACCTGCCCCACGCCGCCCGTGGCCAAAATGGTCTTTTTGGCTACGATGGCGTACACCTCCCCGCTGCGGTTATCCAGCACATAAGCGCCAAATACGGTAAGCGGGTGGTAGCGGTCCAAAATATTGGTGGAAGAGTGGGACAAAGTTAACAAATCAATGGCGGAGGTATACTCCTTTACCGTAACCATCGGGTTGGCCGTTACCGCTTTTTGAATGGCACTAAGCAGGGCGTGGCCGGTGGTGTCTTTGGAATAAATAATGCGGTTTTTACGGTGGGCGCCCTCACGCGTAAAGCGAAGGTTGCCTTGATCGTCGCGGTCAAAATTGGCGGGGGCGTCTTTTAAAAAAATCTCTTTAACGGCTTGGCAACCGGCGGCGGAAAGGGTGCGGACAGCATCATCATTGCATAAATGAGCGGTAGCCATTTGCACGTCTTCCAATAAATCCTGCATAACCAAGTTAGGCTCGTACACAATGCCGCCTTGGGCTAAATCACTATTGGCATCAGACAAAGGGCCGCAGCATAACATAATGGTATGCAGACCTTTTTTGGCGGCCTGGTGCGCATACACGCAGCCGGCTACCCCGGCGCCTATAACTAAACAATCCGTTTTTATTGTTTTCATACTTATATTATATATAAATTAAAATAAGGATACAGAAAAAATACTTGCTTTTTTATTTTTATTTTATTATTATATATTCCCCTTTTTTACAAACGTATGTAAAATTTGATATAATTTTCATGTGAGAAAATTCTCCTGTGCCTGAAAAGACGCAGACAGATTTTTTAAAAAGGAAAATAGGAGAAATAAAAATGAAAAGAATGAATAACATCCTGGAAGCTGTAGCCAAAGCCTTGGTAAAAGTAGGCGAAAACGTAAGCGGCTCCAACTACATGATGTCCCACCACAACTAATCCAAACCCAAGTTTGGATTACAAAAAGTAAGCAGTTTGAAGCCGGTTAGATAACCCCGGCGGACAGGTGAGAAGAATTTTCTTCCTCCTGTCTAAAACAGCCGAAACCCTTTTAAACTTTATTAAACGCGGCCTTAAAGCCGCGTTTTATTTTTTATTCCAAGCTCCCCTATCCACCACCCAGGCAAAATAAACAACAGGCTTTTTTATCTATCAACGCCAACAGCGGCAAAAATTTTTTGCGCTTTACGGCCTAAATGCCGGGGATTATAAATTCCGCCGGCCATAAAAAAGCCGGCCTTTTGGGCCGGCTAACTTAAAAAACGTTTGTTACGGTTTCATACAGGAAGAGCCGGAACAGTTGGAATACCCGGCGCTAATGCAAAAATCCGTATTGCCGGTGCAGGAATCCTTAACGATGGCATTACCTACGCCGCAGTCTATGGGAATATTAATTTGATAATTTTCCCCCCCAATACGTTTCACCACAATCGAACTTCCGCTGCGGCTAATGGTAAAGCGGCCTTCCAAATTAATGGAGCTGGTACCCATTTGGGAACTCCCGGAAGAACTATTGGTATCAATATCCAGCTGCGTCCAAGGCGTATCAAAGCTGCCGCACTGCCCATGGCGTTCATAATCGGCACGTGCCAAAGCCTGCGCAATTTGATGGCCCATATTCAGCCCTTCGGCCAATTTGGCGCGTTCCACCGTGCGTTTATAGCCGCCCAAACCAATGGAAGCAATAATAGCAATAATTACCACTACGGCCATCAGCTCGGCCAATGTAAAACCTTTTTTCATAAAATCCCCTTATTATAAAGATATATAGATAATTATACTCTTTTTTAGCCTTCTTTCAAGCTAAGCCGAACCCGGCGGGTTATTGAATATTCCCCAAAAAACCGATATACTATACAAAGATTTATCAAGGAGATTTTTATGAAAAACCAACAAGGGTTTACCTTAATTGAAATGTTAGCCGTTGTGCTGATTATCGGTATTTTGGTTTCCGTAGCATTGCCGCAGTATAAACGCTCGGTAATACGGGCGGAAGCAATGGAAGCGCTTTCCAACGTAAAAACCTTGCAGGATTCGGCTTTGCGTGCCAAAGCGGCAAGCCCTTCCCGCACGGCCCCCAATACGCTTAATCAACTAGATGTGGACTTTTTTGACGCCAGTGCCAAAGACTCTCCCAATTTTTCTTTTGGCCGGTACAGCTACTCCATGGCTGCAGACAAAATAACCGCCAAAAAAACCACCGGTAAAAATACTTACGCCTTCCACGCCTATTACCCGGATTTAAACGGTTTAGGCAGTCAAATTACCTGCTCGGCCGATGAAAACACCCTCTGGCTGTGTGAATCCATGTGTTTGGAAACTTCCAGCGGCGGCTGCACCATGAAAAATGGCGAATATGTAGTAAACTAAACCTTTTTCCGCCCAATAAAAAACCCCGCTTTTAAGCGGGGTTTTTTATTTTTATTTATTTAATTAATAGGGTACCAATACCCCAACCAAAAAGTTCCTACATTTTCTTGCGAGCCGGACACCCACGGGCAGTATTTCTTATACACCCCCATATAGGTTTCTATACAATATGGGCTTCCCTTTTGCGTGCCGGAAGGTAAATAAGAATTGGTATTTTGAAATATAATACGATACCCAAACATTTCATTAGCAAAAACAAACTGCATCCCCACCGGGGTGGTATTATTCATGGCTAGCCCCACACGAATTCTGCCATCCGCGGTAGCATACACAGTACCCCCAAAAGAAAACCCGCCCCCTGTTATAGGCGTTAAAGAAGCAGGAATTGCTATATCTAAATCACTTAAATCAGTAGCATATTGGCCGTTAGCTAAAAAAGAACTTTCCTGAGGTTCCGTTAAAGATTTAACCAACGGAATCATCGCCCCATAGCGGCTTTTTAATACGGCCCGCTCATATTGCGGCAACGCCACAGAAGCCAAAATGCCAATAATCAGCACTACGACTAAAAGTTCAATAAGTGTAAAGCCGTCTAACCGCCCCAACATAGGCTTTTTCATCTTTAGACTCCATTTTTGATAAAATTGACTCCTAATCAAATTTATCAAAAAAAAACAATACAACCCCTGTTTAAAAGACGCAGGCAACATTATTTGCTTAAAGATATCCTTGGAAATACCAAAGATTATAAACAAAACCCCCGCTTAAAAGCGGGGGTTTTTATGGGGTAAATTACTTCTTTGTCTTGCGTCCAAACAGTTTGGAAAAGGCCTTCTTTACCAAACTTTTTAGGCCCTTTTTGGAGACTTCTTTTTTGTTTTGCCGGGCCGCCATATCGCGCTGTTTTTTAAGGGCCCGTTTAGAAGCCCCCACCCGCGTAATATGATGGCCGCCAAAATGGCTCTGCTCCTGTTTGGGACTCTGCGCAGGCTGCGGGCGGGCCGGGCGGCGGGGCTTGCGTGGGGTTTGCTTTTTGGCCGAAGACACTACCAAAGTGTCAGTCGCCAAAATAACACGCGGTTTGTAATTCTCCTGCCGGGCGGGGGGGTTTTCTTCCCGTTCTTCTTGCCGGCGGTGGCCGCCCAAGGTGCGCCCGCGGCTGCGGCCGCGGCCTTCTTCCTGCGCTATAAATTTAGGGGTGGGCAGCGGGTCTATGGTTTTTTCCACCAGTTTAACGGGGGTAGAAAATTGGGCCACTTCGCTAATTTCACGCCATTTGTCTTCATCACCCGCTATAAAGGAAACCGCACACCCCACCGAACCCGCACGCCCCGTGCGGCCAATGCGGTGGATGTAATCTTCCGGGCATTGGGGCAAATCGTAATTAATTACGTGGCCGATGTGGGGTACGTCAATACCGCGGGCGGCCACGTCCGTAGCCACCAAAACGGGAAGCATCCCGTCGCGGAAAGAGTCCATCACCTGCTGGCGGCGGTTTTGGCGCAAATCCCCATGCAGGGCATTGGCTTTGATACCGTACATTTTAAGCTGTTTGGCCAAGCGGTCCGCACCGTGTTTGGTGCGCACAAAAACCAAAATGGAGCCTTTGCGGGTTTTTAATTCGTGAATAAGCTGGGGCAGTTTTTCCCGCACGCCCAGGCAAATAATTTCCTGGCTTACCAAATCCACCGTGGACGTAACGGAGCCTATCTGCACGCGCACCGGGTCCTTTAGATACTGGGCCGCCAGAGAGGTAATCTCTTTGGGCATTGTGGCGGAAAAGAGCAGGGTTTGTTTGCCTTCTTCGGGCAGGATATAGGCGATGGTTTGTATATCGTCCCGAAATCCCATATCCAGCATGCGGTCGGTCTCGTCCAGCACAAAATAGCGCACGTCGCTCAAATCAATGGTTTTGCGCTTCATATGGTCAATCACGCGGCCGGGGGTGGCGATAATAAAGCGCGGGCGTTTGGCCAGTTTGGTGATTTGGCGGTCTATATTGTCCCCGCCAATTACCAATACGGCCGTAAAGCGCGGGTCTTTTTCCACCAAATCACGCAGGGCTTCATAGGTTTGCTGGGCCAGTTCACGCGTGGGGGAAAGCACCAATGCGCTGCCACCTTCTTCTTTTTCCATACGGGTTAAAATGGGCAGTAAAAACGCAAACGTTTTGCCGGTACCGGTTTGGGCGGTGCCCAGCACGTCGCGCCCTTGCAGGGCGGGTTCAATGGCCTGCGCCTGGATGGGCGTAGGCGTAGTGATGCCCAAGCGGTGCAATGCTTTTTGCAAAAACTCGGGCAGGATAGAAAAGTCTTTCATAATATAAATATTCCTTCTGTTTTGATTAATCGGCGTGCAAAAGGGCTTGGCATTGTTCGTTTAAAGAAAGCCATTCTTCTTCACGCTTGTTTAGTTCGTCCGTCAGCAGGGCAAGTTCGATGCTGCTGTCGGCCGAGTATTGTGCCACTAACTGTTGTTCCAGCTGGGCTTTGCGGGCGGACAGTTTTTCAATCACTTTGTCCAGCTCCCGTATTTGTTTTTTAAGCGGGGCCGCTTCCGCACGGCGTTTGGCCGCGTCTTTACGTTGGCGTTCCTTGCCGGATATTTTATCGCTGGCGCCGTTGGCCCCTTTGCTGCCGTTAAGCAGCTGGTTTTTGTAGTCTTCCAAATCACCGGTAAAGTTCTGGCAGGTGCCGCCGCGCACAATCCAAAGCGTATCGCACGCCAATTCTATAACGTGCAAATCGTGCGTGATAAGCACCACGGCGCCTTCGTACTCGTTCAGCGCTTCCAACAGCGCCTGGCGGGACTGAATATCCAGGTGGTTGGTGGGTTCGTCCAAAATAAGCAGGTGTGGGGCGTCCTTGGTGATAAGCGCCAAAAGTAGGCGGGATTTCTGCCCCCCGGACAGTTTGCCAATTTCCGTATCGGACTTGGCTTTATTGAAACCAAATGCCCCCAGCTGCGCGCGGATTTGCGTTTCGCTGGCGCCGGGCATTACTTCGGCCAGTTGCTCAAAGGGGGTTTTGTCCACGTCCAATTCTTCCGTTTGGTGTTGGGAAAAATAGGCAATCTTCATTTTTTTGGCGGTAGTCATGCGCCCGCTCATCAGTAACAACCGGTGGGACAGCACTTTTGCCAAGGTGGATTTACCGTTCCCGTTGGCCCCTAACAGGGCAATGCGGTCATCCTGCTCTATACGCAGGTTCAGGTTGGAAAGAACCGGTTTCTCGTCATAGC
>CALUXL010000073.1 GCA_944324735.1 uncultured Elusimicrobiales bacterium
TACCGTTTATTAGCGGGCAGAATGTACAATCATGCGGTAATCGTATTTTAAGATTTGGCGCAGTTCCGGCACGGCGGTTTGCAGCAGGATATCATCGCCAAAGTCTCCATTTTCAAAGAATACTTCCTGTTCCCAGCTCAGGTTTTCACCGCCAAAGCGGTTCCAAATGGCGTTGGTCAGTTCCTGGGTGGCAAACGGCGTGGTGATTTTTACCAACACCGCTTGGCGCACGGGGAATTGGGCCGCCAATTTTTGGATATCGCGTTCCGCTATCACTACCATAGCGGCGGACGGGTCATTAGCTAAAACATGGTGCTGCATAAAGCGGATGGCATTGGTTTTGGCCGCCGGGGTTAACGGGCGGAAAAATCTGCCGGGTTGGGTGTCTCTGCCCAACAGGCGGGAAAGCTCCTGAAAGTCTTTGTCGCTCATGGCGTGGTAAGAGGTGTTACCCTTGGAGGAGAACATATACATTTGTTTGGTTTTCAAGTTTACAGCCTGCACAAAATTATATTTGCCGCTGGCAGCAAAACCGCGCATGATTTGTTCCATGTGGGTGTTTAATTCCGGCTCATAATTTTCAAACAAAGCAACCAGGCCGCCTTCTTCGGTTTGGATATACATGCGGCGGTTAATCATATCTTTGCCCAGTTTATCAAACAGTTCCAACACGCCTACGGAAGACGCACGGCTGATGTTTAAAAATACCACCGGATTGCCTTCGTTGGAAGAAAAGTGGGCGCGGAAACCGTCCGTTAAAAATACACGGGTGTCCACGGTATAAGAAAGCAAAGCGGTGTCACGCGCTCTGTCCACCGCGGAAGAAATTAACTTAGTGTCTTTTTCAGACAAGGCAGAAAAAGCCGCCGCTTTGGAAGAATACTTTTCAAAATCAATGTTTTTAGAAGCAGTCCATGCGCTGGGTTGTACACCCAGGGCAGCGGCGTCTTGTATGGATTTTCTTATGCGGGAAGAGGCTTTAAACATATCGGATAAGGCAGCTCTTTCCGTCTGGGAATTGGCTAGACGGCGAACAGCCTGGCCCAAATTTTTCTGGGCGAAAGCGGCCTGACCCGTTACTAAGCAGGCGGCCGCAAAAATCATGGCTACACAGATATTTTGTTTCTTCATATTTATAAGATATCGTTTTTGGAGCAGAGCAGCTAGGGCCTTTGGCCCTACAAACACCTGGGCCAAAAGGCCCAGAAAGCTTTTACGTGCAAAACTTTTCCGTTTTTTGTAAAATATTTATACGTAATTTATTGCAGTTGTGTTGCCGAGATAGCTCAGCTGGTAGAGCAACCGCTTCGTAAGCGGTAGGTCCGGGGTTCGATCCCCCGTCTCGGCTTTTTTTATTGCCTTCTTCACTTTCCGCCGGCCCTTTTTATACCGGGCCAGCCTTTTTATATAAAAAGCGTTCTTAAACTTAAGAACGCTTTTTTTCATACGCAGAAGGAACGGATTATTTTTTGCCAAAGGCTGCGTCCACCTGTTTTTCCAGCGCGTCCATACGCGGGTTGGTGCGCATTTTTTGCAGCAGGTGGCTTTCGGTAATTTCCTTGGGGCCTTGGCGGTAAGCGGCTATTCGGGCGCGGGCCTGCTGGGGGCGGCGCTGCAAAATGGCTATTTGGGTTAAAAAGACATAGGTGTTTTGGTTCACCGGGTCCAACAGCAGGGAATATTCAAAACTTTCCTGGGCTTTATCCATATTTTCCAATGCCAGGGCTTTATATTTTTCGTACTGGGCGCGGTCCGCCGCGCGGGAAGCCAAGTCCGAATATTTCAGCGCGGCGGAATAATAAAACTCCCCATACGCCTGGTGCAACAGGGCATGATTGGGGGACGCCTTTTTTACGGCGTCAAAATCCCGCAATACGCGTTCGTAATCCGTGGCGGGGGCGGAAGTATCCCCCTTTTTGGAATTAAACGTTTTGGTAAAATCCAAAGAGCCCGCCAGCATGGTGCCCCGGTATTGGCGGTAGGCCATATTAAAGGGGTTGGCGTCAATGGCTTTTTGGAAGTAATCCAGGGCGCCGTCCTTCTGGTTGCGGCTGGCAAAACCGGTGGCAACGCCGTAGTAATGGTCCGCCATAAAGGGCTGGAAGCTAACATACCCCGCCGCCGGCACCAGCAAAAGCACCCCCACGGCAAGCGGGCGCGTAAACTGCCCCGCCGCACGCACCGTAATATACACAACACCTAAAGAAGCGCCTAAAAACACGGCCCAGGCGCAGGCTTTCAATAAAGCGTCCCCAAAGCGGGCGGAGCTCATCACCTCCGTAACGGAAGCAAACTGCCCGCTAAGCAGGCAAAAAACAATCAACGTTCCCCCCCATACCGCTAAACGCAAGGCCCAAGTAACCGCGCCCGCACGGGCCGGAGCCAAAGGCACTTTGCCGTCCCCCACGCAAGGGGCATTTAAAGAAAGCCCTTCCGCCGGACGGGCCAGTGCCGCCACCACCCCCAAAAACAAAGCAAAAAATACCCCGGTGGAAGCAAAATGCAGGCTTACGTCCACCTGGCTGTGCAGCAATATACCGGCCAATGCACAGGCGTAGCCCCACAGCCAGTAGCCTTCCGCCCGGTTTTCCCCCTGTAAACTAAGCAGGCGTTTATGGGCGGCAAAAAACACAAAAAACAACATCCACAAAAACAACATAAGGCCCAGGCTGCCGGTGGTGGTCCATTGTTCCAAAATTTCATTTTCGGCGTGTTGGGTTTCAGTATTGTGGGCGTTTTCGATAAAGAAAATTTGCGGCTTGCGGTAAGCGGGATAAATGGTTTTAAAACTGCCTACCCCGGTGCCTAAAACCGGGGAGTCCTGCACCATAGAAAAAGAAGACGCCCACGTATGCACACGGAAGCCGACCGAGTCCACCCGTTTTAACGCATACACCCCCGCCAATAACACAGCCCCCGCCACCACACACGCCGCGGCTATATTTACCCGGCGGCGGTAAACCGCCAGGCGGGTGGAAAAATAATTAACGTACCCTAAGGCCCCCACGGCAAACGCCGCGCCAAAAGCCACCCAGGCGCCTTTACTTTGCGTAAAGAATAAATCCACCACGCCCAAGGCGTACAAAACCAGCAAGTTCTTTTTGCGGGTGCGTAAAAATTCCGCCAGTACGATAAAGGAAGAAAATACAATAAAATCCCCAAAAAAGTTGGGGTTGGCTTGGGTGGAGAATACGCGGTCCCCAAAAAAAGCGCGCCAGGGCATAAAATCCGCCCCGGTAAAGAAACGGTCCACCACTTGCAAGAACCCGTACCCGTACGATATCCACGCCGCCCACACCGTGCACCGGCTAAGCACCCGCACGGAAAATAACCGAAACTGCGCAAGCGCCATTAACGTGAGTCCAAAATACAGCGCGTAGCGGAAAAACTCCGCCCAGCATTCCGTGCGGTACGGCGCCCACAGAACCGAGGCCAGCGTAAACCCATAAAACCCTAAAAACGGCGCATACCACACCCAGTTGGAGCGGTTAATAAAAAAGCGTTTTTCCTGCACTAACAGCGCGGCCCAGCAAAAAATCAGCGCCGTACCGCCGCTAAAAAGTAAAGTATCTTTTACTTGGGCGGTATCATAAGTACCGGTAAAAAAGGAGGCCGTAATTAACAGCCCCAACAACCCGCAACCCCAGGCCAGGGCCTTGCGCATAAACACGCCGCCAGCCGCCGAAGACGCCGCGTGAGAAGAGGAAACAACCGTATTTTTTTGGGAAACACGCTTTTTGGACATATCCATATATTAACAATTTTTTACCCTTCGCGCGCGTAAAGGGCGTGTTGCATTTTACGGCTTTTTTGCTATACTATTTATGTATAATTTATCCCAGTTACACAAGGAGATTTTTATTATGAACAGAAAAGGTTTTACCTTAATTGAGCTGTTGGTGGTAGTGCTCATTATTGGGGTACTTTCCGCGGTGGCTTTGCCGCAGTACACCACGGCTATTGAAAAATCCCGCGCGACGGAAGCCCTTACGCTCTCCGGTGCCGTACGCTACGCGGCGGAACGCTACTATTTACAGAGAGACGTTTGGCCCACGAACGAAAACTTAAAAAAGCTGGACATTGAACTGCCCAAAAACGCTAGCTGCACGTCCACTTACGGCGGCAAAAACTTCTGCATTTCCGTAAGCGGTACGGCTCCTTTCGTCATCAAGGCCGAACGCATTGCCCAACCTAAATATACGATTGAAACCTCTACCAGCGACGGCACCAACTGGACCCGCAAATGCAAATATAAAACTACCGACGAAAGCGCCAAATTCTGCTACGCCATTGCCGGCAGCAAAACTTTGGCTGACAACGGGTTCTAACCCCTGGGTTTGATTTTAAAAAGCCGCTTTTAACAAGCGGCTTTTTTATTGCATTTTTTCCACAAGTTTTAGCCTCACGCTGGCACAAAACGCCAGCAGGCCGGTGGGAAAAACGCCCAGCCACCCGCCTATTTCCGTACACGTAGACATAGAAAAACCGGGCTTTAACAGGCCCGGTTTTTACGCTAGTAAAAAGAAGGCTTAATGTTGCCAATGGTGGGCGGACTTTAAGTCAAAATACATTTTTAAAGAAGCGGGCAAGTAGCGGTAACCAATGTAGTTGCGGAAAAAATCGTCCGCATAAATATAGCCGTCTATCCCCACGTTAAAAAGTTCGGTGGCGCGGCAGTCTTCTTCGCGGTATTCGCTCAAAGCCAAAATGGGTTTGTTATAGCCGTTTTTTCTTAAATGATAGGCCAAATACTGCCCACCGCCCCCGGGGACCAACAAGTCCGTAATAATTACGTCAAACTCTTTCTGGGTTTGCAGTAAATCCTCGGCCGTGGAGAACACTTCCACCGTGGCGCCTTCCCCCAAATAGCCGGCAGAAACCCAGTTTTTAATGGAGCCAATCATCCCCGTGTGGTCGTTCACAAAAGCAATGTGTAAGTTTTTGGGTAATTGGCTGGCAATAGGGGCTACCAGTTCTTTGGCCCCGCTGGAAAGAGGCTGATAATCCGCCCATTGCATTTCACGCCACTTAGCTTGGGAAGGATCTTTTAAGAAAAACTGCTCCGGCATAAAAGGGCGGTCCTCTCGAACGGGCAGTCCTTTTCTTTCAAAGATGCCAAAATAAGCCGGTTCCAGCTGTTCCAGGGCGGTTACTAAATAATCATAGGCTTGCTGGAGGGGTTTGTCGTCCTTAAGCAAAAAATCCAACTGATATTTGGCTTTGGAAGCCAGTTCTCCGCCGTCGCGCAGGAGTTGTTTTCTTTCCATCGGTTCTATGGCATTAAAATTTTTATACAGTTCCAAATAAAAAACGCGGGAATCCCAATGCTGTTTAAATTGCAAAATCTGCGTCATTAAATCTTCGTATTTACTAGCCAGGGTTTCTGTTTGAGCAGGCGTTAAACGGTAAGCGTTAAACTTTAACTGCTCTTTTGGGGTGGGAATAATACTGTGCCGTTCCGTCAGTTTATGGTAGTTATTGGCGGCCTGCTGGGCAGACTGCAAGCGCATATTCTTTTTAATGGCGCGTTCTGCACGGCTGGCCTGGGCTTTTTTTAATAATAAAACATGCAGGCGCTTGCTACTGGCTTGCTGCGGCGTTAATTTGCGCACCACATTTTTAGCCACTTCTTTCTTGCCCTGGGCATGTAAAGCGGGCGCTGCGCACAAGCACAGCCCCGCGCAAAACAATAAAACGGTTTTATAGCTTTTTATCATACTAATAGGATACCTTTACGCTCCCCCCCTCCACAAGAGACCTTGGACCTAATTTTCCCTAGGCCCTTTGGCTCTAATTTAAAGTGGATTTAAAGTTTTTATATGCCAGCACGCACAACACCGCGCCAATAGCCGCCAGCCAAAAGCAGTTGCTCCAAAACAAAGCCGTATCCCCCCCTTTTAAAATCACCGAGCGGAAGTTAACCACCGAATACATCATCGGGTTCAAATAGCACATCCACCGAAACAGCGGCGGTATATTAGCCACCGGAAAAAACACCCCGGAAAGCAAAATGCCCGGCAACAAATACAGCATGCTGCCCATCATGGCCTGCTGCTGGGTGGACACCACCGTGCTGATAATAAGCGCCACCGCCAGGGCGGACAAGGCAAATACCCCCGCATTTACCGCCACCAACCATAAACTACCCCTAAACGGTATTCCAAACCACGCCACCCCCACAAATAACATAAGCCCCACAATCACCAGCCCTATCACAAAATACGGCAGGGTTTTACCCAGCATAATTTCCTCCACCGTACAGGGGGAAGAAATTAATTTTTCCATCGTGCCCGTTTCCTTTTCCTTGGCAATGGCCATCCCGCACACCACCAGCAGCACAATGAAGGTGGACATCACCATAAGAGCCGGTATCATGTAAGAGGTGGTATCCAAATTATGGTTAAACAAAATGCGTTGGTCCAGCTGTATAAGGCCCGGGGAAAGAGCATACCCCCGCTCGGCCGCCACTTGCGCCACAATTTGCTGTACGTATCCGTTTACCTGCTGGGCACGCTGGGCATTGGTGGCGTTTACCAAAAGCTGGATGGGGGCGTTGGCGCGCTCCAGGGCTTTTTCAAAGCCTTCCTGGGGGGCGATTAATACGGCTTCGGCCTGGCGGCTTTCAATCAGAAGGGTTGGATCTGCCGTTTGGGTGACGGAAGAGACTTTAAACCAGCCCGAGGCCTGCGCCCGTGCGCGGATATCGCGCGCCACGCGGCTGTTGGGTTTAGCCAGCACCGCCAACTCCACATTTTTTACCTCGCTTGTCAGGGCCAGGCCAAACATAATGGGTTGCATAAGCGGAATAAAAAAGATGGCAAACAACATTTTAGGGTCCCGCAGGATTTGCGTAAACTCTTTTTTAAAAAAACCTTGTAAAGTAACCAGGCGTATTCTCATGGTTCCACATCCGTTTTAAATTTAAATACGGCAAGCGTAATCATACCCGCCGCAAACAGCCCAATACCCCAAAAGGCCGGGGCCAAGGGGGCCAAGCCGGCATCGCTCAAAAACAAAGTGCGGCTGATAAGCAAAAACCACCGCTGCGGGAAAAGCGCCGTAAAATATTGAAAGAAAAGCGGCATGTTTTCAATCGGGAAAATAAAACCCGAAAAAATAAACGAAGGCAAGAGCCCCACCGCAAACGCAAACTGTATGGCCGCCTGCTGCTGGCGCGTAACTACCGATATCACCAGCCCCAGCGCCAGCGCCCCCGTAACATAAATGGCGCACGCAACCATATACAGCAAAAAGCTCCCCTCAAACGGAATGCGAAACACCGTTAACGCCAGCACAAACACCACCAGCACATCAAACAAAGACAGCAAAAAATACGGGATTAGCTTACCCAATATAATTTCCGTAGGGCGAACCGGGGTGGAGAGCAAAAGCTCCATAGAGCCGTTTTCCCACTCTTTAGCCACGGTAAGTGCGGTAAGCATAATGGCCAAAAGCCCGATAATTACCGTGCTTAAAGCGGGCACAATAAACCAGCGGCTGCTGAGCTCCGGGTTAAACAAAAAGCGGGTGCGTATGCGCGAGGACGCCGCCGGGGCATCTTCCCCCGCAAAAAGGGCGGTGGTAGCCTCCACAATACCGCGCATGTAAATTTGGATAATACTGGCCTGCACGTTGTCTGTCCCGTCGGTAAGCAGTTGCAACTGGCCGGGGGAGGCAGGATCGCCCGATTTTACATAACGGCCAAAGCCGGGTTTAATAATTAGCACGGCGGGCGTGTTGTTTTTTTGCAGGGCCGCGTCCGCCTGAGCGGGGCTGTGCAGGGGAATTTGGTCAAAATACCCGGAGGAAGAAACCTCCTGCAAAAACCGCCTGGAAACGGAAGTTTGGTCATTATCGCGCACGTACAGGCGCATGTGTTTATAGTCCAAATCAATAACAAACCCAAACATTCCCACAAACACCAAAGGCAGCACCAGCGCCACCACCAGGGTAAACGGATCGCGCAAAATGTGTTTGTATTCTTTGGAAGCGACGGAACGCACCCTTCTTAAAAACAGTTTCATTGGGCTTTCCTCCCGCTGACGGCTTTTAAAAATACGTCTTCCAGCGTGGTGGGCACGGCCCGGTAAGTAAATACCCCCGTCTGGGTTTGTGCGTAGGCTTTAAAGCCCTCCATATCCGTTACCCGCACGCGCAGCCCGCCGGAAAAATTTTCCGCCGTGCCCAGGTTAAGCCGCTGCAAATCCGCCCGCACGCTTGCCTGCTGGGGCTGGGTAAAAACCAGTTCCACCGGCGGGAAAGGGAAAAACTGCTTCTTTAATTCTTCCGGCGTGCCCGTGGCAATAATGCGCCCGCGCTCCATCAGCACAATGCGCCCGCAGTATTCGGCCTCGTCCATATAGTGCGTGGTAACAAACACCGTTTTGCCGCTTTGCGCTAGCGTGCGTATTAAACGCCAAAAATCCGCCCGGGTAATGGGAGAGGTGCCAGCGGTGGGCTCATCCAAAAAAATAAAATCCGGGTTGTGCAGCAGGGTGGCGGCCAGAGCCACCATCTGCTTTACCCCGCCGGAAAGTAGTTTGACAGGTTCGTTTAAGTGTTGGCTCAGGCCGATAAAGTGCATCAGCTCTTCGGCGCGGGGTTTAATGTCTTTGCGTTTAAGGCCGTATAAACTGCCGGCAAAAAGCAGGTTCTCGCGCACGGTTAAATCCGGGTATAAAGTAAACTTTTGGGACATATAACCAATGCGCGGTTTTAACACCGCCGTATGGGAAGAAACGTCTTTCCCGTCCACCAGTACCGTGCCGGAAGTGGGGTTTAACAACCCGCAAATGCAGCGTATGGTGGTGGTTTTGCCCGCGCCGTTGGCACCCAAAAAGCCAAATATTTCCCCCCGTTTGACGCGAAAGGATATCCCGTCCACCGCTTTAAAAGAGCCAAAGGCTACGGTTAAATTTTCTACCTCAATAACCTGGTTTTCTGTTTTCATGGTTTTAAAAAAATGTCCGCAAATTGGGTTACGTTAAACCGGCGCATCAGCTCCTGCGGGGAAGCGGCGGCTTTTAAGTGCCCGCCGTCCAGCACGTGCACTTTGGCACAACGCTGGGCCTCGTCCATATACGAGGTGGTTAACACCACGGTGGTGTTTTGGCCAGCAAAGCCGTACACCAGGTCCCACAGTTCCTGGCGGCTGACGGGGTCTACCCCCACGGTGGGCTCGTCCAACAGTAACAGGCGGGGGCGGTTTAACAACACGCACATAAGCCCCAGCTTTTTATACATACCGCCGGAAAGTTTGCCGGCGGGGCGCTCCGTAAAAGCGCTCATGCCGGTGGCTTCAAACAGCTCCTGCATGCGGGGTTCGTAATCGGCTTGGTTTAAGTCGTACAAATCCCTAAAAAATTCCAAATGTTCCCGGCAGCTAAGGTCCGGGTATAAACTGGGCTCCTGGGGGAAGTACCCCTCGGCATATTTTGCCTGCGCGGGAGAAACAGGGCCCGCCTGGTCATAATATTCCACCCGCCCCTGCGTGGGGTGTAATAGCCCCGTAAGCACACGCATAAGCGTGGTTTTGCCCGCGCCGTTGGGGCCCACAATGCCGTGCACAAGCCCCGGCTCAAACACGGTGCTTACCTGACAAAGCGCCGTGGTATGCCCCAGCTGTTTGGTTACATTTTCCACCCGTACGCCAAGAGCGGGCATTATTTAGCCTCCAGCGGGAAAGACACTTCCAGCGTCATACCCGGTTTTAAGGTTTGGTTTTGGTCGTTTTCAAAACGGGTTTTGACGCCGTACACCAGGCGTTCACGCTCGCGGCGGGTTTGCACGTTTTTGGGGGTAAATTCGGCCTCGTCGTTAATAGACAAAATAATCCCTTTAAAATGCTGCTTGGTTTCCGGTAAAAAACCTTCCACTTCCATACCCGGTTTTAAACGGGCCAGCAGGTCATGCTCCACATATACCCATACGTCCATTTGGGCCAAATCGGCCACGGTTAACAGTTTGCGGCCGGCGGGGATAAATTCCCCCTCCTCGTAATATTTATAAAGCACTTTGCCGGTTAAGGGGCTTTTGATATCGCACCAGTTTTTGTGCAGGGAGGCTTGGTCAAACTGGTGTTTTTTAAGGTCATAATTCTCGCGCGAGCCGGCGGTGGTTTTTAATAACTGGGAGGCGCGTTCAAACTCTTTTTGCGCAATGGCGTACTGTAAGGAAACGTCTTGGCAGTCCAGCCGGGCCAGCACTTCCCCTTGTTGCACGGGGGAACCTTCCTGCACGGACAGGGTTTTAATCGTGTCCCCCAGGCGGGCGGGAACGTCCACCTCCACGGCTTCCACCACGCCGCTGTATGCAAACGGCGTATGGCGCCAGAAAATCAGGCATGCGCCCACCAACACAAATAAAATAACGGCAGAAACGGCAATTATTTTTTTCATAAATGTTATCTCCCTAAATTATCCATAACGGCCAAACTGTTTAAACGCTGAATGTATAAATCGGAAAGGGCAATGCGGCTTTGCAGTAAAGAAAGGTTGGCGTCGTCCACTTCCAAAAACGTAACGGAACCGGCTTTGTAAGCCTCGTAAGTAAGCGCGGCGGATTTTTGGGCCGCGTCCACCAATTGGCGGGCCAGGTCTTCTTCCACGTCCAAAGAGGCCAGGCGGTCACGCGAAGAATAAAACAGCGCTTCCAAATTCTTTTCCAATTCGGCCCGGTTTTCTTGCACGGCCTGGGCCGTTTGGCGTTGGGCCTGGGCCTGTTGTTTGTTTTTGCCCCCCTCAAAAAGCGGCAGGCGCACCGATACCCCCGCACGGCCTAAAAATACGTCTTCCTGCAAAGGGCCGTTGGGGTATTCCCAATACGCGCCACCCGTAAGCCCCACGCGCGGCCACAGCGCCGCCGCATACCCGCGGGAAGCATATTCATACTGCTGGCTTAAAGACTGTAAAGAAGCCAACCGCGGGGAGTTTTCATCAAACCCCAGCCCGGCGGCCGAAGACAGCGCCTGAACGGTATTTTCCGGCAAGTCCGCCCGAATGACGGACGTGGTTTTGCCGGGCAGTTCTTCTTTCACCCGTGCGTCCAGCGCGTAGGCGGGGTTGAGGCCGTAGTCCGTCCCCGTCAGTTTAAACAAATCCCGCAGGTGCGTGCCCAAAGCGCCGCGCGCGGCGCTGGCTTCCTGCGCCAGGCGAAGGGACTGTTTTTGCGCCATCAGCACGTCCAACCGGCTTTTGGCGCCCGCCTGATAGGCGGACTGAACATCCTTTAACTGCTTGCGGGCCACTTTTAATTGCTCGCTGGCCAGGTACATGTGTTCCAAATCCCGCTGGACGGTAAAATAAGCCTGGCGCACATTTAATAAAACACTGCGGCGGGCGGATTCTACGTCCTGCAAAGCGGCCTCATACGCGGCAAAACGCGCCCGGCTGGCCGAAGCGCGCGCCCCTTTATCAAAAAGCGTATACTCTAGCGTAGGGCCTACTTTTCCGCCCCATTCGCTGCCAAACTCAAACTGCTGCGGGCCCAACTGCATGGTGGGTATTTCGGACACCCAACTGCCCTGCGCGTCTAAATATAAAGACGGATATAATACCGCGCGCGAGGCCTGATACCCCGCCAGCGCCGCAGCCGCCTGGGCCTGTGCCGCTTTTACGGCGGGAGAAAAGGCCAGGGCGTCTTTTTCACACGCGGACAGATGCAAATCCTGCCCGGCGGCCGAAAGGCTTAATATACATACAACTAAAAGCAATGCGTATTTTTTCATTTTTCATCCCCTAAAATGGCTTTTAGCATAAATTGAGCGCGGCGGAAGGTGTCTTCCTCGCCCGATACTTCCAGCACTTGGCGGTAAAGCTTGGGCGGGAAATTCTTGCCCATGCGCTCAGCCAGCCCCAACAAGCCCTGCGCCAAAGGAACTTGCGGCAGTAAAAAAAGCAGTGCGTCCCGCACGCAGTGGGTGCGCAGCTGGCCCAACTTCCGGGCGCGTTCCAGCTCGCTCATTAATACGGAAACATGCTGGGAAAATAACCGCGCCACCAAACTGACAATTTGCCTGTCCCCGCTGAAAGAATCCCCCATCAGCATAGAAATTAACCGGCGGTTTTTGGCCGCAAACGCGTACACCGCGCGCAAAACAGCCTCTATATTCTGGCGGGGTGTGCGGGTGGGCAGCACCTCCACATTAATGGCGCTCATCATTTCGCCGTATAAACTGTTTAATACGGCCGCGTCAAACGTTTCGCGCGTTTTAAAATAATAGTGAAACATACCCAGGTTTACGCTGCTGCGGGCGCACACCTCCCGCACCGTAAAGTTTTTAAGCCCTTTTTTGCGGGCTAAATATACGCCGGCGCGGATTAGCTTTTCGTCCGTATTCGAAGAAGAACGGCCCATAAACCCTCCATAAAATTATACATAT
>CALUXL010000074.1 GCA_944324735.1 uncultured Elusimicrobiales bacterium
AAAGTACAGATTGGTAAAGATATGACCACGATTGGCGGCTGGTTGGATATTGGTCTTCCCAGTGGTAAAGCCAAGGATTACGATGCCTTGTACATTAGCAGCTTAAAGAATACGGGTAGCAGTTTTCGGGTAACATCTAAGGAAAACGGTGCGAAGGTAAACAGTTTCCATATGTTTAACGAAATCAGCAACGATTTCCCGGGTTGCGCTGGTACTGTAACTTGGAAAGAGTTGGAATTAGCTGCGAACGTTGATAAAAATGAAACGTATACGGACGTATACTTAGTATGTGATGGCACAGGGGAAGTTCCTCCTCCGCAGGATTGTGAAGCTCCTAATGGGGATCGTTATACGGAAAGTTGCCCGGAAGGCCAGGAAGGGGAAATTGTATTTACCTGGCAGGGTGAACCTGTATGTAACTATAAGGAAACCAATAACTGCAAGGAAGTCTGTCAGCCTACCAAGGGACAAAGCTATACCGAAAACTGTCCGGAAGGCCAAAGCGGTAATATTACATATACTTGGAACCAAAGTGCGTGTAAGTACGATAAATTGGAGGAGTGTACCTCGTTAACTTGTGATGATTTTAGTTATAAAATGAACCATAAGTCAGAGTGCTGTCCTTCTGCTCCCTATACGGATTTGGCCTGTTATTATGAATGTCCGAAGTATCAGTGGACAGTGAATGGTTCCGGTAATTCTGGTTATCCTTCTATCGTTTTTGGTTCTAACTGGGTAGAAAGAGCGTGCCGTCAAGGTAATCAAAGCTACAATGTTACTTGCAACAGTTCTGTAAGTGGAAATTGTTGGAATTTGAAAGCAATAGCTCCATCAAATGTAACAATTATATACAGCAACTATTCCTTAACGGATCCTTGCCTCCAATCAACCTGTTCTGCAAAGAATGAAGGAGAAATATGTTTGGTGGTGTCTAATGATCCAAACAATCCAGGGGAGAGTGTACGGTGCGGTTATGGCACCATTCCTAACCAATTTAGTTTCTTCGGAAATATTGTTGGCGTGAAATGCCAAAAGGATCCCAATTCATTATATTGTAAAAATGGTTGGTAGATTTTACAAATTACCAGACCTCCCCGTTGGCAACCCCAACGAGGACAGCCCCCCGGACACGGGGGGCTTTTTTATTGCTCTTAACCACCGTATTTATAGGCATATTGGGAGTATTTTATTTATTAAAAACCTTGTAAAGTATAAAAAAAAGCTTAAAATTATAAAAAGGGGGCGACGTATGAAAAAGTTAATAATATGGTTACTGTGTTTGGCTGTTTCTCCCGTGTGGGCGGCGCAAACCAAAAACACCATGAAAATGGTTACTTATTTCCCGGTCCCTTATGTAGCTTATGATACGGTGGAAGCTAGTGAGGTGATTGATGTGGGCGGCTTGGATAAATGCGAAATGAGCATTTCCAAAGGCAGCAGTAACCTGGCCGGTACGGATAGCAGCCTTTATTTATATGGCGACGTAAACGGAGAAGACTTAACCAGCGGGCTGTTAAACGTTACGGCAGGCAAGCTGGATTTAAACAGCTCCGTGCCGGATGCCCGCATTGTAAGTAAAAAAGTGCTGGTTGGCGCGGATATGGACACGCAGGGCGGCTGGCTGGATATTGGGGTTCCCGCTGGTAAAAACAGCACTTTTAACGCCTTGTATATTGGTTCCTTGGCTAGCGCTGCAAACAGCTTTCGGGTAACCTCGCAGGAAAATGCCGCCACGGTGGATAGTTTCCATATGTTTGACGAAATTGAAAACGACTTTCCCGCCTGCAACGGCACCGTAACCTGGAAAGAACTGGAGCTGGGGGCCGACCCGGACACCAACCAAACATTTACGGATGTTTATTTAGTGTGTGAAGAATAATACTTGTTGCACCAATAAAAAAACGCCCGACGGGTTTTGTTCCGCCGGGCGTTTTTATGTTTAGAGCGTTTATTTTTTTGCATGTTTTTTGGGGGGGATTGTTTTATCAAAATGTTTTTTATTAATAAACATTTCGGATTTATCGGTCGCGTCGTTTAATTCCTGTTCCAGTTCCAGTGCGGCGCGCTGCATGTCCTCTTCCGAATGTACATAAACGGCCTTACCGTACGTAAGGGCGGTTTTTCCAAAGGGCAGGGGTACGCGCATGCGGTCCCAGGAGCCCACGGTAAATTTGCGGCTTAAAGCCGTGCCCACCGGTATAATGGGGAACCCAGTCTTTTTGGCTAAAAACAAAATACCCGGCTGCACTTTATAAATAGGGCCGCGGGGGCCGTCCGGCGTAAGCATGGGGCGGTATCCGCTGCGGGCGGCCTGCAATAAATGGATTAACGCCCTCGCCCCGCCGCGGGAGGTGGAACCTCTTACCGCTAGCATGCCAAATTTGGGCAGTAAACGGGCGATGTATTCCCCGTCGCTGCTTTGGCTGATGAGCGGGGCAATTTTTTGCCCTTTATACGGGTAGAGTAAAAATAATTGTTGGTTGTGCCATACGGCGTAAATAAGGCCTTTGCCTTCTTTTTCCAGTTGCTCTGCTTCGGGCGTTTTAAACCAGTAGATGCGGGTGGTCCACCCTAAAAAAACCGTGTACCAATAGGCCAGGGTGGAACCTAAAAAATGTTTCCAAGAATGAGTGTATGCGGGTGTGGCGGGCATAATTATTTTTTTCCTTTTTTCTTTTTCTTCTGCCAAGGGATTAAAAATACGACCGTAGCTTTGGGGGTAATGGTTCCGTCTTGCAAAGCCACGTCAATCTTGGCGGAGTTTAATTTTTCCAGTAATACGGGCAAAGTTTTTTCTGCCAATGTTTTATCCATCCGTACGGCTTCACGCAGCAGTTTGGGTTCGGCCGCCACTCCCAGCGCGGGGGAATAAACCAGCTGTATATCCAGCGTTTCGCACTCTTCTTTGGCGGCTTGTTCTTTTATTAAATCAGTTACAAACAAAATGGCAATGCGTAAAAATTCGTACAAAGCGGTATTTGCCAAAATAAGCCTTTGGGGGTTGTCTATCTGTTCCAAAAGGCGCTGCACTTTATCCCCCAGCGTAACGGCACAGGCGGTGAACATTTCTTTGGGGATAAGGGTGGCGGCGTCCAACTCCCAGTGGGCGTCTTGGTTAAATTCGTAAACGGTTCCGGGGTCCAGCTCTTTAGCCAGGGCGGCAATAAAGCGCGCCAGGGCGGTTTCGTCTTCAAACCCGGCCTGTTTTAAATCCTGTGCGGTGCGCAGCAGTTTGCGCAAAATTTCTTTTTGCCGCGTGGCTATTTTAAAACGTTTTATCTTTCTCATATTTAAACCGTTCCAGTAAAAGCTCTTATAAAAAGCGTTTGCTGCAGCCGTTTGATATGCTAAACCCGCGCCCTCGGTAAAAAGGGCGCGGGTTGATGGAAACTTATTTCTGTTTGTTTCTGCGCGTGCGTTTGATTTTGGTTACGGTCTTTTTGGGAGCCGCCGCCTGCGCAGGAGTATCTTGATGTTGGTCTTTAATGGCAATTTTGGCCGCCTCTTTTTTAGGGGTGGCGTAGCCGCGGTCCAGGTCGGACAGTTGGCCCTTCTGCCATACATACACCAAAGGCGTGCTGAGCGCGATGGTGGAGTACACACCGCTGATACAGCCTACCAACATGGCAAACGCGAAAGAGTTTAACACTTCCCCGCCCAAGAAATACAAAATGAACAGGGCAAAAATAACCGTAAGAGAAGTGATAATCGTGCGGGACAACGTTTCGTTGATAGACAGATTAATCAGCTCTCTCATGCTCATTTTGGGGTGCAGGCGGATGTTTTCGCGCATGCGGTCAAAGATAACGATGCTAGCGTTGATGGAGAACCCGGCCACCGTTAAGAATGCCGCCACTACTACCAGGTCAATTTCCCGCTGGGTAAGAGAGAAGGCCAGTGCCATGACCCACAAATCGTGGAACAGGGCCACCACGCCGGAAATACCCCACAGGATATTGCTGAAGCGAAACGCCACATAAATGATGATGAACACCAAGGACAGCAAAATCGCCCACATGGCGCGTTCGGTCATGTCGCTCCCCACGGCAGGGCCTACGGAGTTGGTTTGCTCAATGGTGAAAGGCACTTTTAACGTTTCCAGGGCTTTTTCAATACGTCCTTGCACTACGCCCACTTCGTTAGAGGTGCTTTTTTCACGGATGGCAAAGCTGTTGTCCCCGTAAGACTGGATGGAGGAGTTTTCACCCGTTTCATCCAGCGCGGCACGGATAGCGGCCATGTCCACAGGTTTATCAAATTTTACCTGTACCATGGTGCCGCCGGTAAAGTCTATCCCCAGGTCAAACCCTTTGGTTCCAAAGCAAATGGCTCCGGCCAAAAGTAGCAAGGCAAACAGAACAAAATACACCTTGCGGTATTTAAGGAAATCAATATTCGTTTTCGGTAATAAGTGCATCATAAGCTGATCTCCTTGGGGTTAGACGTTAAAATCAGTTCGTAAATGGCGCGCGTAATAAACACGGCCGTAAACAAGCTGACCGTAAGGCCGATAATTAACGTTACGGCAAAACCTTTTACCGGGCCGGTGCCAAATTGCAACAAACACGCACCCACGATAATGGTGGTGATGTTGGAGTCAAAAATGGCGGACCAGGCTTTATCGTACCCCAGGTGGATAACTTCGTATATCGGTTTACCCAGGCAGGTTTCTTCGCGCATACGTTCAATAATCAGTACGTTTGCGTCAATGGCCATAGCCAAAGATAAGATGATACCCGCAATGCCGGGCAGCGTTAACGTGGCGGAGAAGTAGCTCATCACCGCGGTTAACAAAATGAGGTTTAAGATAAGGGCGCTGTCGGCAATTAAACCGGCGCCTTTATAGTAAACGGCCATAAATACCAAGATGAGCAAGAGCCCATAGAAGGAAGCCGTCAAGCCGGATTTGATGGAGTCTTCACCCAAGGTCGGCCCGATGGTTTTCTTTTCGATAATTTTTACGGGGGCGGGCAAAGCACCGGCTTTGAGCACGATGGTAAGCTGTCTGGCTTCGTCTAACGTAAACGTGCCGGAAATGCGCCCGTCTTTGGTAATGCGGCTTTGAACGGTGGGGGCGGATTGTACGGTGTTATCCAGTACAATAGCCAGGCGTTTGCCAATGTTGGAACCCGTTAATTTACCAAATTTTTTGCTGCCTTCGGCATTGAAGCTGAAAGCCACTTCCGGGTAGCCGTTTTCGCCATACATGGTTAAGCGGGCGTCGTCCAAATCGGCACCGGTTACGGTAACGTCTTTGGTAACAACCAGGTAGCCGCCTTCTTTATTGCGCATAATTTGCACATCGTCGGGCAGTAATTTGGCAATGGAAGGAATCAGCAGGCCGTTATCGTCAAACGGATTTTCGGTTTCTTCCAGCTTTTCAATGGCTTTGGAGTACGCTTCCGTATTTTCTTTTACGATGCGGAACTCCAGCATAGCCGTTTTGCCAATCAGCTCTTCGGCCCGTTGCGGGTTGGCCACGCCGGGCAGCTGCACCATAATCCATTTATCGCCCTGGCGGGTGATTTGGGTTTCGGCCAAGCCGTACTGGTCAAGGCGGTTGCGGATAATTTCAATCGCGCGGGCCATGGCTTCGTTCAGGGGCTCTTTTTTATCCAGTTTGGCTACTTCCAGTTCCAAAAGCAGGCTGGAGCCGCCTCTTAAATCCAAGCCCAGGTTGAGCATCCGTTTCGGGCGCTCACCCATAGAGTCCAGCGTTTCCCGTTCGGCAAGCGGTTTGGAGTACCACTTGTAGTTCGGGTAAATCAGATAGAGGGAGCCCAACAATATGGCAATGATGAAGCCCCACTTCCAAGCTAGTCTGTTAGACATTATTTTGCATCTCCTTGTTGTTTA
>CALUXL010000075.1 GCA_944324735.1 uncultured Elusimicrobiales bacterium
GCCTGGTGCCCTAAGAGCCAAATGACGTGAATAGTTTTCTATTCCAGAACAGTAGCCCATTTCACGCATCATTTCAAGGTCGTAATGGGTTCTTTGCTCAAGACGCTGAGCCTCCAAAAGCTTGTCCTCGCTACTAAGCTTTTTAAGCTGTTCCTCCAGTTCTTCCTCTATTGTTCTTAAGGCAATATTCATTTTTTCAGGAACAGTAATATAATGTGATGCCGGGAATATGCTTACATGGTTTCTTTCGCCTATTACCTTTCCTGTAAGAACATCTATCTCACTTATTCTGTCTATTTCATCGCCGAAAAATTCAACTCGTATGGCGCTTTCGCTGTTGGCAACAGGAAAAATTTCAACAACATCGCCTCTTACCCTAAATGTGCCTCTTTTAAAATCAATATCGTTTCTGTCATACTGTATATCAATAAGCTTTCTTAAAACCTCGTCTCGCTCCTTAACCATTCCCGGTCTTAAAGAAATCATCATTTCTTTGTAGTCCTCAGGCTCGCCCAAGCCGTATATACATGAAACGCTGGCAACAATAAGGACATCTTTTCGCTCTATAAGCGCGGCTGTTGCGGAGTATCTAAGCTTATCTATTTCGTCGTTTATGGCTGAGTCCTTTTCGATATAGGTATCCGTCGAAGGGACATAGGCTTCCGGCTGGTAATAATCGTAATAAGAAATAAAATATTCCACGGCATTTTCCGGAAAGAACTGTTTAAACTCCGCATACAGTTGGGCGGCCAATACTTTATTGGGGGATAAAATAAGCGTGGGACGGTTTAAATTGGCAATTACATTGGCAATGGTAAACGTTTTGCCGGATCCCGTAACCCCCAGCAAGGTTTGCCTTTTTAAGCCTTGCTGCACCCCTTGGGTAAGGGCGGCAATGGCTTTGGGCTGGTCCCCCGCCGGGTTGAATTTAGAAACCAATTTAAACTTATCCATATATTTATTATACCCCACACAAACAAAAAGGCGGCCGTTACAGCGGGCCGCCTTTGCAAAAATGCCAAAATCTTACGAAGCGGACGAAGAAGCCAAGCTGCCCAAGAAGTGGGAATCCAACACCCCGGGCAATAACTGGCCGATGCCGTCAATCATAAACTGCATAGCAATGGCGCACAAAATCATACCCATAAAGCGGATGACAATCTGCGTGCCGTTAGGCCCTATTTTATTAAAAATATAGCGGGAAGCCACCAACGCACAACCCACCAACACGGAACATAAAAAGAGCACCAAAATCATCATTACCGCCATGGGGAAAGAGGTGGTCTTTTCCGCATACAAAATAACCGTGGCAATAGAACCGGGGCCAATAAACAAAGGCATAGCCACCGGCACCAGAATATGGCTTAAGCGGTTGCGGGCGCGGTCAAACGTATTACCCTGTTGGGCACCGGTTTCAATACCGTTGCTTTCAAATTTGGATTTACCCTGTAACATGCGCAAGCCCACCAACAGCAAAATAATGGAACCCGCCAAGCGGAAGGCCGGTATGGTGATGCCGAACAAAGAAAGAATTTTGCTTCCGAAGATAAAGAACATCGTAAGCATAATGAATATGGACAAAGCCATCAGCATGGCCACCACCCGCTGAACTTTGGGTTCGTCATTATCTACATGTTCCAAAAAAATCGGCACGTTGCCGATGGGGTTTAAAATAGCCAGCGTGGCAATAAACGCGTTTACCAGCAAACTCCAATCCATATTAATTTACAAGCTCCTTGCAGTAAAAAATACCCATTAGGGGGTTTATAAATAGTATATCAAAAATATAACCCCGCACGCGGGCCTAAAATAACACCTTAGGCCGCCTTTATACGGGGCGGCCCGGCCAACAATAACCCTACGGGGGAGAGGACATTTATTTGGGAGAGAGAAAATAAAAAACCCCGCCAAAGCGGGGTAATAAATGGTGGGCAGTACAGGATTTGAACCTGTGACCTTCCGCGTGTGAGGCGGACGCGCTACCGCTGCGCCAACTGCCCAAAAAGGATATATTTATTATAACAATTTACGGCCCTTTTGGGAACAAAAATCTTTTTCCGTCTTATCTTTCTTCTTAAAAAACATATGGAAAACGCTGTTTTTTGCTACTATATTATTAGGAGAATAAGGATTATTTTATGTCAGAAAAAACTACCGGGGAAATGTACGCCCCCATTAATAACATTTGTTTAATGATTTTAGCCGCCACCGCTTTTACCTGGGTGCTTATATACACCAAAGCGGTGCTGATGCCCTTTGTCATTGCGTTTTTTATTTACATTGTAGCCAATACGCTGGCCGGTTGGATGAAACACACCTGGAAGGTACCCTACGTGCTGGGTTTAATTTCCTGCGCGTTGTGTTTTTTGGGCCTAGCCACTTTGGCTATATTATTTGTTTCCAACTCCATTGAAACGTTTGTAAACGGGGCCGATATTTATACCGAGAAATTAAACGATACGTTTGAATGGGCCCTGCAAACCGCCCGAAAATACGGTATTAATTTAAACTCGCAATTCCTGGCAGACAATTTAGCCAAAGTACCGATATTTAATATGGTACGCAGTTTTGGGGGAGGGCTGGTATCCTTTGTTACCAACACGGTGCTGATTTGTTTGTTTGTAATCTTTATTTTTATGGGTAAAGCTTCCGCCTCTACCGATAAAACCACCCTGGCCAGCACCATACAAAAACAAATTTCTTACTACTTAATTGTAAAGATATTTGTATCCATACTGGCCGCTTTGGCTACGTGGATTGTGCTGCTTTTGGTAGGCAGCGAACTGGCCGGCATGCTGGCTATACTTACGTTTATTTTAAACTTTATTCCCAACATTGGGCCTTTTATCTCCACCGTTTTACCCACGCCTGTTTTGTTTTTACAATACGGGTTTGACTGGCACATCGTGCTGGCCCTGTGTTTGCTTACGGCCGCCCATTTTATTATCGGCAATATTTTGGAAACCAAATGGCTGGGCAAAGGGATGGACCTGGACCCCATTGTAGTAATTGCCTGTTTAATTTTCTGGGCGTTGGTATGGGGCATTATGGGTGCCCTGCTGGCCGTACCCATGACGGCGATTGCCAAAATGATTTTTGAGCGTCATGCCGCCACCAAACCCCTGGCAGACTGTCTGGCCGGGCGTTTGCTGGTTTTTAAATAATGCAAAAAAACACCCCCGTCACCCCGTGGGCTTATATACCCACCCTGTATTTTTTAGAGGGGATGCCGTACATCATCATCAATGCGGTATCCCCCGTTTTATATGCCAATTTGGGCTACTCCAACACACAAATTGCCTTTTGGACGGGCTGGCTCTACCTGCCCTGGATTTTAAAAATGTTCTGGAGCCCCCTGCTAGACGCCCGCAGCACCAAACGCCGCTGGCTGCTGGGCACCCAAAGCGCACTGGCCGCCATGTTTTTACTATTAGCGGCCCTAAACACTTGGAACGCGTTTTGCCATGCGCAAGAACTAAACAATTTAACCTTCTTTTCGCTTTCTCTTTTTGGGCTTTTAGCCGGTGCGTTTGTATCCGCCACGCAAGATATTGCCATAGACGGGTACTACCTGCTGGCCCTTACTCCGGCCCGCCAATCCTACTTTGTAGGTATACGCACCATTTTTTACCGCTTATCCATGATTTTTGGCAGCGGTATTTTGGTGGCCGCCACCGGTGCCTTGGGCAAAGCCGGGCTGGGGGCGCATAACTGGTCCTGCCTGTTTTTATTTTTAGTGCTATTATTTGCCGCGGGGGCCCTGTGGCACCGGTTTATTCTGCCCTGTCCCCGGCAAGACGTTGCGGCCCAAACCCCGGTTCAAAATGCGTGGGGAGATGCTTTCAAAACGTATTTTTCACAGGCTAATATCGTGTATATTTTGCTGTTTATTTTACTGTATAGGCTGGGGGATGCACTGCTGGAAAAAATCGTTCCTTTATTTTTAATTAAACCGCAAAGCGAAGGTGCCCTGGGCCTAAGCCTGCACGCTTATGGTATCATTAAAGGAACCCTGGGCCTGGGCGCCGTGATTGCCGGCAATTTGGCAGGCGGATGGATGCTGGGCAGATACGGTTTTAAAAAATGTATTTGGCCGTTTGCCGTTATTTTAATTTTGCCCAATTTCTTTTATGCATATATGGCTTGGGTAAAACCGGGGGTAAGCACGGCCGCCGTATTAATTACGCTGGAACATTTTGGCAACGGCCTGGCTTTAATGGCATTTAACGTGTTTATTATGTATGTATCTACGGGGAAATATAAAACTTCCCACTATGCTATTTCCACGGGCATTATGGCACTGGGTATGATGGTGCCGTCAATGCTGTCAGGCTGGATGCAAACCCGTTTTGGTTATGAAGTATTTTTTCTGGCGGCCAGTCTGTTAAGCCTTATAACGCTGGCCGTGGTTCCCCTCACCGGGAAAATAAAAACCTTGGAAGAGACGGAAAAACATTTCCGCTCCCGTTCCATCGGCTTACAGGACGCTGACTGATATGAACCATAAAACCGCCGTATCCTATGCCATCCCTACCGAAGAGGCCAACCCGCAAACCGCCGGGCTGGACCGCATGACCCCTTTGCAAATTGCGCGCAAAATTAACGCGCAGGATTTTAACGCCGCCCGCGCCGTAAAAAAAGCGGCCAAACCCATTGCCCGGGCTATTTCCGCCGCCGCGCAAGCCTTTGCAGGCGGGCATAAAATCATCTTTATCGGGGCGGGCACCAGCGGGCGCCTGGGCGTGTTGGAAGCGGCCGAATGCGTGCCCACATTTGGCACCAAACCCTCGCAAATTATCGGCCTGATAGCAGGGGGGAAAAATGCCATGTTTCGCGCCAAAGAAGGCGCGGAAGACGACCACGCCCAAGGCGCGCGCGACGTGCAAGCCAAAGCCCACGCGCAGGATTTTGTAATTGGTCTAACCGCCAGCGGGGTAACCCCCTATGTGCTGGGGGCCTTAAAAGAGGCCAAAAAGCTGGGCGCCCATACGGCTTTGCTTACCTGCAACCCGGGGGCGGATTTTTCCCACGCGGATATTGCCCTTTATCTGCCCACCGGGCCGGAAGCGCTTTGCGGGTCCACCCGCATGAAAGCGGGCACCGCCACCAAAATGGCGCTCAACGCCATTACCACCGGGGCCATGGCCTTATGCGGCAAAATGTACGGCAATTTAATGGCAGATGTACGCCCCACCAACAAAAAACTGATTGCCCGCGCCACCCGCTTAATAATGCAAATTGCGCACACAGACCAGGCCACCGCCGCGCGCTATTTAACTTTATCGGGCCAGCAAGTAAAAACGGCCTGTGTAATGATTTGTAAACAAGTGGATAAACCCACCGCAGAAAAACTATTAAAAAAAGCCAACGGCTTTTTAGGCAGGGTACTGCATGACGCGTAACATTGCTTTGGGGCTGATGAGCGGCACCAGCGCAGACGGCTTAACCATATGCGCCGTTACCGTGCGTCCGTTTTGCGTGATAGCTTTTAAAAATTACCCGTACCCGCCGGCCCTGCAACAAAAATTATTAAACGCATTTTCCTGCACGGCGCCGGAACTAAGCCGCCTAAATTTTGAGCTGGGCCGTTTATACGCCCGCTGCACCCAAAAATTTTTACGCCAATTTCATCTTTCCGCCCAACAAATTTGCGCGGTGGGCTCTCACGGGCAAACCATTTACCACGGCCCGCAGGACGAAGTGCCCAATACTTTGCAAATTGGGGAGCCGTCTTTCCTGGCGTGTGCGCTGCAAGTGCCGGTGGTGAGTGACTTTCGTCCCAAAGACATGGCCCTGGGCGGCCAGGGTGCCCCGCTGATTCCGTTTTTTGACCAGTTTTTATGGGGACGCAAATCCCCCCGCACCGTGGTAAATATTGGGGGTATTTCCAACGTAACGGCAGTGGGGAAAGGGATTAAAACCACCGGATTTGACGCGGGCCCCGGCAACACGCTGATGGACCTTTTCTGCCAGCAAAACCTGCACACCCCCTTTGATAAAAACGGCGCCCTAGCTGCCCAAGGCCGTGCGGACCAAACCCTGGTAAAAGAGCTTTTGTCTTTGCCCTATTTTAACCAACGCCCGCCCAAAAGTTTAGATAAAAATACTTTTGGCGAGGCCTTTTTGCACCGCTATTTTACCGCCGCCCGCCCGGCTGCCGATACGCTTGCCACATTAAACCTTTTTACCGCGGCCGCCATTACGCGCGCGCTGGATTTTTTACCCAAATCCTGCCGCGGCAAAATAGCCGTTTGCGGCGGGGGAGCGTTCAACCATACACTTCTTAACAACCTGCGCCTTTTAAACCCGCAGGCCCAAGTATACACCACCCAGCAGGATGGTCTCCACCCGCTGGCTAAAGAAAGCGCCGCCTTTGCCGTCATGGCTTTTGAAGCCCTCTGCGGCCGCCCCAATCATTGCGCACGGGCCACGGGGGCCAAAAAGAATGCCGTTTTAGGTAAAATTACTTTATGCAAATAAACCGCCTGGTATTCCCCGGTTTTTGGTTTGACCGGCAAGACATTTCCCTGGCAGAAGACTTGGCCCGCCAAGGCGTGGGCGGTTTTTGTTTATATGGCGGCACCACACAGCAAATAAAACTTTTTACGCAAAGAGTGCGCCAAGCTTCTCCCCTAAAAAAAATACTCATTTGCGCCGATTATGAAGACGGCCTGGGCCGCTGGGTAAAAGACGCGCCGCGCCTGGCCCCCAACCTGGCCCTGGGCGCCGCGGGGGATACGCAACTGGCTTTTGAAAAGGGCCTCTTAACCGCCTTGCAGGCGCGCCAGCTAGGGGTGGACTGGGTTTTTGCCCCCGTGCTGGACCTGGCCGACACACCCAACAACCCCATTGTAAACACGCGCGCTTTTTCCGCCAACGGGCAGGATACCGCCCGCCTGGCCCGCGCTTTTACAAACGGCCTTACCCAAGGCGGCGTACTAAACTGCATCAAGCATTTCCCCGGGCACGGGCAGACGGAAACGGACTCCCACCTGGCAATGCCCGTTTTAAACCGAAGCCTGGACCAACTAAAACAGCACGAACTTATCCCCTTTGTGCAATTACTGCCTTTTACCCACGGGGTAATGACGGGACACCTGCTTTTGCCGCAAATAGACCCGCAAAACCCGGCTTCGTTTTCCCCCGCCATTCAAACCGGTTTACTTAAAAACCAACTGGGCTGGAAGGGCTGCGTACTGACGGACGCGCTTCTTATGCGGGCCATTGGGGATGAAAAACAAGCCTCTTTAAAAGCCCTGCTGGCGGGCAGCCACATTCTGCTGGCCATGAATGACCCGCAGGCGCTTATCCAGTTTTTACATCAGCAAACACTGCCGCAAGACCTCCTGCAAACGGCTACCCGGCAGCTGGACCGGCTTTGCCAATTGGCAAGCTCTCTAGCATCCGGCGCCCGGGGGGATTTAAATACCCTTTCCACTTTTAACTTGCGCGCCGCACACGCCGCCTGCGTACAACAGGGGGATTGCCATATCCCGCCCCAAGCCCGCGTAAAACTGCTTGCACTGGGGGATAATGAACAACGGGGTTTTGCCCCTTTTGAACAAACCCTCCGCCAGGCAGGCATTACGCTTACGCAAGAAGAAGCGGACGTACTGGTTATTTTGTCTTTATCCAATTACAAATCTTTTAAAGGGCATATTAATTTAAGCGAGGAAGAACTCTCCCTCGCCCGAGTTGAAACCCGCAAACACCCCAAAAGTATTTTAGTTTGCCTGGGAAGCCCTTTTGCGGCGGCCGGTTTGCAATCTTGCGTAAACGGCACCGTGCACGCTTTTTGCCCGCTGGAAGAGTTCCAACAAACGGCGGCGGAAATACTTTTGGGCAAACGCCCGGCCCTGGGGCATCTGCCCGTACAAATATCAAACCCCCGTTTTTAAAAAACGGGGGTTTTATTTGCAACCACAAAAAATTACGGGAAAATTAACTGTTCATCAAACCCAATCGCTTGGGACCATTTTTTATCCCTCATGTACAGCACACCCGGTTTTGCAAACTGAAAGTTACTCCACCGGTGGAACAAATTCTTTTTTAAACTGGGGGAGAACTGCAGTAACGCCACGTAACTGCTTTCCCCACCCACCATTTGCGGCAAGGCATACGGCCGGTTATAGGCGCAGTGTTCGGCCCCGGTGTAGATAAAGAAAATGGCTTGGGGGTATTTTTCCCGCCAGGCTTTAATGCGTTTGGCCCAGTGCATATGGCGCACATAACGGCCGTAGGCCGTGTCGGCCCCTCTTACCAAAAGGCCGTTTTTCTCGTACCAATGGCCTTTGGCGGCAGGTTCTTCAAGCCCCACAATATCCACCCCTTGTGCTTTTAAGGACTGAAAAGCGGGGAAGTATTCCTCATAATTGCCCCCCGCAGGGAAAGACTGCACGGGCTTTAAAGCGCTGTCCGGCAAAAACTGGGTAAACAGAACAATCTTTTTGTCCGGATAGCGCTGTAAAAAATCTTTTACAACCACCAGCATTTGTTTTAAAGCGGGCACCAAGTGGTATTCTTCCCCCAAAAAGATATTTTGTTTACCTTCCATGCGGGGTGCGTATAAAGAAGGGCTTTTTTGTTCCACTTGCGCCATGGAAGCCAAAATTTCCGTTTTGTTTTTATCCAAAAAGTGCAGGTTTCGCTCCTGCACAATACGGTGGGAGGAGAGCAACCGGTTAGAACGCGCGGCCCAAGCGTCTAACGCTTGGCTGGTTTCCATCATGGTGTATACGTTTTCCGGGGAATAGACCCCGTCTAACCAGCTGTTTACGGCCGGTGTTTTGTTAAAAGCTTTTTGCACGGCTTCCAGGCGGGCGGCATTGTATTTAAACCCCACATAGGCTTTGCGTTTTTGCGCTTGGCGCGTGGCCGTTTGTACGGCCTTTTGCCAGGTTTGGGCGCAAAGGCCTAAGGGTAAAACACAAAATAAAAATAGTAAAAAATGTTTCATTTCTTCCCCTTTCAATAGAAAAACTTATATTATTATTTTATCTATCCCTTTCCCGCCGGGCCAGGGCCGTTGGGCCTAATAAAACAAAAAAATGGGCCCATGTAAATATGGGCCCAAGGTATAGAATAAATAAAAATTAATATTCTATTTTGTCTGTGCGGGCGCTCCAGGTATTAAAAGGCGCTTCGGCCTCGTCCAGCACAATGTGCACGGTGGGGATGGTGCGTTTATCGGCCGGGAGAGGGATTTCATCATAAATAAATTTATCGTCAAAGCCGTGTTTGGCGGCGCAGTAACGGTCCGCCGCGAAATACAAGGCTTTTGGGCGCGCCCAATAAATGGCGCCCAGGCACATGGGGCACGGTTCGCAGGAAGAATAAATTACGCAGTCTTTCAGTTCAAACGTGCCTAATTTTTTACAGGCTTTGCGGATGGCGTCCACCTCGGCATGGCAGGTGGGGTCATTGGCGGAGGTTACTTGGTTAAACCCCTCGGAAATCACTTCCCCGTTGCGTACCACCACGGCGCCAAACGGGCCGCCTTTGCCGGTGTTCATATTTTGGGCGGCCAGTTCCACCGCGCGTTTTAAAAATTGTTTATGCTCTTGCAGTTCTTGTTCTGTCATAATAAAACCTTCCTTTCTTTTATTATAACTTAAATCTTCTATAAAACGGTGCCGTTGCGCAGGCTGTTTTGCACCCCTTGCGGGGTTTGCACAAAAAATTGCCCCGCGCCCAGGGTTACGGTTTCCCCGCACGTTGTTATTTGAAAAGAAAGGGTTTCCCCCTTTTGCCCGCTGTAACCGCGCGAGTGCCAAAGTTTCCCGCTTTGGCTGGTATGCAGGCCCCACACGGCTTGTACACGGGTAGAAGAAAAGCTCCACTCGTCCCCGGGCCAGGCGTCCCCCGGCGCGGCCAGAATTACCTGTCCCGTGGGCAGTAAACCCGCCAGTTCCTGCGCGTTTTGCAAGTCTTTTGGCTGGGAAGAAGTAACAAATACGCCGTCTAACTTGCGCGCTCCGCTTTTAAAAACGGCACGCACCAAATTGGGCGCTTTTATTCCGGTTCCAAACAACAGGGTTTGCCCCTCACAAGTGCGCACCAGCACGCTGGAGTGGTTCCACTCCCGCAGTATCCACCCGCGGGAAGTATGATTATATATCCCCTGCCCCACCAAACACACCAAGGCCCCTGCCAAACAAAAAGGCATTAGTTTTTTAGCAAACAAACGCTGCGGCCAATGGAACAACCAAAACAGCACCAAATAATACGCCAAAATCCATCCACCACCCCACGCCGCGCACGGCACACTGGCTAGCGGCCAGGAGGCAAATAACTCCACCCCCGTTTTAAATAACCACAACAGCCCGCCCAGCACCCCCTGCAATAAAAAGCCCATATGCAACAGGTCCAACACGTAAAACAAAAACCCCGCCCCCATCACGACCGACGCCAAAGGTACCAGCAGCATATTGGCCACCAGCCCCACCACGGACACTTTATAAAACACATTGGTAAATACCGGCAGTAACACGAGCTGGCTGGCTAAAGTGGCCAAAAATATCTGCCCAAAAAACCGCGCCCATTTGGGCCATTTTTCCGGCAGGGTCCACAAATTTAAACAAATAATAATGGCCAGCGTAGCCAAAAAGGACATTTGAAACCCCGTCTCAAACAATGCCCCCGGCTGTATGATTAAAATACCCAAACACGCCGCCACCAAACCCTGAAAAACCCCGCTGTTGCGGTTTAACAAAAACCCCACGCACGCGCAAAGCGCCATAAAATAAGCACGTACCAACGGTGCATCCGCCCCGGCTGCCAAAGTATATGCCCCCGCCAATACCAAAGAAACCAACACCGTTTTTTTGCGGCTCAACCCAAACAAAGCGCAAAACGCAAACGCCATTAAGGTAACAAACCCCACATTGCCGCCCGAGGCTACCAGCAAGTGTATGGCACCGCTGTCTTGAAACGCCGTATATAACTGTGGTGAAATAACCCCTCTTTCCCCCAGCATGACCCCGCCGGCAATGGCGGCCAGCTGCGGGGTAAAATGGGTTTGAAGCGTTTGCAGTATGCTCCCGCGCAAAGTGCGTAGCGCCCGCCAGGGCCAGGCGGCCTTTTTAACCAAGCTAAACTCCTCCGCCCGTATTTCCGCAAACACGCCTTTTAAGGCCAAATAATCCCCCCAGGCAAAGTTGCCCAGCAGGTCCACATTATAAGGTTTTTTTAATTTTCCGCGCAGGAGGACAGTGTCTTTCCACTGCGGGGCCGTATACTTTACACGCGCATACACACGCCCGCGGGCGGGTTGACCATCTATACAAAAAACTTGCAGGTAAACGTTGTGGTATTCTTCTTTAGAGGAAACAAAACTTTCCACCCGCCCTTCCAGCTCTACCGGCCGGGAAGAAATAAATGAGGACGCATCCCCCGGTTTTGGCGCCGGGTGATAAAACAATGTAAGCCCGATAATATATAAAATTAACGCCCACAAAAGCGGGCGTTTGTATACACAGGGATGCATTAAAGTTTCGTTCGGCCTTTGAGGGAATAACCCAAAGTCATCTCATCAATATAATCAATATCTCCCCCCAAAGGCACCCCGTAGCCGATGCGGGTTACTTTTTCCACCATGCCGCGCAGTAAATCGGCCAGGTAAAGAGCTGTGGTTTCGCCTTCGCTGTCGGGGTCGGTGGCGATGATAACCTCGCGCACTGGGGTGGACGCATGCTGTATGCGCTCCAAAAGTTCCTTTACTTTTACCTGGTCCGCCCCGCGCCCTTCCATGGGGGAAATGGCCCCATGCAATACATGGTATAAACCTTTATAAGCGCCGGTTTTTTCGATGGATTCAATATCCTGGGGGTCTTCCACCACGCAAATGGTGTCTTGCTGGCGGTCCGGGTCGGCACAAATTTCACATATGTCCCCTTCGCAATAGGCATAACAGACGGAGCAAAGCTTTACGTCTTCTTTCAATGCCAAAAGCGCGGCAATAAACTCTTCCGTCTCCCCCTGCGAGGCCCGCAAAAAATAAGCCGAAAAACGCTCCGCCTGCCTGGGGCCTACCCCCGGCAAACGGCGAAACGCACGCACGAGCCTTTCCAAACTTTTCATATTATGCCATCAACTCCCCGGGTATTACGCTAAATAAATCTTTTAATTCTTCCGGTGCTTCCTGCGCCTGCACACCGGCATCGGCCGAGAAATCCCCCTTTACAAAGGGTTCTTCCTGACTAATGGCCTGCGCGGCTTGAGTATTTGCCGCCGGAGCCTGTTTGGCGGCAGGGGCCGCTTTTACGGTAGAGGCTTGGGCTTTGGGCGTGGCGGAAGCGGACGCCCCTTCAGCCAATGTAATTTTTATTTTGCGGCCGCTTATTTTAAAAGCAGCGGTTTCCAGCTCCGGCAATTTGCTTTTGGCGGGCACGCGGTAAAATTCTTTACCGGGGCCAAAAGAAATGGCCCACCCGTCCGCCAAAAACTGCACGGAACAGCTGGTCATAACATCATACATAAGCGGGCTTTTGGAAAATTGAGCAAGCAGCGCGTCCCACACTTGGCGGTCCGTCAATTGGGCCGCGGGTTTAACCTCCGCCTGCGCACGGGGCGCCTGTACGGCCGGGGCAGGGGTTACTTCCTGCGGGGCGGCCGGTTCATCGGCTAGCAAAGCGGCTACGGCGTCGTCCCCTTTGGGCGGCTGGGCCGCCGGCTGTGCCGGGGCGGCCGCTTTGCGTATTTGCGGGGCCGGTTTGGGCATGGGTGCCGGTTGCGCTACGGACGGCTTAGGCATAAAACCGCCTCCTGCCGCACTGCCGCCGGACGGGGGTAAAGATTCCCCTCTTTCCAGGGCTTCCAAACGGCGCACAAAATTTTCTATATCCAGGCAGCTGTCCATGACGGTAAACAGGCCCACTTCCGCACTGACGAGGGCATTGTCCGAAAATTTTACCTCTTCAATCAGTTTATTTACTTTGCGCGAAAGGGACGCCAAAAACCCGGGCGATACTTTTTGCGTAATTTGTTTGGCTCCTTCAAACGGTTCACTGCCTTGGCCCAAAGAAAAATAAAACAAGTCGCCCAAGGCGTTTTTTAAATCTTTTAAGAAAGAGTTGGCATCAAACCCTTCATTTTTTAAGGTTTCAAATACTTGGTGCAGGGCGGTGTTGTTCTTTTCGGCCAGGGCACCCACCGCTTGGGAAATCAGTTCATCCGGCGTAAGACCCAGCATTTCGCCCACCAGTTTTTCGTCTATGCGTTCACCGGAGTAAGCAATGGCGCGGTCCAGCAAAGTTAACGCGTCACGCATGGCACCGCCCGCGTTTTTGGCAATAATACGCGCCGCACCGGGGGTTAAATCGATATTTTCCGCGCCGGAAAGATCCAACAAGTGGTTGGCAATTTCGTCCACCGTAATGGGGCGGAAGCGAAACGTCTGGCAGCGGCTTACAATGGTGGCGGGCACTTTGTGTTTTTCGGTAGTAGCTAAAATAAACACTACATGGGCCGGGGGTTCTTCAATCGTTTTTAATAAAGCGTTAAAAGAACTGGTGGAAAGCATGTGTACTTCGTCCAAAATAAATACTTTAAAACGATCGCGCGAAGAAGCCAGCGCCACGGTATCAATAATGGCCTCGCGCACTTTTTCCACCTGCGTATTGCTGGCAGCGTCCAGCTCCAGCACGTCCATATCACTGCTTTGGGCAATTTCCAAACACTGCGGGCATTTGCCGCAAGGTTCGTCCGTTGGTTTAGTATGACCGTTGCCAGTGCAGTTTAACGCTTTGGCCAAAATACGCGCCGTGGTGGTTTTACCGCAGCCGCGCGGCCCGTAAAACAAATACGCGTGCGCAATACGCCCCAGTTTAAGCGCATTTTTTAAGGTTTTGGAAATGCTTTCCTGCCCCACCATATCCTCAAAGGTTTGGGGGCGGTATTTATTGGCTAAACTTACATACTTGTTGCTGTCGTCAAACATTTCCATAACATTAACCTCTTCTCATTTTATTCATGCGGTTTTGGGCGTGGCGAAAGTCCAAACTCATCCGGCCGGGGCCCAGCATGGCCACCATCAAAAGGGGCGTGGCTAAAAGCACGCATAAAGCTACAAAAATTTTATTTAAATCACCCGCAAAAAATACCCACGCACACAGGCTGGAGCACACAAACCCCACCGCGGCGGCCCAGCGGGTATACCAACCCAAAATTAAAAACAGTGCGCAGAAAATTTCCAACACCACCAGCACAAACCCCGCCGTGACGGAAAACGGCACCCGAAGAGCCGTCATATTATAAACAAATTCGCGGTAAAACAGTAAGCACCCGGCCGTAACGTACAATAAAGAAAGGCCCGTTAACAAACGCCCCAGAAACATCGCTAAAGAAAAACGCTGTTCGTCAATTTTACAGTGTAATTCCACTTCAGGCATAAAAAATCTCCTTAAAATTTGGCTTCCACGGTCATGGAAAAATACGTTTTGCGGTTTTCTGCGCGTTTGGGCTCAAATACTTCCACACCGCCCGTAAAATCCATATCCCAAAAATGCAGGGCCATCCCCGCGCTGACGGCTACGGCAAAATCCCGCTTATCGGCGTATTTATACCGCACCCAAGAGGCATACGGCGTAATCCACCGGGTGGGATAACGCACATGTATACCGTACGTCTCTTTAATAAAACCTTGAATCACGGCCACCATAAACGGGATATCCGCCCAGTTGGCCGTAACGCCAGCCGCCGGCTGGCTACTATATTTTATCACTTTCTCATAGACGCCCCGCAAGCGCCAATTGCGTACATTGGCATTTAAGGCGCCTTTGGCAAAAGTTTCCGTCAAAGAAAATTTATGCGGCAAATCCACGCCGCTGGCATCCGTATACACATCATAACGCGCTTGGCCGGCCTGCACTTCCAGTGCGGGCTCTTTTACTATGCCGTAGCGGTAAAAAGGCTGCCTCTTTACCCCGGCGCCATAAGATACGCTTTGAAACCCCAGCGCCATGGGCACCCAATGGCTGTGAACGGAAAGAGAGGTTTGGTCGTTTACTTCGTAAGATACTTCCAACCCGTAACGGGAGGTGGAGCCGGCTTCGTCTTCTTCCTTATCACTGCGGCGGTAATAGCCGTAATTAGGGGTAAGAACAAAGCCGTTGTCTAAATCCAGCTTATATTCGCCGCGCAGGGCGGCGTAGCCCTTTTCGCCATTTACGCCCGAAAAACTGAGCTGCCCGTAGCATAAAGCACACGGGCAGATCAGTATTAACAGAACGGCAATCAGGCTATGAAAGCACATTATTTTTTAGCTTTGGCTTCTTTGGCCTTCAACGCGGCCACCTTTTTGTCTTCATCCTGCAAGAATTTTACATAGTTGGCGGCTTTGCGTTTTTTCCAGGCGCCTTTGTGATAACCGTAACCGATGATGAGCGGGATTAACGTGGTGCATTCCCCGTAAACCATCTGTTCCAAGGCGGTGGAAACTTTACCCCAAGAAGAGGCTTCTTTGAGCGTGGAGCCGGAGAGAGCGCCGTCGCGCACGTCGGCCACGGTGATTTGCACGGCATATTTGTGCATGGGGGAATCGGCCCCCAGCACTTCGGCCGCTACTACGGTGTCCTGAGCGAAGTTTTTCGGTACCCCGCCGGAGAACATCATCAGGCCCGTTTCTTTGGCTTTGATTTTGATTTTGGTCAATTCCAAGAAATCTTTGGCGCTGTCGATAGAAACATGGGCGGTGGGGTGTTCCGTCTGGTGGGCTACAAAGCCGAAACCGGCAGAGCAGTCAGAAAACGCAGGGACAAACACCGGCACGCCGTATTTGTAGGCGTTGTAAACGATAGAATCTTTGCCTTTGCCTTTTTTCTCCAGCCATTTACCCATTTCCCAGATGAATTCGCGGGAAGAGTAGGGGCGGGGTTCCAAGGAGTTGCAAATTTTGTGGATGGTTTCGTCGCAAACTTTCAGTTCGTCTTCGTCGATGTAGGTGTCATAGATGCGGTCAATGTGTAAATCGCGCAACAGGTTATCGTCGGCATTATGAGGAGTACCGATGTAATGTTTAAAACCCAAAGCTTCAAAGAAGTCCTGGTCCACAATGTTGGCGCCGTTGGAAACAATGGCGTCCACCATGTTGTTTTGAATCATATCTACTACTACTTTTTTAAGACCTGCAGATACCAAAGACCCGGCAATGCACAAAATAACGGAGCATTTTTTGTCGGAAAGCATCATGTTATAGATTTTGCTTGCTCTGGCCACTTCGCGGGAAGCGTAAGCCATACTTTCAAAAGCGTCCACCATAGGAACCACATTGTATTTTTTCAAATCAATGTGTTTGATGGTTGCTTTCAGAAAGTCTTTCTTGGTTAATTTTGCCATTTTTTTAACACCTCTTACTGGATTTTTGTATTGATTTTTTACGCAAATCACGCGCTATTTTATTTTTACTTAATTATTTAGTAAATTATATTAAATTATACGGTATTTTCATAGGGAAAATCTAACTTTTTACACACTTATTTTTTCCAACGCCTCAAAAGGAGTTTTTATGTACGAATTTATACGCCAAGCAGACCCGGCCGTTTATGACGCCATTGTAAAAGAAGTAGCCCGCCAGCGCAACAAGCTGGAGCTGATCGCCTCGGAAAATTTCACCTCCCCCGCCGTTATGCAGGCCCAGGGCAGCGTGATGACCAACAAATACGCCGAAGGCTACCCCGCCAAACGCTATTACGGCGGTTGCGAAAATGTAGATATTGTGGAAAACCTGGCCATTGAACGCGCCAAAAAATTATTTGGGGCCGAACACGCCAACGTGCAACCGCACTCCGGCGCGCAGGCCAACATGGCCGTATACCTGGCCCTTTTGCAACCGGGGGACACGGTGCTGGGGCTTAACTTATCCCACGGCGGGCACTTAACCCACGGGCATCCGCTTAATTTCTCCGGCAAGTTATATCACATTGTAGCCATGAACGTGCACCCCGACACGGAAGAACTGGACTATGACGAAGCCGCCAAACTGGCCCTGGAACATAAACCGAAAATGATTTTGGCCGGTGCTTCCAACTATTCCCGCATATTTGATTGGAAACGCCTGCGCGAAATTGCCGACTCCTGCGGCGCCTATTTAGTGTGCGACGTAGCCCACTACGCCGGCCTGATTGCCGCCGGGGAATACCCCAACCCCTTCCCGTATGCGGATGTGGTAACCACCACCACGCACAAAACCCTGCGCGGTCCGCGCGGCGGGCTGATTTTATGCAAAGAAGCTCTGGCCAAGGCCATCAACTCGGCCGTGTTCCCCGGGGTACAGGGGGGGCCGCTGATGCACGTAATAGCCGGCAAAGCCGTATGCTTTGGCGAAGCCTTAAAACCGGAATTTAAAGCCTACCAACACCAGGTAAAATTAAACGCGGCGGAACTGGCCAAACAACTGCAAAACCGCGGCTACCGCTTGGTGGCGGGCGGAACGGACAGCCATGTTATGTGCCTGGACTTACGCTCCAAAGGCCTCACCGGCAAAGCGGCCGAAGCCGCCCTGGACAAAGCCGGCATTACCGCCAACAAGAACACCATTCCCTTTGACCCGGAAAAACCGTTTGTCACCAGCGGGCTGCGTTTAGGCACGCCGGCTGTAACCACTCGCGGAATGAAAGAGGGCGACATGGCCCAAATTGCCGCTTTTATAGATGAGGCCCTCACCCACCCGCAGGACGAAGCACGGCTGGCGGATATTGCCCAACGGGTAAAGCAGTTTTTGGAAAAATTCCCGCTTTATCCCCATCTGTAAAAAACCTTCTTTCTTACCAACGCGCCGCTTACACGGCGCGTTTTTTTGCGGGACAAAAGGCCCACTCCCCTTTGGGCCCAAGGGCCCTGGCGGTGCCGGGAGAAAAAAGGGATAATTTATATATATGACCATAACCCGTTTAGCAAGCATTTTGCTGGCCTGTGCTTTGGCATTGCCTGCCTATGCGCAGCCCAAAAACTCTGTCATGCGCTTATTTAAAAAAGCCGCCGCAAAACCGTCCTCTTCGTCCCGCGTGCAGGCGGCCGAAGTGTCTTTTGCGCGTGCCGCCCAGGAAGCGGACGCCCTTTTAGCCCACGCCACCCTGCGTGCCAGAACCTGGCGCAGCCCCGTGCTGGACCCGCTGGAAAAAAACATACACCACTTTATTTTTACCGTTTCACAAGTAGGGCAGGAACAAGGCTTTCACGGAAGCGGATTTGTAATTGCCGAAAATCTCTCCGGCAAAACCGTTTTGTGGGGTGTAACCGCCAAACACGTATTAAATGCTTTCCACGGGGATTTGCAAATCACTTTCCGCGCGGGCGGGAAAAGGACCACTTTTCCCGTTAAAAATGTTATCTCCGGGCGCAAATACGGCTTAAACGCCGCCCTGTTGCAACTGCCGCAGGAAGCCGCCCAAGTGGCGCGGCCCATCCCGCTGGAAATGGCGGCTCCTCTCCCCCAGGAAACTGTTTTTGCCTTTGGCTTTAGCCGCGGCAAATACCAAAAATTAACCCGCCAAGTTATTTACTCCCATGCGGAACGTTTAATTGCGCGTTTCCCGTTTTTTAACCAACCCAAACCGGGTTTTTGCGGTTGCCCCGTGGTGAACGAAAAGGGCCGCCTGGTAGGCATAGAAACCGGGGGTTATGTACCGGCGCAGGAAAATAATTCCTGGTATTATAAACTCAAGAAAAACCCCCACTTAAAAAATACGGACATCAGCCGCGTGAGCGAAATTGTACCCACCAACCGCCTGATCCTGTTATTAAAAGAATATTATCACCCCGGCGCTGGCAACCGTTCCATGTATTTAAACGGTATAAAAGTGGGTGAGCTGGACGTGCACGAATTTATAGAATTTATCCGCGTATGGTACCGGGACGGCCGCGTGGCAACCTTGGAAAGAAACCCGTTTTTAGAACCGGGCATGCTGGAACAATGGCTCGATTTACAAGGGGCCACCCAAGTAAGCATACAGGTAAATAAAAACCGTTCCCAACATTCTTTTTATATAGTAGATTTATTAAATAAAACGGTCACCAAACAATAATATGAACAAACTTTTACCATTGGCTGTTATTTTATTTCTCTTATGCCCGGGGCCCAGTGCCTGGGCGCAAAAAAACGCCGTGGTAAAAAAGGCGGCCAAAGCCGTTACCAAACGCGCGCCTTACGCCGCCAAAACCCGGGCGGCCGCGGCGGCAAAAACATTGCCCTCCGTACTGGCCCAGAAAGATGCCGCCGCCCGCAAAGAAGCCCTTTTAAACCAGGCGCAACATTCCGTTTTTTTGCTGGAAGGCGGGCAAACGGATTTTCAGGCCACCGGCTTTGTGATTGAAGAAGAATACAACGGCCAAACCTTTTTATGGGGGGTTACGGCGGCCCACTTAATAGAAATGTATGACAACGCCCCCTTTATGATGTTTCACATCAACGGCCAGCCTGTTCCCTTTCGGCCATTAACTATTTTAAAAGGCCACAAAGAAGGGGCCGACATTGCCCTGCTTTTACTCCCCCCGCAAGCGGCCCAAAAAGTAAAACCGCTTTCCGTAGCGCAGAACCTTCCCAAAGCGGGGCAGAGTTCGTTTTCCGTAGGATATGCACTGGGCCAGTTTAAACGGGCCGACAAGCGCAAAATTTTAGAAGCCAACCCGTTCCGCCTGGTTACTTCGTACGAATTACAACACGCCCCCCGCCGCGGATATTGCGGAAGTCCCCTTTTAAACAGCAAAAATGAAGTGATTGGCGTACACTGCGGCAGCAACCTCCTAAAACAGGCAGACCCGGCCTGGCGCACCGATTTAAAACGCCACGGCGTACAAGTGCCGGACATCAGCCTGGCCGTACCCATTGCCCGCGTATACGATTTACTGGCGCAATACCGCTCCAACCTCCAACAAGGTATTGATATGAAAGTAGGGGACATCACCCTGGGTACTTTGTTGCCGCGGCAACATATTTTGCAAGTGGCCCCCTTTAAAAATAAATATTTACAGCACAGCATTAACGGCGGGCCGTATGTGGACCCGTCCCACCTGGACAAGCTGTTAAACCTCCAAGAGGCCGACGGACTTTTAGTAACCGTGTACGACCCGGGCACCCCGCAGCAACCCAGCCAAATTATTGACTATATCGTTTACTTTAAAACCCAAGAAGTGCAAGTGGTGGAAAGGGGATTATCGGCCAGCCGGGTGCTGCCTTTTCGCGTTAAGAAAACAAGATGAAAACAACTTTAATAAGCGGTTTTTTATGTGCTTTACTGGCGGTTACAGGCCCGGCCTGGGCCGGCGTAAATGTGCCTAAAAAAATAAACGCCTTGGTGAAAAAAACCGCCCCCAAAGAGGCGGCTTCCTCCGTTACCGCCAAAACATATATTGCGGCCGCCGTAAAAAAGGTGGAGCAAGCCCTCCGGCGCAAAGCCAAAGAGGCCGAACCGTGGCAACATTCCGTTTTTTATATTAAACCTTCTTGGCAAATGCCGGTGGCCGCCAGCGGGTTTGTGTTTCAAACCCAATACCGGGGGAAAGAAGAAATTTATGGCCTTATCTCCGCGCATGTTACGCCCCCCTCTATGCAGAAAGGCGAAAAATTTGAAGTGGTTTTTAATACCGGCAAAAAACCTCTCCTTGTACAGGCGGAGTTATTGCTGCGCGGAAGCAGTTTCCGGCTGGACGCCTCTTTAATACGCTTCACCCCCACGCCCGAATTTTTAGCCTTTGTAAAACCGTTTGTATTAAACGAGCGTAAAGTACTTCCCTGGGCCACGCTTTCTTCCGTGGGGTATGCCCGGCGGGAGCCGTCTTACGCGCCCGAGCGCAAAGTGCGCGTACTCAACCCTAGCCTAATTACCACCACCTACACTTTACAGCGCCACCAGCGCGCCGGTTTTTGCGGCAGCCCCTTGCTAAATAACCAGGGGGAAGTGGTGGGCATACATTGCGGCTCTTTAACGGAAGAGGCCTGGCAAAATAAACCGGCCATCTTGCCGGAAGGCCAAAAAATATGGCCCATCAATTACCACAGCCAGCGCGTCAGCTTTGCGGTACCCTCCCTGTTACTGGGGGATTTGGTACGCGCCTATCATCAAGGGGGTTCTTTTAAACGCCCCATTTTGTGGGACAGCATAACCGTGGCGGAAGTGGATATTAACGAACATATTGAAAGCATTGCCATTATGTACACCGGGGAGGACCATTTACTCCAAAGCGAACCCGTATGGCTGGCAGCTAAAGAGCCTTTCTTAAATGAACTGAACTTGCGCGAAACGTTTGACCACCCCCACATAGCCGGTATTGCGGTGGTGGTGCAATCTTCCCCCGCGGCCGATAAAACCTGCCAACGCCGCACCTATGTAACAGACATAAAAAGCGGTATTACCGATGTAACCCAGGAAACCATATGCAATTAAAAACCGTTTTAGCGCTGTTAGTTAGTTTTGGCTTCTTGGCCTTGCCGTTGCAAGCCCAGCCCAAAAACGCCGTTTTAAACCGTTTAGTACAAAAAATGCAAGCCCGCAGTGCCACACCGCTCAAATCCTTTCAAAGCACGTGGCAGAGAGTAATAAAAAAAATACAAAAATCGGCCGCGGAGCAAGTAAAAAAGGCCCCCTCTCTGCAACCGCAACAAACCGTATTTTTATTGCAAGACGCGGAAGTATCTGACAAAAACCCTTTTTTTGCCTCGGGCTTTTTAATACAGGAAACTTTCCAAGGCAAACAATACCTTTGGGGCGTCACCGCCAAACATATTACCGATTTGTATGACACCCCTTTTGAAGCCGTTTTTTATATCAACGGCCAACCGTTGCGCGTACCCGTGCAAGCCGTATATACCGGCGCCCAACACGGTATTGATTTAACTTTGCTTCAGCTGCAAATTCCCCCCTCGGCACCGCTGGTGCCGCTTACTTTGGGCCATAACCCGCGCCGGGGTGACATTTTGCATTCTTACGGCTATACCCGCGGCATTTTTTATCCGTCCGCCAACCGCCAAGCCCTGGCCGTTACCCCGCAAAAAATTATGACCCCTTATGCTTTTGTACCCCACCACCCCGCCGCCGGCTATTGCGGGTCCCCCTTATTAAACACCCAGGGGGAAGTGGCCGCCATACACTGCGGAAGCGCGGCCGATAAATCGGCCAGTTTTGCGGTACCTGTTTCCCAGCTTTACACCCTGCTGGCAGCATACCGCGGCCTGCCGCAAGGCCAAACGCCGCTAGTGTTTAACGGCACTCAAATTGGCTTCCTGCACGCCAACCAAACCATTATGGGCGTTTACGCGCAAAAAAACGGCAAAACCATTTCAAAAAATGTTTTGCCGTTAGCTACAGATATTTTTTCCGCCTTACCAAAAGAAACAGAACTGATACCCACCCAGTTGGAAACATCCCTCCACTGGCAGGGGGCCGATGAAATTTACGTGTTGGTTTTTGAAGAACCCCCCCATTATTTTCTGCCGCAGGAAGAACCCTGCCTGCAAACTTTATACCGATATAATCTATCCACCGGGGAGGTCTCCTCCCGCACCTTCTGCTCTTTGCTGCCCGTATTGTAAGGTTACGGGTTAGGAAGCTGTTTTAATAATTCCTGCGCGGATTGGTTTCCGTTCTCGGCCGCTTTACCCAACCATTTGCGCGCTTCCTTCATATTCTGGCGGATGCCTAAGCCTTTATAATAACTTTGGCCCACTACGTATTGGGCGTCCGGGTGGCCGGCCTCGGCCGCGCGGCTAAAGGCCTGCAAGGCTTTTTTGACGGATTTTTCCGTCCCTAACCCCTGCATGTACATCACGCCCGTTAAGTATTGGGCTTCCAAATTGCCCTGGGCGGCGGAATTCATAAACCATTTAAACGCTTCGGCATAATCGGGCCCGCCGTCCTGCTCGCTTTGTGTAAAAGCTTGTTTGCCCCAATATAGCTGGGCTTGCGGGTCGCCCGCTTCGGCCGCCGGGGCCAACAAAGCACGGGCTTTTTGCTCGTCCTTAGCTACGCCTTTCCCTTCCGCATATAATAAGCCTAAACAGGCCTGCGCCTGCGGAATTTTCTGTTCCGCGGCCAAGGTATACCAGCGGGCGGCTTCTTCCAAATCCGGCCCCAAAATGCCCGTTTCATAGGCTTTGCCCAGTTCCAGCTCGGCCGGGCCATGCCCAATGCGCGCCTGCAGGCTGGAGGTAAAAACAGACAAGGCTTTCTCATAATCGGCCGGGGTATTAATAAAGGCTTCTTTTATTTGGGCGCGGCAGGGTTCGTCGCCCTGCATGGCGGCGTGCATACACCAAAATAAAGAGGCGGATGCATTGGGCTGTAAGCCGGCCAGGCCCTCTTTATAAAAACGAGCCAATTCTTTTTGGGCCGGGGCAAACCCTTTCCCCGCCGCCAGCCTAAAATAAGCCACCGCGCTTTGCGGGTCTGCCTGGCCGCCTTGCGTGCTTAAATATAACTCCCCTAACTGATAGGCGGCTTGCGGGTCCCCCGCGGCGGCTTTTTGGGCATATAATTCCCGTGCGGCGGCAAGATCGTCCTGCGCGGCGTCAACCGGGGAGGAAAACGTAAAATTTTTACCGTATTTTAGCGCCCCATACCAGCCCGCCCCAAAGGCGGCCGCTATACATAAAAGAATTAACAATTTTTTCATCTTTTCCCCTTATTTCGTGGCAAGAACCACTTTGTTTATTATACCAAGCCTGCCGCCCCATACGCACCCGCCGGGGCATAAAACGGGCTTTACCCCTCACGGAAACGATATAAAAAAACCCCGCCGTAAAGCGGGGTTTTAAAAGCATGGGCCAGTTAAGACAAATGCCGTTTTTTAACTTTCATGCGGGCAATGGCTTGCTTGATTTCAATTTCCGCCAGCTCAAAATCAATATCCGCGTCTTTATTAGACAAGCTTTCTTTTACGCGTTTAATTTTTTGAGCCTCGGCTTCTTCATCAATTTCATCGGCCAAAGCTGCCCCTTCCGCAAATACGTTTACCGTATCGTGCAGAATTTCGGCAAACCCGCCAAGCGCGGCGAATTCTTCTTCCTTATCGCCCTGTTTGTAGCGCAGCGAGCCCAAGCCCAACTGCACGATCATCTTTTCATGACCGGGCAAAACACCCATTTCCCCCTCAAAGGCGGGCAGAACTACCATGTCCACCTCCAGGTTGGTCAGGAGTTGTTTTTCCGGCGTAATCAGGTTTAGGATTAGTTTTTTCGCCATAGGGAAGTTTACTCTTTGTCTTTTACTTTTTCGTAGTTGGCCAGCACGTCTTCAATCCCGCCGCACATATAGAAGCAGGCTTCGGGGATGTGGTCATACTCGCCGTCTACAATACCCTTAAAGGCTTTAATGGTATCGGCCAATTTAACGTATTTGCCGGGGTGCCCCGTAAACTGTTCCGCCACCGAGAACGGCTGCGACAGGAACTTCTGTATTCTGCGGGCACGGGCCACGGTTTTCTTATCCTCATCGGAAAGTTCGTCCATACCTAAAATGGCGATAATATCCTGCAGGTCTTTATACTTCTGCAGTACCTGGCGTACGCGCTGGGATACGTTGTAGTGCTCTTCACCAATGATGCGCGGGTCCAAAATGCGGGAGGTGGAGTCCAACGGGTCCACCGCCGGGTAAATACCCAAGCTGGCAATTTGGCGGGAAAGCACAGACGTAGAATCCAAGTGGGTAAACGTAGCGGCCACACCGGGGTCGGTCAAGTCGTCCGCGGGCACGTATACGGCCTGAATAGAGGTGATAGCCCCTTTCTTGGTAGACGTAATACGTTCCTGCAGGTTACCGATTTCGGTATTGAGCGTGGGCTGGTAACCCACAGCCGAAGGCATACGCCCCAGCAGGGCGGACACTTCCGAGTTGGCAAGCACAAAGCGGAAGATGTTATCCAAGAACAAAAGCACGTCCTGCCCTTTTACGTCGCGGAAATATTCCGCTTGCGTAAGAGCCGTAAGCGCCACTTTGGCACGGGCGCCTGGCGGTTCGTTCATCTGCCCGTAAACCAGCACGGTTTTATCCAACACGGTGCTGCCGTCGGCCAGTTTGGATTCGGTCATTTCCAGCATTAAATCGTTGCCTTCGCGGCTTCTTTCCCCCACGCCGCCAAAGACAGAGCTGCCGTGGTGTTCACGCGCCACGTTGTTAATAAGCTCCATAATAAGCACGGTTTTACCTACACCCGCACCGCCGAACAACCCTACTTTACCCCCTTTCATGTACGGGGCAATTAAGTCAATAACCTTAATACCGGTTTCGAAAATTTCCGGGGTGGGGTTTTGGTCTTCCAAAGAGGGCGGATCGCGGTGGATGGGCATGTGCATAGGGGCGGCAATTTCACCCTTCTGATCCTGCGGTTTGCCCAGCACGTTCATCAAGCGCCCCAGGCAGGCTTCGCCCACCGGCACGCTCAGCGGGCCTTCGGTATCCACGGCTTTGGCGCCGCGCTGTAAACCGTCGGTACTTTCCAAAGCTACGCAGCGCACGATGCCATCGCCCATCTGCTGGGCCACTTCCGCCACGATTTTCTTTTCAGGCGTAAGCTCAATTTCAATGGCGTTTTCGATAGCGGGCAAATGGCCTTGTTCAAACTGAATATCCACAGCCGCACCGATAATTTGAATTACTTTTCCGCTTTTCATATGTTTTCCTATGTAAGTGGTATAAACTAATTGTTGAGGGCCTCCGCCCCGTTTACAATGTCCAAAATTTCGTTGGTAATGCCGGCCTGGCGCACTTTGTTAAGTTTTACGCCCAATGCCGTTACCAATTCCCCGGCGTTTTTGCTGGCGGCGTCCATGGCGTTCATGGTGGCGGCCAAGTTGGCAGCCTGAGACTCCAGCAATACCCGGTACATATTGGCTTTTACCAAACGCGGAACCAATATCCGGAAGATTTCCTTTAAACCCGGTTCAAAAGCAAAGTCGCTCTCTTCTTTCGGGTTGGAAACGGCCTCCAAATCAAAAGGCAGTAACTTTTGCGCTACCAAATTTTGGCTGGCTAAAGACTTGAAATCATTGTAAATAAGCGTTACAGAACCTAAACGGCTTTTAAAAAACTCCTTCATGACCGCTTCGCCCAGCAGTTCCGCATGGGCATAGGTTACTTTGGGGAAAATCCCCACGCTTTCATACACAATCTGCAGCCCCGGCATTTTCAGGCGGGCCAAAAAGTCCCGCCCTTTTTTGCCGATGGCAAACACTTTGATCTCTTTGCCTTGGTTGTCTTTTAAAAATTGCAGCACGCGGCGCAAAATAACCGCGTTAAAAGAACCGGCCAGCCCTTTATCGCCGGTAATGCAAATAAGGCCTACTTTATCCGGGTTGCCCGTTTTGTTCACAAAGAAACGAGACGGCCAGCTTTCGGCTTCTTCCCCTTCGGCAGGCATAGCCAATATATCTGCTTTTAGGTCATCCACCATTTGCAGCATTTTCTGCGCAAAAGGCCGCGCGCTTACCATGGCATCCTGCGCTTTGCGTATGCGCGCGCTGGAAATCATCTTCATGGTTTGCATGATTTGCTGCGTGGATTTAATGGCCTTGATGTTTTGCCGTATGTCTCTAAGCGATTCCATGTTTTATCCTATTTCCGGCCGTAGTGTTCGTCCAGAATTTTCACATAGTCGGCAATGCCGGCTTCCAGCGTATAATCGGGCGTGTAACCCAATTTTTCTTTGGCGGCCGTCATATCTGCCTGGGTTTTGAGCTGGAAGAACGGATACGGATTATCAATATATTCCGCTTCCAGGTTCAGGCCCATTTCTTTGTTCAAGCAGGCAATAATGGCATTGTAGTCGCGCGGGATACCGGTAGCGGCGTTATATACGCCCGTTTCTTTACCGTTATTTAATGCGCACAAGTTAATTTTTACAATATCTTTTACGTACACAAAGTCGCGCTGTTGTTCCCCAAATTTAAACACGCGGGGGCGTTTGCCTTCACGCATCTGGTTGTACAGTTGGAACACCATGCTGGCCATTTTGCCTTTAAAATATTCGCCGGGGCCGTATACGTTAAAATAACGCAGGCCGATAATCGTCATATCGTGGTTATCTTCGGCAAATTGGCGGGCCACATTGTCCATAATCACCTTGGAAAAACCGTATACGTTTTCCGGGTGGGTGGGCTGGGTTTCCACATTGGGAACAGGGCCGTTGCCATACGTGGCGGCGCTGGAAGCGTAAATTACTTTTTTAATTTCGTTTTCAGCCGCAAAAGCCAATACATTTTTAAAGGCTTCCACGTTTTGTTCCATCATGGCTTTTTGGTCCATTACCGTGGTATCGGTGATGGCAGCCTCATGGAAAATGGCATCAAAGTACATATCGCGCGGCATATAGGTAAAGCAGTCCGCGGCGATTACGTCTCCTTTAAAACCAATTAAGTTTTTAAAGTGCCCGTTTTTGGAAAAATCGTCCATTACGGTTACTTCATGGCCTTGGGCTTCCAGGGTTTTGGCAATATTGCTGCCGATAAATCCGGCGCCGCCGGTTACCAAATATTTTTTCTTCGTATCCATGAGATTTTATTTGCTCCCTTTAAAAATGGTTTTGAACGTTTCCAAAGCGGTGCGGATTTTTTCTTCCAACTCTTTGGAAAGTTCGTTTGCGCTGTTTAATTCGTCCAGCAAGGCGGTTTGTTCCGCGCGTACATAAGCCAAAAGCTGTTTTTCATATTCGTGCACATCGGAAACTTCCACCGTGTCCAAATAGCCGTTTACGCCGGCATACAGCACCAGTACTTCTTCACCCACGTGCAGCGGGGAATATTGGTTCTGCTTCAGCAGTTCGCTCATGCGTTTACCGCGGGCAATTTGGCGTTGGGATTCTTTATCCAATTCAGAACCGAACTGGGCAAAGCCTTCCAATTCCTGATACTGGGACATATCAATACGCAACGTACCGGCCACTTTGCGCATGCTCTTGCGCTGGGCCGAACCGCCTACGCGGGATACGGAAAGCCCTACGTTAATAGCCGGTTTAACACCGCTTAAAAACAAGCTGCTTTCCAGGTAAATCTGCCCGTCCGTAATGGAAATTACGTTCGTAGGAATATAGGCGGACACGTCGTTAGCCTGCGTTTCAATAATCGGCAAAGCGGTAATGGAACCGCCGCCGTTGGCTTCGGACAGTTTGCACGCACGTTCCAACAAACGGGAATGCAAGTAAAATACGTCGCCGGGGTACGCTTCGCGGCCTGGCGGACGGCGAAGCAGCAAGGACATTTGGCGATACGCCTGCGCGTGTTTAGACAAATCGTCATACACAATCAGCACGTCTTTGCCCTGCCACATAAAGTATTCCCCAATGGCGCAGCCGGCATACGGCGCAATGTAAAGCAAGGAAGCCGGGTCAGACGCAGTGGCCGACACCACAATGGTGTATTCCATAGCGCCAAAATCCGTCAACGTTTTTACCACTTGCGCCACCGTGCTCTGTTTCTGGCCTACGGCCACATAAATACAAATGCAGCGGTCTTTGGCGGGAATGTTCTTTTGGTTGATAATAGCGTCCACCGCGATGGCGGTTTTACCGGTTTGGCGGTCGCCAATGATCAATTCGCGCTGGCCCTTACCAATCGGCACCAGGGCGTCAATCGCTTTCAAACCCGTCTGCAGCGGCTGTTTAACCGGCTGGCGGGCGGTAATGCCGGGGGCCACAATGTCCAAGGGCATGTTCTTTTCGCCCTTGATGGCACCCTTACCGTCCAACGGGTTGCCCAGCGGGTCCACCACGCGGCCAATCATTTGCGCACTTACGGGCACGCTGATTACTTCGCCGGTGCGTTTTACGCTGTCGCCTTCGTGAACCAAATGGTCCGGCCCCATCAGCACGCAGCCTACGTTGTCATATTCCAAGTTAAGCGCCATGCCTTTTACGCCGTTACCAAAGTCCACGAGTTCGGAAGCTTTTACGTTATTTAAACCGTGTACGCGGGCAATACCGTCACCCACTTGGATAACGGTGCCGACCTCGCTCAAGTCCGCCGACGATTCAAATTTGCTTATCTTTTCTTTGATAATATTGGTTATTTCTTCAGGTCTTATTGCCATAAATTACACCGTCTATTTGGTTAACTGTTCTTGCATTTTCTCAAACTGGCGTTTGATACTGCCGTCTATCAGTTCCCCCTTGCACAAAATCTTTACCCCGCCAATTAAAGACGGATCCGTATGATACTGCGCCACCACTTTGCCCCCATAGCGGGAAGAAAGGGCGGCCTCGGTGCGGGATTTTAATGCGTCCGTAAGTTCGCCGGCGCTATATACGTCCGCCCGGGTAATACCCAGGCGCGCGTCCAGCAGTGCATTTACGTGGCGCACAATTTCCGGCAACAGCGCATAGCGCTTGCATTGCACCAAAGTTTCCAAAAAAGCCCGCGCGGCCGGCGCCTGTGCTAAAGCGTCTTTTAAAAGGCCTTGCTTTTGGGCAATGGATACATTGGGGTTCTGCATAAACGCGTCCGCCGTGGCAAGCGCTTGGGCGGCGGCTTGCAGTTCGGCCGCGCGCTCGGTTGCTTGCGCGGCGGACTGCGCCAACCCGTCATAGGCTTGGGCGTAACGCTGGGCCAGGATTCTGTCTGAACTATTCATAAATTACTTGCCTTGTACATCGGCCAATACTTTTTCTACCACCGTTTGGGCCGATTCTTGGCTGATATTTTGCTGTACCACTTTGGCGGCAGCCAGCATGGCGGTGCTGACGATTTGATTTTTCACGTCAGCAAGGGCTTTTTCCTTTTCCGCCTGAATTTGCGCCTTGGCCTGGGCAATTAAGTTTTCCGCCTGCTCTTTTGCTTGCGCAAGCAGCTGGCTTTTTTGCGTTTCCCCCATGGAAACCGCCTGTTGAATTTTTTGGGAGGCTTCCTCGGATATTTTAGCCAGTTTGGCGTCTAACTCTTTTTTAATTTCCTCGGCCTGGGCACGGGCGGCTGCTGCTTGCTCTTTATCGGTTTTTATTTGGTTTTCGCGGGTTTCCAGCGCGTTAATAATGCTATTCCACGCAAACTTTTTGAGTAAAAACACTAAGAGCAAGAAGTTAACAATCGTTAAAATCAGCACCCCGTAATCAGGTTTCAATAAATCTTCCATTGTTTTCCCCGTTTGGAAAAATCAAACTATTTCATGATCATGGTCAACAGACAAATAACCAGACCGAACATCGCGGCGCCTTCTAACAAAGCGGCAATGATGATCATGGTCGTGCGGATGGCGCTACCGGCTTCGGGCTGGCGGGCGGTACCTTCCAAGGCGGCCGCACCAATTTTACCTAAACCTAAACCGGCCCCGATAACGGCTAAACCGGCGCCAATGCCGGCGGCAATGTATTTAAGTGCTACGAGTTCCATATATTCTTCTCCTTTTTGGGCAAAAGCCCTATTGATAGATTTTTCAAATTAATGCGTATGAATCACTGAACCTGCAAAAATAGCCGTTAGTAACGTAAACACATACGCCTGTAAAAACGCTACCAGCAGTTCCAGACACGTCATAAAAATTTCCAACCCCATAGCAGGCACCGCAGCGCCCACACCGGCCACCGCACTTAACTGCCCGATAATAAAAATCATTAACAGCAGGCTGATAAGCACCATGTGCCCCGCCAACATGTTGGCAAAAAGACGCAAGGCCAGTACGCAAATTTTAATAATTAAGCTAATTACTTCCAGTGGGAAAATAAGCGGCACCAGCCAGCCCGGCGTACCGGAAGGGATAAACCCTTTCAAAAACCCAATTACACCGTGAAACTTAAGCCCGCAATACACAATTAAGCCGCCACTGCACAAAGCCAGCGCGGCATTAACGGAAATGTTGGAAGTGGCGGTTTTCATATTGGGGATTAAACCCGCCAGGTTGGTAAGCAAAATAAACAAAAACAAAGTGCAGAAATACGGCAGGAAGCTTCTGCCTTCCGTACCCATATTGGGAAGCACCATCCCATCACGGATGAACGTAACATATTCTTCCACCCCCGCCGTAAGCAGGCGTTTTAAAGTGGAAGCCCCCCCTTTAGATACCCAATAAAGCCCAATCAACATAATCACGCTTACGCTAAGCAGCGTTACCGTATGCGTGGTAATGGGCAGTTGTAACCCGCCCAAGGTATAACCCCAGTGATGGTCTAAAATATGATGTGATAAAATTTCAGCTACGTCCATCTTTATTTTTCCGCCTTTTTATTATTCAAATTTTCTGCGGCTTTGGCCTGCGCTTTACGCGCACCCGAAACCACCATGTACATACCCGCGGCAAAACCCGCCGCGGCCCCCAGCAAGGTAAACCAAGGAAGGCTATTAAAATGCCTGTCCATCCACCAGCCCGCCAGTACGCCCAGCGTTTGGCTAACGGCCAGTTGCAACCCCAGGGTGGCTATTTCCAAATGTTCCTGCTTGGTAAATGGGCCTAAGGGCACTAGGGTCTCCTTTGTTTACCGGTCGGTAAGTTATATATACTATTATAAAACAATTTACGCCAAAAAGCTATTGTTTTAAGGGCCTATATATCCCTTTCATTATTGTATTAAATAACCGGCCCCGGGGAAAAGATTTTTGCGCTTTTCCCCTCCTCTTTTTTCTTTTGCCCCCAATAAAAAACGCCGGCCTGTAAATAAGGCCGGCGCAAATTGGTTACACCCGTTTATAAAGCAAAGGTGAATATTTTGCTTTCGTACGGTTTTAAATCCAACACAAAACCTTCCGTACGCATTTGATCGGTAACGGGGATTTGCTCTTTGGAAAATTCTTCCTTTACCGATCCGTTAGGCACTTCGCCGCTTTTCATGGGCAGGCGGCAGCGGGAAGGTTTATCGCTGTAATTAATGACCACCATTTTGCCGGTGGTGCGCTGTTTCCACTGCCAGGCAAGCACATTTTTATAAGAGGAATCTTCCTGCGCAAACGGGCGTATTTCTTTTAAAGACCACTGCCCGCCGTGAAACTCCGGCGCGGAGGCAATGGTTAACAACCGCGCATAATGTGTGGCTACGTCTTTATCCACAGGGAACAAATC
>CALUXL010000076.1 GCA_944324735.1 uncultured Elusimicrobiales bacterium
CTTAGCAGCGGGCGTTTGCTGACTTGGTTCGCCTGCGCAATGGCGCTGGGCAACTGGGCTTCAAAATCAAACACGATGGAAAGACCTTCCAAATTGGCAAACTTGGCAGGCGGTTCCTGATCGTACAAGCCCATGTTGTAGCTGATTTTACCGGAAGAGATACCTTTGTGTACAAAGAAGGAATTTAAGGCCATAGCCTGGCGGATACCGGCCAAGGTTACGTCGTCGGTATAAGAGCCGGCAGGCAGGATAATGTAGCTGGCGCCTTGGGTAAGGGCCATTAAAGAATAAATGTCGTTCAACAGGGGCAAAGCGTCCGGGTTAAAGCGGTTGCCCTGGAAGATGACGTCCCCGTCAATATCAATAGCATCCGGCAAGTTGTTGCGGAAATAAATGCGCACACCTTTGGTGTTGCGGATGCGGGCAATCACGTCGGACTTCATGCTTTCCAATTTTTGCTGGCTGTATAATTCACGCGCCTGCAACGCTTCGGGAGAAGTTAAATCCGTATAAGTAGAACCGCCTTTGGGGGCGACGGAAGCCTGTTCTTCAGCCGCGCGCTGGGCCGCCGCGTAAGAAGAATCCGCATATGCTACGGGCGCCGCGGCAGGAGCCGTTTGTTCTTCGGCGTCCAAGGAGGACGCGTCCGCCTGCGGCTGCACCTCGGTTTCCTTCGGAGCGGAAACCGTAACGCCGTTTTCTTCCACCACCGTAGGGGCGGTAGCTTCTAAAGCGGAACCGGCGATGGCTTCTTCGTTAGCGCTTTGCTGCAAGAGCATTTCTTTCTGCGCTTGCGCTTCGGCTTCGGTAGCAGCGTCGGAAAGGTGTTTTACTTCCCCTTCTTTAAAAGCCACGTCCACTTCCACCGGGTTCTGGATACCGCCGATGCGGTTATGAATCATGTTCACGTATTTGTTGGCTTCGGTTACCTGTTTGCGGTTACCGGTCAGCAATACGTCAATAAAATATTCCAAAGCTTCGTCGTTCTTTTCCTCTTCGAACAAAGCTATACCCTTTTCCAGTTGTTTTTCCGGCGTAGCGGCAAACAACGGTGCATTGTCACCCACGAGTGACAAAAACATAAAAGCAACAACCAAGGTTGCGCTCAGACATTTATTCATTTTTATCATAGATTCAGTAATCCTGCCCTTTGTAAAGGTATCCTTAATTAATACAGATACTAGAATTATAGCAATTTAGTTGCTTTTGTAAAGGTACTTTTTTGCTATATCCTTAAAAATTCTACGTTCACGCACGCCCGTACGCGTGTAGAACAGCCCCTACTCCAAAGCCGCCAGCCGTTTTTTGGCCGTAGCGTTGCCCGGGTAATAGAACAAGGCGCTCTTTAGATAGTATTTTGCCAGGTCCGTCTGTTCCGCCCGGTAAAGCAGGGTGGACAAGGCCAAATTGGCCGATAAATCCTGCGGATATTTGGCCAGTACCCCTTCCAACACAGACTTGGACATCAAGTCATTACCCGCCTGATTGAAATACTGCGCCAGCAGAATAGGCCCGTTGGTATCTTCGGGGTAATCCTTAATGTACGCCTCAATATTACCGCGCAGCGCTTTGCGCACGGACTTGGGTTGCGTCCAGTAATTGGCGGTTTTAACGTGTAAATCCTGTATGCGTTTGGCCTGCGCCACCACGGAAGGCAAAGGTTCGCCTTTTTTATACAGGCGGGTTAAACCGCGCAGGAGGGAGCGGTCCAGCGTGTCCGCCGTTAAGCCTTTTTTATAAATATTTTTGGCAAATTCCGGCTCTTCACGCTTGACGTAAATTTCGCCCAGCGCCGTCCATAAAGAAGACGCGTACGGGAACAACCCCGTGCCTCTTTCCAACAGTTTTAAATTTTCCGCATCCGCGTAAATGACGTTTTGTTTAATCAAATCCGCCAGCATATCATACGCCTGCAAATTATACGGGTTTAATTTAATATTTTGCGTTAAATAGCGCACGGCTTTTTCCTCGTCACCGGCGCCCAAAGCGGCCAAGGCAGCGTTGAAATACAACTCGTCATAATATCCGGCGGCCGCGGCAGCCTTTTCATACACGGCCAGGGCCTCTTTGTATTTTTCTTCTTTCAGATACAAATTACCCAAGCGAAGGCCGGCCTCCGTATTGGCGGGATACAAAGAAAGCGCGCGGGAGAGGTTTTCCTGCGCTTTGGGCATATCTCCCCCCGCCAGTGCTTTTAAACCTTCATAACCGCGGAAAAAGCTGTTTAAAACCAGGCCCTGCCATATCACCACCGCCACGCACAACCCCAAAACAATCAGCGCCGCCGTTTTGGTAACCGGGTTAACGGTAATGGCCACGGTGCGTTCTTCCTTACCTACGCCGCTTACTTCCGCCCCTACAAACCACCAAAAGAAAAATGCCGGCACCACCGCATGCAGGGAAATATTAAGCATATTATCCACCAACATCCCTAAAATACCGCAAAATAAAGCCTGCAAAAGTTGTTTTTTATCCCCTTCTTTTTTGTGGGAGGCAAAATCACGCACTTCCAAAAACAGCACCATAAACATAAACAGGAAAAGCCCCCCGCCTACAATGCCGCCTTGGGCAAGCTGAAAGAAAAGCTCGTTATGCGGGGCGTTGGTTTGGGCTTTTAACTCTCTAATGTTGGGGTGCTCCAGCAAGGTTTTGGCTTGGTTTTGGGCAAACGCCATCTGAAAGTTACCCAAACCGGCACCCATTACGGGGCGGGATAAAAAGATTTCTTTGGACACGTCCCACATAAACAAACGCTGATGCAAAGACTGGAAAATATGGTCTTTATCCACATCCAGCGTAAAGTTGGAAGGCGTAACTTGTTTAATCTCGGACGCACGCGCCGCCACGGGGCTTTCCTCCCCCCCAAAATAGGCCGAGCCGTAAAGCACTCCTCCCGCCAATACAATCAGCAAAAAAGCCCGGGCTTTGCGCTTCCAAATAAGCCCGCGCAAAGAACCAAACATCCACATCATTACAAACCCGCACGCGGCCCCAATCCAGCACGAACGCGCCAACCCAAAAGACAAATACAGCAAATACACCAGCGTTAAAAACCCATACACCAGCATGTCTTTTTTAGAAGACGCCCTTAAAAAATACACCGCTATGGCCGGCACTAACATCACTACCGCCGAAGACAAAAAGTTCGGGTTACCAAATGTGGAAAACGCCTTGGTGGCAAACTGGCTCATTTCAAACGGCCATAAAAACTCCAACCCCAGCGCCTGCATAACACCGTACACGCACGCCAAAAACACGGCCACAAACATAAGAACAATAATGTTTTCCTGCGTTACTTTTTTTAATACTTTTACGCCCAGCCAAATGCCTGCCGCCCACAATAAAACGGCGTACCAGTCAAACATACGGGCAAATAAATTATCCGCTTTAAGCATCGTGTGCAAAGAAGGCAACAAAAACCACAAAGAGCCCCACACAATAAACAGCAAAATATAATTGGTTTTGCTTTCTATCTGGCCGGAAAACGCCACATTTTTGCTAATGATATACGCCCCCAGCGCTACCACCAACAGGAGGGTACCGTAATCCAACAAATTATAAAACATGGTTTGGCGCAAAAACTGCGGCTCGGCCGATACGGCCGAAAGCCAGGTAACCGCGCAAACTGACACATAAACAAAGAAAGCCAAATCAAAAAATGTTTTGGTAAAATCGATGGTTTTAGAGCGCAAGAACTTAACGGCCATTGTGCCGTAAATAAGCGCCAAAAGCACGTATAAAAGCGTGTTTTGGATGAGGAAAGGGTTTTCGGTTAAATCCGTAAAGAAAATAAGCGGAACCACCAAAAACACAGCCGCCAGCAACAGGCGGATAATTTTTACGTAAACAGTTTCTTTACTGGGACGGGTTAAATTAAGCATAAAAAACCTTTTGCGCCCGCAAAGCCGCAGGCGGCAGAATATAATATAAATTTTCTATATTTTAGTTTTTTATGAGCCAAGAGAAAAGAGAAAAAACAATATACTCATCATTTTGTTTATAAATTATAACTACAATATATAAAAAGAGGAAATATTGCTAATTAATAACCAAGAACCGGCCTTTTAACTGGCCGGTTCTTGGTTTACAAACTTATTTATTGGACTATAAGTTAATTACCACAACACGTTACAGTGCGTTTTTCATACTTTGCATCACACTGATATAAGCGGAACTTCCATTTACGCCCTCCCGCATGTTCATCGCATGTATACACACTAAACCCATTGCCCAAGACAGGGTGACCAGCTGTCAAATTACCACATTCATTATTAAACTGTGGTTTTACATAGCATCTTTCTCTGCTTCGACACCCATGAGTATCCGTTGGATCTGTAATACCACATATCCGCCGACACATTTCATAGCCACCATCCCAGGGACCACTTAAGTCAACAGGACATTCTTTCGTGATAACACCATAATCTACCCATTCTTCAATACCACCTCCAGGAGCTAATAAATGAAAGCCCCAAGGTAAATTATTTACCATATTTCCACTGGATAAATCTGAACAACTAGCAATAGCATAGTTATGTCTAGATATTATACTCTCTGAAGCAAAGCCACTTGCAACTTTGGCCTTTTCCTTACGCTGTTGAGGAGAACAGGTAGGGCCTCCCCACACATAACCTGAAGGCGGGTCAAAAGCCAAAGTATTAGTTTCTCCTATTTGTCTATCTGCAGGAGTAGAACGGACATCAGTACAAGTACCAACAAAGCCTCCATCACAAGAAAATTCGACATCCGTATTACCACCGGGGCAAGTATCCTGCGGCAAAGAAGAAACATCTGTCCACGACGTAGTGGATTCTTGGCAGGTGTTACATTCTTCAGCAGTTTTAGAACAAGTACCCAAGGAATCAGTCCACTTACCATTTACACATTTTTTTGTCGTTTGCTCGCCACACCCATTACAGGATTGACTACCAGAAACCTCTCCATCAGAACATTCATCGCCCTCTGTAGTTCCACCGGTTCCATTGCATACCAAGTACACGTCCGTATACGTCTTGTTCGTGTTTACATCCGCCGCTAACTCCAACTCCTTCCAGGTTACCGTGCCTGCACAACCCGGGAAATCGTTGCTAATCTCGTTAAACATATGAAAACTGTTTACCTTCG
>CALUXL010000077.1 GCA_944324735.1 uncultured Elusimicrobiales bacterium
GCGAATTACAGCTGGAAGTTTACCACCCGGCGCCTTATGGTGCAATCAACCCGCACGTACTAAAACGAACGGTGGCGTTCTTTAAATCCTACCCCGAATCTGATTATTAGCCAACAGACAGACGTAAAACGCGCGGCGGAATTTTTGGAGCTTTCCTACCAACAAGTGCCCGAAGAATCCGCCGTTTCCAAACTTTTATCCCGCGTAAGCGGCAAAAAAGCCGCCCAGCCGGAAACCAAAACCGTGCCCCTTTTGGTGCGCGAAATTGGCGAGGCCGAACACCAGCGGGATTTTTCCTGGGAAAACCGGGCCAACATTTTGGCCGTCAGCCCCGCTGAAACCTTACCCAAAGGCGTAAAATTTACTTTAACGGTAAAGGCCGGCTTCCCCGGGGTGAAAGGCGCGTTGGGGTTAAAAGACCCTTATAAGTTGGAGTTTTATACTTATCCGCCGTTAAAAACTATGGGCGCGCAAACGCAGGGCTGCCTGCCGTATGCGCCTACGGTGCAGTTTTCTTCCCCGGTGCGTTTGAAAGATTTGATGGCCGCCGCCACGGTGGTTCCGGCCAGTGCCAAGGGGGATTTGTCCGACTCGGATGAAAACGCCCTCGGGGTGGAAGTGCTGCCCGCCGTGGGCGAAGCCGCCAACAAACCCGGCGCCGTAAAAGAAGCCTATTTTAATACGCCCCTGGCCTTCTTAAAATTGCAGCCCGGGCAAGAAGTAAAAGTAACCTTGTCTGCCGACTTGCAGGACATTTACGGCAACAAACTGGGCAAAGAAGAAACCTTTACTTTTACTAACGAAGGTTACTGCCCCTCGGTGGATTACCAGGGCGGAACCGGTGTGCTGGAAAGTTATTTGCCGGCCCGTTTGCCCATTTCCCTTATGAACATGAACGGCTTGGAAACGCAGGCGGCGGTATTTTCCAAGGAAAACATTATTCCTTTCCGCCAGCAAAGCACGCCGTACTGCTCCAAGGCGGAGTTACAAAATGCCACTTTCTCGGGCAATTATGCGTTTAAATCTCCCAAAAACAAAAGCGTGGAAACGTATTTTGATTTGGAAAAATTTGCCCCTACCTCCCAAAACAGCATTGTGTTTAGCCAGGTAAAAGTTCCCAGCAAAAACCGCAAGGAAGGCTACTGCTGGGTGCAGTCTTTGTCCAACATTACGGACTTGGGCGTCACTTTAAAAACTTCCCCCAAAGATATTTTGATTTGGGTAACCTCCTTAAAAAATGCCGAACCGATGCCCAACCTGGGCGTAGAACTGCGCGACCGCACCAATAAAGTATTGTGGAGCGGATCTACCGATATGAACGGTTTGGCCCATGCCCCCGGCTGGGAAAAGCTGGACGTGGAAAAACCCAACTGGGGCAAGCCGGAAATTTACGCGCTGGTTTCCAGCCCGGGCGGCGACGCCCTTTTAAGCAGCGACTGGAACACCGGCATGGAACCCTGGCGCTTTAATATTAATTACGATTACAACCCGCAGAACATTGTAAGCCAAGTACAAATGTTTTCCGACCGCGGCATCTACCGCCCCGGTGAAACCGTACATTTAAAAGGTGTTTTGCGCACGCTTAAAAACGGCGTGTGGACGTTGCCCGGCTTTGCCCGCGGCACGGTAAAAGTGTACAACTCCCGCGGGGAAGAAGCTTTTAGCAAAGAGGTGGAAGTTTCCTCCGCTTTTGCCACGTTTGATTTGGCGTTAGATATTCCTTCCACCGCCGTTACCGGCAGTTGGGACGCGTACTTTAAACCCCAAAGCGGGGAAGACGTACAAGGCGGGTTTTATTCCTTCCGCGTGGAAGCGGTAAAACAGGCCGAATTTAATGTCAACCTGCGCGCGGGGGAAGAGAACTATACCCCCGGCGAGGACGCCAAATTTTTGGTATCGGCCGATTATTTATTCGGCGCGCCGGTAGCTTCCGGCAAAGTGTCTTGGACGGTCCGCCAAGCCCCGCTGTATACGATTGAGCTGGACGGTTTTGACGGGTATGATTTTACCCCGTATTTCTTGCGCCCGGAAGGGGCGGCGCAGTCCAAGGTCATTGCGCGTGAAGAGGGCGAGCTGGACGCTTCCGGCTCCAAAACCCTCACGGTTATTATGCCCAAAGTATCCATGCCCATGGATATTTATGCCGAGGCGGGTGTGCAGTCTCCCTCCAACCAGGAACTGTTTGCCCGCACGTCCGTGCGGCTTAACCCGGCGGGTTTCTATTTGGGCGTAAAGAATGATGAGTCCAACATAGAACTGGGCCAAAGCATAAGAGCCAATGTGGCCGCCGTAACGCCCAAAGGCGTGCGCACCAGCGCGCTGGTGCAGGCGCAAATACGCAAAGAAGAATGGTTTAGCGTGCGTAAAACGGGGCTTTCCGGCCGTTTGGAATGGGTGAGTGAAAAGAAAGTAACCGATTTCCCCGGTTCTTCCTTTGCTCTGCCGGCGGAAGGGTATGATTTTAGCTATACACCTACCGAACCCGGCCAGTATTATGTGACCTTCACCACGCAGGATGCAGCGGGGCGCAAGGTATTGGGCGGATTTCAGTTTATGGTATTTGGCAAAGGCCAAGCCTTCTGGAAACGCAGCGATGATGACGTTTTGACTTTAAAGGCGGATAAAGAATCCTACAAACCCGGCCAGACCGCCAAAATCCAGGTGCAATCCCCGTATGAGGAAGCCTTTGCCCTGGTAAGCGTGGAGCGCGAAGGCGTGCTTGACGCTTGGACCACCACCGTAAAAGGCGGTGCCGATTATGTGGAAGTGCCCGTTAAGCCGCAGTATCTGCCCAATGTGTACGTAAGCGTAACCTTGGTGCGCGGCCGCAGCGGCACCCAGTTTGACGAAGAAGGCCTGGACCTGGGCAAACCCCAGGGCAAACAGGGCTATACCGTGCTGCAAGTTCAGCCGGATATGCGCAAAGTGGAAACCACGGTAAAACCCAACGCCAAGGAATACCGCCCCGGGGACGAGGTTACCCTCTCCCTGCGCACCAAAGTAAACGGTAAAAACGTTCCGGCGGAAGTAACCGTTATGGTGGTGGACGAAGGCATACTGGCGCTTAGCGGTTATAAAACGCCCGATCTGTTTAAAGCGTTTTACGGTTCTCGTGCGCTGGCTGTTTCCACGGCTGATAACCGCGCATTTATCATTGGCCAGCGCAACTTTGGCGAAAAAGGCGAAAACCGCGGCGGTGGCGGGTCTGACTTAAGCAAGCTGGGCGGGGTGGACCTGCGCGGCCGGTTTGAGTTTACTCCTTATTTTAACGCTTCCGTGGTAACGGACGCCAAAGGCCGCGCGGAAGTAACGTTTAAACTGCCCGATAATTTAACCACCTTTCGCATTATGGCGGTGGCGGTAACGGCGGCCGAGTTTGGCGCGGGGGAAACCTCGGTCAAAGTATCCAAACCCATTATGGTGACTGCCAATATGCCCCGCTTTGCGCGCAAAGGGGATAAATTCTCCTGCGGTGCGGTGGTGCATAATTACGAAGACAAAAAAGGCCAAATTACCGTAAACGCCGCGGCCGAAGGCGCCATTAAACTTACGCAGGAAGAAAAAGTAATTCCCGTACCCAAAGGTTCTTCCGCCGTGGTATATTGGGATTGTGAAGCCGTTGCGGACGGCGCCGCCCAGGTGGCTTTTACCGCACAGGCCCGCAAAGAAAAAGACGGCGTAAAAGCAACCCTTAACGTAACTTCCGTGGAAAAGGAAGAAACCCTTTCCACTTATTCTTCTACCCAAAATAAAGAAGAACAAACCCTTGAAAAACCCAAAAACCTGAACCTGCAGGCTAACAACCGGGTGGAAACGGCCTTGTCTTCCACCGCGTTGGTAAACTTAAAGGGTTCCATGCTCTACTTGCTTACGTATCCGTATGATTGTTTAGAGCAGAAAATGTCCAAAATCCTGCCGGTGGTGGAAGGGGCGGACTTAATTGACGCCTTTAAACTGGGCGATACGGCTGCCCTTCGCCAAAAAACGCAGGATATATTGGACGAAGTTTCCAAATATCAGTATCCCACCGGCGGTTACGCTTACTGGCCCGGTTCCCTGCCGGACCCGTATGTAACGGCCTACGCGCTGGAAGTAAACTACCTGGCTAAACAAAAAGGCTACCGGGTGGATGAAGCCTCCCTGCAAAAAGCCGTTAAATGGTTAATGGAAACGTTTGGGGATAGAGCCCGCCAGGCTTACCCGTACACGCAGGCCGAAAAAGACGCGGCCCGTGCGTATGGTGTGTATGTGCTTTCCTTGTATGGACAAAAGCTGGACGCGCGTTTTAATACCTTGTATGTAAAACGCAACACTTTAACCCAGCCGGCGGTGGCTTATTTGTTAAAAGCGCAAAAAGCCGGCGGCTATGGGGACGACACCCAACGCCAGGCATTGGCCCAAATGTTGCTCTCCGGTGCCGTTATGCTGCCGCAGACGCTTCACTTCCAGGAAGAGCAATCCCTGCCCTGGCTGCATTTTAACGACGTCAAAACCACCGCCGTTATCTTGCAGGCCGCCCTGTATGCGGGGGTGGAAGTACCCCAGCCGTATAAAGCGGTAAACTGGCTTTTGGGCCAGTTAAACGCGCAGGGTAACTGGAACAACACCAGCGTAAACGCGGCGGTGTTTGCCGCGCTGGATACGTATTACCGCACGATGGAAGCCCAGGAGCCTGACTTTACGGCCGAAGTAAAACTGGGCGCTGCCCAAAAGCTGGCTTACAGCTTTAAAGGGCGTG
>CALUXL010000078.1 GCA_944324735.1 uncultured Elusimicrobiales bacterium
AACAGCCCCCAAACCCAAAAGCTGTTTAAAGAACATACCATTGCTGATTTGTGGCTTACCGATTATGGCCCGCGCATACAAAGAGCGTTGGATATGCTTCCTTAATTTTAAAAAAACCGCCCCAAAGGCGGTTTTTTAGGTCCAAAGGCCTACTCCACCGTGGGCACAATGACCCTTGTTTCCCCTATATAAAACCGATACAATAAATTTAAAATAAACGTATTATAAAGGAGATTTTATGAAAAAATTGTTTGCATTTATGTTGGCTGCCGCCTTGTGTACGCCGGCGGCCTGGGCTCAAAAAGATTTAAATAAAACTTTAGTTCAAAAAACAAACGCGGCCCGCAGCCAGGCGGCGTATCAAAAAGCCCGGGTAAGAGTAACCATCACCCACTACCAGCCGGAAGGATATGTAAACCCCAAAATTTCCAATCAAATCCACCAGGGCACCCTGCAGGTACAAACCACCTGCTCCGCCCTGTTGTTAAACGCCAAAGGCACCCTGGCTATTAAAAAAGACTGCCTGAGCGCTATTGAAAACGCCGCAAACTACAACCAAATTATTCTGTTTGTGGATTTAAAAAATTTAGGTAATTATGAAGACTGGGAAAACCACATTGAGCCCCAGGATATCGGCTACCCGCTTTATTACTCTACCGAAAACGCCGGCCGCAAAGATTTTGTAACCCAGCAGGACTTCATCCTCTTTGCCTTGCCGGTACGCTCCGCCGCGGTGAAAACGGCCTTGAACCGCCTGTTCCCCAAAGGGGCCGAAATTACCGCCCAGCAAGCCGCCAAAGTGTTAGGCAGCATGCCCAACGCCAAAACGGTAAAAGCGTTACAGTTATAATACAGGTAGGGTGAAATGAAAAGAAGTTTTGTTTTTGTTAGCTTGATAAGTTGTTTGTTGGCTTGCGCTTTGCAGGCCGCCGCCCAACCCCAGGGATTGGAAGACACCCTGAAACACAAAACCGCCCAGGCCCGCCGCCAGCTGGCTTGGCATATAGATAATAAAGCCGTGGTGGATGTATTTATATCCTACGCCACCGGCAGATATTTGGGTTTGCGGGAAATTGTGGAGCAAAAAAACTGCAAAGCTTTGGCTTTAAATAAAACGGGGCTTTTGCTGTTGGGGAAAGACTGCGCCCGCTCTTTGCAGGGGCCGGCAAAAAACTTCTATATCCGTATTTCTCTGCCCTACAAAACCCGCCAAGTGTTGTACGAACATCACGATTTTTACGCCAAAAACTTTAAACGCAAAGGGGAGTTTGCCCTCTACCAAATGTTGCCGTATGTGGAGTATCACTCCCAGGCCCAGGCAAAGCGCGGGGTTACTTCCGCGCGTGTACTCAGCGCGCCGGTGGCGGAAATATTTCAGAATATCACCGTGCCCGCTTTTTTGGGCCTAACGGAACAGGATGATACGTTTATATTGGAAGATTTCTCCAAACTCTTCCCCGGCCAAACTCCTACCGAGGAACTGGCCCTCTGGCTGCAAAAGCAAATGAAACCCAAAGATTTTCAAGCCTTGCAAGCCCGCTAAACACGCTTTAAAACCTCTCCCGCCCGGGAGAGGTTTTTTACTAAAAGCAACGGGAATTTTAATATAATACTTATATCTTAAACCTAGGGGGAATCTATGGCAACAAACCCAGTATTTAACGAAAACGCCTTCCGGCGCGTGCAGGAAAACGTGTCGGCAGATCAACAAATGACCTTGCAAGGCACCATCAACAAAACCTTCTTTTTGCTTTTGATTTGTATGGTGGGGGCCTTTTTATCTTGGGGCAGCGTCCACGCGGCGGCATTCATCACGCCGTGCGTCAGTGGTGCGCTGGCGCTTGGTTTTATCATCAGCTTTAAACCGCATACCGCGCCCTTTTTGGCCCCGATATACGCCTTTTTAGAAGGCTTGCTGCTGGGTAATATATCCAGCGCCTTCAACCAGCAAATGCCCGGTATTGTTATGCAGGCGGTATCGGTTACCATGTTGGTATTTCTTACTATGCTGGTACTGTACAGAACGGGCATTATTAAAGCCAGCCGCGGGCTGTTAATTGGCATTTTAAGCGCTACAATAGGTATTAGCTTGTTTTATATTATCTCTTTAGTGCTTATGCTGTTTGGCGTAAACGTAAGTTATTTTACCAGCGCCGCCCCGTGGGCCATTGCCGTAAACGTGGTTATCTGTGCGGTGGCTGCGTTTAACTTTATTTTTGACTTTCATTTTATAGACCAAATGACCAGCACCTACAGCGCCCCCAAGTATATGGAATGGTACGCCGGGTTTGGGCTGATGGTAACGCTGATTTGGCTGTATATTGAAATTTTGCGCCTGCTTGGCCGCACGCGGAATAATTAAACGCGCGGTTTTAAATTTTGTAAAATAAAAGAGTAAGCAGTATGGACGTGCAAACGCCCTTTGACTTATTTTAAGAAAGGAGCCAGTAAAAGTATGAATTTTGACAGCATCAAAAAAATTCAGGACATGGACCTGAAAGACAAAAAAGTGCTGGTACGCGTCGATTATAACGTACCGCTCAAAGACGGTAAAGTAGACAACAACAAACGCATTGTCGCTACCGAAAAAACCATTAAACACCTTTTGGAAAATAACTGCCGCATCGTATTGATGGCGCACTTGGGCCGCCCGAAAGGCAAAGTATGCCCGGAATTCAGCCTGGCCCCTGTTGCCGCTGAAGTGGAAAAACTGTTTGGCGTAAAAGTACACTTTGCCAAAGACTGCATTGGTGCCGAAGCCGATAAAGTAGTGGCCGAAGCCAAAAACGGGGAAATTGTACTCTTGGAAAACCTCCGCTTCCACCCGGAAGAAGAAAAGAACGACGCCGAATTTGCCAAACAGCTGGCCAAACACGGTGAAATTTTTGTACAGGAAGCCTTCGGCACCGTACACCGCGCCCATGCTTCCACCAGCGCTGTAGCCCAGTTCTTGCCTGGCTGCGCCGGTTACTTGGTACAGAAAGAAGTGGAATTTTTGGGCAAAGCTTTGGAAAACCCTGCCCGCCCGTTTGCGGCTGTAGTAGGCGGGGCCAAAGTGTCCGACAAAATTATGCTGCTCAATAACTTGATGGACAAAGTAAACGTGTTGGTTATCGGCGGCGGTATGGCTTATACCTTCTTAAAAGTACAAGGGGCCGAAATTGGCAAATCCCTCTTTGACGCTGAAAAAGAAGCCGAAGCCAAAGCCGTATTGGCCAAAGCCCAGGAAAAAGGCGTAAAAATCTTATTGCCGGTAGACCACGTTTGCGGTAAAGAATTTGCCGAAAACACCGAACCCGTAGCCGTAGATAACGTAAACATCCCGGCGGATTTGATGGGTTTGGATATCGGGCCGAAAACCATTGCTGCGTTCCGCGAAGAACTCCTCAAATGCAAAACCATCTTCTGGAACGGGCCTATGGGTGTGTTTGAATTCCCGAATTTTGCCAAAGGCAGCTTTGCCATTGCCCAAGCCATGATTGACGCCACCAAAGCCGGCGCCACCACCATCATCGGCGGCGGGGACAGCGTAAACGTGCTGAAAAAAGGCAAATTCAACCAGAAGGAACTCTCCCACGTTTCCACCGGCGGCGGCGCCAGCATGGAATTTGTGGAAGGGAAAGAATTGCCTGGCTTGGTAGCTTTGGCTAAATAAGACGGCAATTTCCGTACAATCCATTTTGTACAACCACAAACCGGGCCTGCGTAAGCGGGCCCGGTTATTTTATGCTCTAATAATTGCTCGGCGTGGCTGTTTGAAACCCCAATTTACACCGCCCCTTTTTATTGGCGCACCCTCACCCCAAAGAGAGGGGGGGAAAGTAGAGGCTCTTACATGGGGCAGCTCCCTCCTAGCCAAGTATTTTTAAAAAAGCACCTTATAAGCGGGGCACAAAAAGCTAAAAAATAGTATAATAATATTGTTATTTTTACAGGAGATTTTTAAACAATGCACACACTTATCACCATTATTCATTTTGTGGCTTGTATTTTGCTTATTTTACTCGTCCTTTTGCAAAGCGGTAAAGGTTCCGCCGCGGGCATTTTTGGTGCCTCCGGTGCGGACAATATTTTTGCCAGCCCCACCGCCTTCAACTTTATTAATAAATTAACTGCCGCCTTGGCTGTATTGCTGTTCTGCACTTCCATTATGCTCACGATGGCTACCAATAAAAAAGCCACCTCTTCCGTAACGGATAAAGTGCAAATCCCCGCGGCCGCCACGGCCCCGGCTCAGCCCGCCAAATAAGAGGCGTAAAGTACATTTTTTAACCCGGTGCATATTGCGCCGGGTTATTTTTTTTGCTAAAATATTTAGGTAGTTAGTTCTTTCTATCCCTCGTTAAAACAGATTTATCGCGCAGGTGGCGGAATTGGTATACGCGTGCGTTTGAGGGGCGCATGCCGCAAGGCTTGAGGGTTCGAGTCCCTCTCTGCGCATATTTTAAACCCGGGTTTATCCCGGGTTTTTTATTCTAGCAGAGAACAGGCCAACTGCTTGGCCTGTGTAGGGACGAGAAAGGCGCAGCGTTGTACAAGTTTGAGCAACGCGAAAGGCGAGTACCGCGAGTCCGGACTGCAGGCATTTTCCGTTAGGAAAATGACCGGAAGGAGAGTCCCTCTCTGCGCATATTTTTTAAACCCGGGTTTATCCCGGGTTTTTTATTGCAAAAAAACTACCCGCAGCCGCCCATTGCACAGATAAAAAATACCACCCAGCATAACTTTAACTAAAACCAAAACCCCTCTTGGGCCGTAGCGCAAAATTTTTGGTAAGAATACCCCAGGGGATAAATTCCACTCTTCATACATTTCTTAGCCCGAGGATTACCGGTTTTTTATTTGGGGAAAAGCAACCCCAAAAGGGATATTGCCCCTTTTACCCCCCAAAAAAATAAAAACCTCTCACACCCCGGCCTTACAAATGTTTCCAAAAGTTTAAAGCCAATTAAGCGGGCTATCACCTACGCGCCATTTTTACCCCAAGTGCTATCATTTATTTCCGCCACCACACCGGGGCGCCTGTGCAAAATGATATAATGTATTTTTAAGTATTTTCCGACGGAGAAATAAATGAACCCTTTAGCAGCAACCTGGCTTTGTTGGGCCATTATTGGGCTTTCGCCCATTGCGGGCAAATATGCGGTGGGCGTTATTAGCCCGGCATTACTTGTCTTTTTAGGCACGCTGATTGGCGTTATATACTTTACCCCCTGGATTACCAAAAACCACAAATGGGGGGAATTACTGTCCAAGGAAACCCGCTGGAAATTTTTGTTCATCGGTACCTTTGGTACGGCCCTGCCTTTTACCATATCGCTCATCGCCCTGCATTACACCACGCCGGGCAATGCGGCTATATTGCAACAGTCGGAATTATTATATTCTTTACTTTTTGCCGCCTTGTTTTTAAAAGAATATCCCACCAAAGCCCAGCTGGCAGGCAGTGCGCTGATTGTATTGGGGGTAGCCTTTATTTTGGTAAAAGAACACTATACCCCGCGCTGGACGGGGGATTTGCTGATTGTAGGCTCCACCTGGATGCTGCAGGCAGGCTCTGCCATGGCAAAAAAATTGCCCAAACAGCTGGACTACCGCCTCATTGGCATGGCGCGCAATTTATACGCCTTACCCGCCTTAATCATTATTACCGCCATTATTGCCTGTACGGACACGCTGGTTTTAAAACCCAATTTGCAAATGTTTAGTGTGCTTACCTATACCGGCGTATTAAAATACGGCCTGGCCATGGTGCTTTGGTATAAAGCTATACGCATGCTGGATTTAAGCCGCGTAACCGCTATTTATTTGTCTTACCCGGTGCTTTCACTCATCGGCTCGGCCCTGCTGGGGCTTGAAAAAATTACCCCATACCAAGTATTTGGCCTGCTGCTCACCCTGGCCGGCGCCTACTGGGTAAGTAATTTAGTAAAGAAACAAGGCCATTAAGGCGTTAAATTAGGTAAAATATAATAGTATGTTTAACGTAGCACCTGTATTTGCCATTTGGCTGGCTTGGTTTTTTACGGCCGCCAATGTGGTGGTTACCAAATTTGCCACGCCGCATGCGGCTTCTGCCCTGTTTATGTTGGTTAGCTGCACGGCGGCCGCGGTTTGCTTTAGCCCGTATATTATTAAAAACCAGGGGTGGAAGTTGCTTTTTAGCCGCCGGGTTTGGCCTCAGTGTTTGCTAATGGCCACTTTTGGCACCGCACTGCCCATGACTATCTTTATGATAGCCCTTAATTCCACCACCCCCACCAATGCGGCTATTTTAAACCAGTTTGAAATTGTTTACTCCCTGATACTGGCGTACTTTTTACTGGGGGAAAAACCTACCTTTAAACAGATTATCGGCTCGGCCGTGATTGTGCTGGGGGTAGGGTTATTATTGTGGCAGGCGGGGATGTCCGTTCAATTAAAAGGGGACTTGCTGATTTTAGGCTGTCTGTGGATGTTCCAGCTAAGCCATATTTTTGCCAAAAAGTTACCGGCCGATATGCCGCCCGTGCTTATTGCCGCCGCCCGCGCTATTTTTGCCATACCGGTGCTGGCTGTGCTTACGGGGGCTTTGTGGGTAATTCAAGGGCCGCAGCTGTTTGTGCCGGGGCCCGTGCTGTGGGGGACGCTGGCGTTTAGCGCCCTGTGCAATTATTTTATAGGCAATACATTTTGGTACACCGCCATACGCAATATGGATTTGGGCAAGGCAACGGCAATTATATTGTCTTACCCGGTGTGTACGTTTCTTTTGTCCGTCCTGCTAAAGCAGGATACAATTAATATCTACAAAGTGCTGGGGATGGTGCTTGCCATAGGCGGGGCCTATATAGTAACCGGCATTATTAAAGGAGAACGTAAATGAAAAAGCTCGTTTTATTTGATTTGGACGGAACCTTGGTCAACGCCGGGGGCGCTGGACGCACCGCGCTTAAAAAAGCGTTTGAAGAGTTATACGGCTCCTGCCCGGAGTTTGAACATTCCCTTATTTCCGGCCGTACCGATACCGACAACTTTACCCTGGTATACGGTTTATTAAACAAAGGTAAAAAACCCACCGCCGCCGAAATGAAAAAAATGACGGACAAATACCTGGAACTTTTACCCATTGAAGTCCACGCCGCCGTGCGCGCCAAACATTACGATTTGGTAACCGGCGTAGAAAAGTTCTTAAAATTATTAGCCAAAGACCCCGACGTAATTTTAGCCCTCGGCACCGGCAACCTGGAAAAAGGCGCCCGCATTAAACTGGAACCTTCCGGCCTTAATAAATACTTTGAAATTGGCGGCTGGGGGGAAGACGGCCACACCCGCGAAGAAATGCTGCAAGCGGCCGTGAAACGGGCGGAAAAGAAATTTAAAACCAAAATCCTGCCGGAAAACGTGTTTGTTATCGGTGACACCCACCGCGACATTGTAGCCGCCAAGAATTGTGACTTTCACAGCGCGGTCATCACCGGCGGATTTGGCGACCCGGCCAAAATACAGCGTGCCGCGGCCGAACTGGAAGAAAAAGATTTTAAAGACATCACCACCTTCTGCGTATGGCTGGGGTTAAAGACGGACCCCAAAGGCGTAAAACGCGGCAGCTACATTATGCCTGCCAGCGCCATTGAACACGTGTTCTTCAGCCGCACCGGCATTGACGAAGACCGCCTGAAAATGCTGCGCATTAAAAAATATTCGGACCTGGAATCCGGAACCATTATGTAAGGAGCCGCACACAACTTATGGAATGGGATAGAGCCGCCGCAAAATTTACCGATGCCTTAGCCAGCAGTGAGCCGACCCCCGGAGGGGGGGCGGCCGCCGCCATGAGCGGTGCCATGGGCTGCGCCCTGGTAATGATGGCCATACAAACCACCGCCAAGCGCAAAACCACGCCGCCCGCCACCAAGGCCAAGCTGGAACAAAGCCTTAAAAAGCTGGGTTCTTTAAAAGAAGAACTTAAAAACTATATCCGCCAAGACGGGGATGCCTACACCGCCTATTTAACGGCCAAGAAACTCCCGAAGGAAAACCCGAACCGGGACCAGGCCATCCAAGACGCGCTTTTGCTGGCCGCCCGCGTGCCTACGGATACGGCAACCACCGCCATACAATGCCTGCGGGAAACGGACGTTATCAAAGGCGATATTGCCCCCGTTATTATGTCAGACATTTTATGCGGGCAGCATTTATTAAAAACCTGTGTAAAATGCTCCGTAGAAAGCATAAAAGCCAATTTGGAATTTATAAAAAATAACGATTGGGTAAATAAATTTGAACAACACATTCTTATTTTTCTAAAATCTTGTTAGAATAAATAGAAGCCGACGGAAAAACCTATGAGCGAAAAAGTAAACAAACGCAGCGGTATGCTGGGCACCATTTACAATATGTTGCCCGTGATTGACGACGACTACGCCGCCAAACTGGTGTATACGCTGGAGAATAAAAAATCGTTGGAAGAATTACAGCAAGATATTGCCAACATTGCCGCGCAGCTGGGGTCGGACTCCCCGGTAACGGATACGGTAGTGGCAAAGATTCTGCTGGACGAAATTACCCTCTCCGCCGCTCTGCGCCAGCTGCGTATTTACAATAACGCTATGTCTATTGTGGAACTTTCCAAAGCGCTGGATTTGGAAAAAGAAGACACGGACCTGCTTTTACAGGTGTACTCTTCTTTTTCTTCGCGCAAATATTTTGATGTGGAATTTGCAGCCTCCCTCAAAGCTGTCTCCAGCGATAGCCCGTTAGACGATACCCAAACCGCTCTGGCCGCAGTGGACGAACTGCTGGAAGAAGCCAAAGAATTACTGGCTTCCAACCGCCAAACCCCAAAAGAAAACCGCCGCCATATTTTAGACACGGCAGATAAATACCACCTGTCCGTTACCATGACGGCCGAACTTTTGCGTGTATACACGCAGGAAGAGACCATTTCTTTCCAGGCGGAATTTAACAAAATTTTTACCCAGTTGGAAAAAATTAATAAAGACGCCCATTTAAACGCTTCTTTATGCGGGCGCGTGATGTTATGCACCATCACCCCCAAAGACGCGCAAGACATTACGCTTCTGTCCAAAATGTTAAATAAAAAGATATTGGAAGAAGACTTAATGATTATCGCCTGCCGCTACTTAAAAGCCAAAACCCCCAAAGATATTCTGGATACCTTTGAGGCCGTATTGCAAAAGTTGCCGCATGTAAAGCAGAAAGAAGAAAACCTGGGCTTAGCCGTAAAAGTATTGTTGGACGGGACCCCTCAAACCTTTGAGGCCGCCCAGCAAAAAGCCGCCCAGCGCAGAGACCGCATTGTACTGCGCGAAACCTTGGCCAAACACCCCATGTACAGCGGGTATGAATATGATATTGCCCAAAAGTTTGGCGGCAAGAAAACTTTTGAACAGATAGAAGGGGAAATGGCGGACATTTTGCGCCAGTTGCCCTACTGCGCCGAAGAAAAAGAAAACAAGGAACTCGCCTGCAAGGTGTTATTGGGTACGCTGAGCCAAAGCGAAGCCAAAGACCAAGCCCAATACCTGCGTGATTTAAAAGCCAAAACCATTACCAAAGGCTTAGCCCCCGAAGTAATGAAAAACTACCTGGGCACCAAACCGGCCGAAGAGATTTTGCAATTTTTTGAAGAGGCCCTGGCCCCGTATACGTTTTGGAAGTCCGACCGGGAAAAACACCTCTTTGCTTTGCAAACATTGGTGGCGGAATTAAACGGCAATTCCAATGCGCAGATTTCTCAATTTGTATTAGATATGCTGGAAGACGGTTCCTCCTTGGAACTCATGGCCGATATGATGGCCAATATTCAATCCAAAAAGACCAGTAAAGAGGAGTTGGACAATCTTTTAACTATGTACAAACAAGCGCGGGTTTCTTCTAAATAAGGGACCCGTTTTTGCTATATTCGGTGCGGGGGGAAAAATCCTCCGCTGGCAGCACGTTAAAAAGGACTGTTAAATTTAACAATAATTTGTTATCCTATTAGCGTGCCAGTTTATTTTATTATGAAAGGGTGATATACATGAGATATTGGGTCTATATAAATGATAAAGTGGAAGGTCCTTTTGAAGAGGACAAACTTGTAACGCTGGAAGGGTTCACGCCAGATACGTTACTGTGCTCGGAAACGACCGAGGCCGGCGCTAACCAGGAATGGGTAAAAGCGTCCACCGTGTTTGAATTTGATCCGTTAGAATCCACCATAACCAGGGCATTGCCTACGCCGGAAGAATTAAATACGGCGGTAACCCCTGCCGGAACGACGGACCCGAACCTCACCCAAGCGCTCAAAGAAGCGCATTTTGCGTCTCAGGCGCCGGCGCCGCAAGAAACGGCCCCGTCTTCTGATGCGACGCGGCTTATTTTGGAAAAACTGGACTCCCTCACCCGGGAAATTGAAGGTTTAAAACAAA
>CALUXL010000079.1 GCA_944324735.1 uncultured Elusimicrobiales bacterium
ATGTGCCTTCGTGAGACAGATAGAATCCGTTTGCCTGGTCCGCCGCCAAAGTAAGGTTTGTAATACCTTCCTGCGCGCGGGCTTTTTCCATAGCGGTTTTGTATTTGGGCATGCTTAATGTTACCAAAAGGGCAACAATAATAATTACAATCAATAACTCAATTAAAGTAAAACCTTTATTCATAAAATTCCTCCGTACCGCAATATTATAGCAATTACGTATGTACCCTTATAGTATAATTCTTTTTAACCTCTGCGCCAGTATTTTTTATAAAATGAGCCTAATGAACGTAAAAAAATTATTTTGGATTTTATTTCTCTTAAACTTGTTTAATTATATAGACCGGCAGGTGTTATTTTCGGTCTTTCCGCTTTTACAGCAGGATTTAAATATATCGGACACACAACTGGGCACTTTGGCCTCTGTGTTTATGATTGTGTACATGCTGTATGCCCCGCTGGTGGGATACTTTGCCGACCGTACCCAACGCCAAAAATGGATTGGCATAAGCGCCATTATTTGGAGCGCCGCCACCATGGCCTGCGCCTGGGCTAAAAATTATCTGGTTCTGCTTATTACGCGCGGCTTCATCGGCATTGGGGAAGCGGGCTTTACCACCATTGCCCAGCCCTTCCTGGCGGAAAATTACCCCAAAGAAAAACGCGCCACCATTTTATCCGGCTTTGCACTGGCCTTGCCGGCCGGCAGCGCCATTGGATATTTGGCGGGCGGATTTGTGGGCCAACACTGGGGTTGGCGGGCCGCATTTATGCTGGTGGGGATACCGGGCATTTTTTTGGGGCTTATGGCACTTACCCAATTAAAAGATACCCTGCGCTTAACCCAAGGCACGCGGGACCGCGCACGCACGGTGGATTACCTGATTTTGCTTCGCAATAAATCGTTTATCTTTTTGTGTTTGGCACACGCCATGGGCACCTTTGCGCTGGGGGGCCTTTCCGCCTGGATGCCCACCTATTTTCACCGATTTTTTGATTTCAGCGTTTCCCACGCCGGCCTTGTTTTTGGGATTATGGTGGTAGTGTGCGGGGCGCTGGGCACTTATTTGGGCGGGCGCCTGGCCGATAAATTATTAAAAAGAACCCACCTGGCTTACTTTATTACCATCTTTGGCAGTTTTTTAATGGCGCTTCCTTTTGCGGCCTTGGGCGTATATTGCACGCAAACCTTATGGGCTGTTGTGTGTTTTTCGGCCGCGGTGGTGTTTATTTTCCTGCCTATGGGGCCCATTAGTGCGGCCCTGGTGGCGCTTACGCGTACGCGGGTGCGCTCCATGGCGTTTGCCATTAATATTTTTATTATTCATGCACTAGGGGATGCCATTTCCCCTGTGCTACTGGGGCGCGCGTCGGACTTATGGGGTCTTAAAACCGCCGTTTTATTGTGCACCCTCACCGTTATACCCGCGTGTGTGTTTACGGCCTTATCGGCCTTGTTTGCCCGCAAAACAGGCCATTTGCAAGAGTATTATCAAACTTCCAAATAATATTACGGGTTTTAATATTCCCAAAACCTAATTTTATACCGGGCCAAAAGCAGGTTTTCTGCCCAAAATATCCCCGGTTGTAATCAAGTGTCCCCGGGCCTATTTTACCCCAAATAAAAACACCCCCAAGCCCAAATGCTTGGGGGTGTTTTGCGGTGTTAACCAAAGGTTATTTTACGGCTTCAAAACCGGCATCTAACGCTTTTTTGTTCAGCTCCAGCATTTCCGGTTTCGCGCGTTTATATACTTTTTTCATGGCGTGTACCACACTTTCCACGCTAACGGCACCCGTCAGGCGGCAAAAAGCCCCAATGGCTACCAGCGTGGCAATGCGGTCCATGCCGATTTTTTCGGCAATTTCATTGCACGGTACGCAAACGGATTTGATATCCGTGCGCGTAGGGCGGGAATTAATTAAAGAGCTGTTAATAATTAACAACCCGCCTTTTTTAATAAGCGGCTCAAACTTAGGCAAAGAGGGCTCGTTCATCACAATGACCGTATCCGGAACGGCCACAATGGGGGTGTAAACCTCCCCGTCGGAAATAACCACGGAGCAGTTAGCCGTGCCGCCGCGCATTTCCGGCCCGTAAGAAGGAAGCCAGCTGGCGTTTTTCTTGCCTTCCACACCGGCCTGCGCCAGCAAAATACCGGCAGAAACTACGCCCTGCCCGCCGAAACCGGCAATTCTAATACCTTGGTACATTATTTTGCCCCCTCGTCTTTAAATACACCCAGCGGGTATTGCGGCATCATTTTGGTGCGCACAAATTCCAGCGCTTTCATCGGGTCCGCATGCCAGTTGGTAGGGCATTGGGAAAGAACTTCCACCATCGAAAACCCTACTCCGTTCACCTGGTTTTCAAACGCTTTTTTAATGGCTTGTTTGGCTTTGATAACGTTTTGCGGGCTGTCCACCGCTACGCGGGCCAAATATTTGGAACCCGTAATTTGGGCCAGCATTTCGCACATATTAATCGGCCAACCCTGAAGTTCCGGGTCGCGCCCTTTGGGGGCGGTGGTGGCCACCTGGCCCACCAGCGTGGTGGGGGCCATCTGGCCGCCGGTCATACCATAAATGGCGTTATTAATAAAAATAACGGTAATTTTTTCACTGCGAACAGCCGCGTGTACAATTTCCGCCATACCGATGGAGGCCAAGTCCCCGTCACCCTGGTAAGAGAACACAATGGCGCCGGGTTTGGAGCGTTTAATACCCGTGGCAATAGCCGGGCCGCGGCCGTGTGCGCCTTGTACCATATCGCAGGCAAAGTAGCTGTCTGCAAATACGGCGCATCCCACCGGGGCCACGCCGATAACGCGGTCTGCAATGTTTAATTCGTCAAAAGTTTCCGCCATTAAGCGGTGCACAATGCCGTGGCCGCAGCCGGGGCAATAGTGCATAGGAACGTCTAATAAAGATTTAGGTCTTTGGGCAAGAATCGTCATAAAATTATTTGCCTCCTTTCCAGTCGCCCTGAACGCCCAGGGACGCGTCGCGCTTACATTCATAGCTAAAGCCTTCGGCGTGGCGCTGCAAATCAAACAAGCCTTCCGTACCGCCGTTTAACGCGCTTTTTACGGCGGGCAGAATGGTGCCCCCGTCCGGCTGGCCGCCGGCAGGATAGGCGTTTAAATACACGGGTTTGGCCCCGTTAAGCGCCAGTTTTACGTCCTGCACCAGTTGGCCCAGGCTCTGTTCCACACATACCACGGCTTTGGCGTTTTTGGCGGCGCTGCGAAGCGCTTCGGACGGGAAAGGCCACAGCGTAATGGGGCGGAATAAACCGACCTTCAAACCTTCTTCACGCCCTTTTACCACCGCTTCCATACACGCACGGGAAGACAAACCATACGCCACTAACAGCACGTCGCAGTCTTCGGTTTGGCGGGTTTCAAAGCGGGGTTCGGTTTTTTCAATATAACCGTAACGTTTGGCGCGCTCCACCACGTCGGCAATTAAATTATCGCCCTTGTAAGAAAATACATTGTTTTTCTTGCGGCCGTTTTTGTTAATGTCCACGGCCCAGTCAAACTTGCCCAGTTGGTTGGGGTCTACCGGGTCAAAATTAAAAGACATGCTTTCCATCATCTGCCCCAAAATACCGTCGGCCAAGATCATGCAGGGCATGCGGTATTTTTCAGCCAGGTCAAAAGCCAGTTTGGGGAAGTTGCCCAATTCTTCTACGGAGTTCGGCGCCAGTACAATGACATGATAGTCCCCGTTTCCGCCGCCGCGCGTAGCCTGGAAATAATCCCCCTGCGCGCCGGAAATGCTGCCCAGCCCCGGCCCGCCGCGCATTACGTTTACAATCAGGCACGGCAAATCGGCACTGGCTAAATAAGTAATACCTTCCTGCTTCAGGCTGACGCCCGGAGAGGAAGAAGAAGTCATACTGCGCGTACCCGTGGAAGCAGCCCCATACACCATGTTAATGGCGGCCACTTCACTTTCCGCCTGTACAAAAGCGCCGCCGGCATCCGCCATATTGGCAGACATATATTCCGGCACTTCATTTTGCGGGGTAATCGGGTACCCGGCAAAAAAACGACATCCGGCACGGATGGCCCCTTCGGCCAAAGCTTCGTTGCCTTTTCTTAATGTTTTCTCTGTCATAAAAATCCTCTAAAATCGGTTGGAAGTTATTTGATAACCGTAATGGCTACATCGGGGCAGACCAAATAACACATTTTGCACCCAATGCAATCTTCGGGGCGTTGTTGTTCGGCCGGGAAATAGCCTTTTTTGCTGATTGTTTTGGACGGGCCCAAACATTTCTTTGGGCAGGCGTTCACGCACAAATAGCAAGCTTTGCATTTGTTGGCGTCTACTTCAATTTTTGGCATACAATCTCCTATGGGCCCAGGGCTGGCCCGGTTGTTCCCTGATAAATAAAGTATATTTCTTTTATAAGCGGGCGCGCAATAATCTAATCCCTGTTTTTGGTAAAATATTCACATGGATAAAACACCTGTTTACCAATCTTTATTACAAGCGGCCCGCTCTTTACTAACGACCGAAACGGACCCCATCGCCAATGCGGCCAATGCTTCCGCCCTGTTGTTTAACACCCTGCCCGGTTTAAATTGGGCCGGGTTTTATATCCTGCGGGAAGGCACCCTGGTGCTGGGCCCCTTTCAGGGCAAGCCGGCCTGTATGCGCATTGCCATAGGCAAAGGCGTATGCGGCAGGGCCGCCCAACAACAAAAGACGCTGGTGGTAAAAGATGTGCATGCTTTCCCCGGGCATATTGCATGTGATGCGGCCTCCAACAGTGAAATTGTAGTGCCCATTATAAAAGACGGCAAACTGTGGGGCGTGCTGGATATAGATTCCCCCCTCACCGCCCGTTTTGATGAAACAGACCGGCAATTTTTGGAAGAATTTGCCCTTTTGTTTGCCAAAAGCAGTGCTTTGTAAAACTTTTTTGTATAGGGAAAAACAATAAATTTGCCCAAAGCCTGTAAATTTTGTATTATATGTAGGTAATGCCGAGGTAGCTCAGTGGTAGAGCACTGGTCTGAAAAACCAGGTGTCGACAGTTCGATCCTGTCCCTCGGCATTTCTTTTTTTATATACAAACACTTTTTTATTTTAAACCCCCACTAAACGGTGGGGTTTGTTTTTGGGGGCGAACTTTTGGGCCAAGCCTCTTACTCCCGTTCAAACTTCCTTGCAAAAGGGGTCTTTCCCCCCTGGACCATAACCCGCATTTACCCATAAAAAACCCCGCCCGGCAAACACGCGGGGCAGGGTTTTGTTTAACACACAAAACTAACGTACTTGAATTAAACCAAAGTGCAGGTATTCCGTTTCCGGCATACCGATTAAGACCGGGTGGTCTTTGGCTTGGCCGCGCAGTTCCAAAAGTACCGCGCGTTTGCCGGATTTGCTGACACCCTGGCGGATAATATCCACAAACAACTCGCGCGAAATATGATGCGAGCAGGTGGAAAACGCCAAATAACCGCCCGTTTTTAAGCCTTCCAGCGCCATTTTTACCAGCTTTACATACAAGCCCACCGCCTGCGGCAGGGCTTTGCGGCTTTTTACAAAAGCCGGGGGATCCAAAAGCACCATATCGGGCTGGTCGGGCAGTTCGCCCTTTTTCATGGCGGAAAGCAGGCGTTCGGCATCGTCGCGGTGGAAAACGGCTAAATCTTCCACCCCGTTTAATTTGGCATTTTTCTGGGCAAATTCCACCGCCACGGCGGAAGAATCGCACCCCCACACCTGGGCCGCGCCCGCTTTGGCCGCGGTAATGCCAAAAGAACCAATGTAAGAATATAAATCCAACACCAGTTTATCTTTAAAATAGGGTTTTAAAAATTCGCGGTTTTCGCGCTGGTCAAAATAAAAACCGGTTTTCTGGCCGACGCGAACCGGCACCTCGTACTTAATGCCGTTTTCTTCTATTTCCACCGTTTCGGGCACTTCACCCACGATATCGGGCGTGCCGCCCAGGCCTTCCAGGGCGCGGAAGGCGCTGTCGTTACGGAAGAAAATGCCTTTGGGCTTAAAGATTTTTTTGCAGGCGGCCACAATTTGCGGTTTAAATTTTTCCATACCGGCGGTCAGCACGTCCGCCACTAAAATATCACCGTAGCGGTCCAACACCAGGCCGGGCATATTGTCGGCCTCGCCATAGCACATGCGGCCATATTTGCGCAGGCCAATCTCGCGCCGGTAGCCGTAGGCCGTATCCAGCGCTTCAAACACAAAATCTTCCGGCAGGTCGCCTTCGCCTTTTTTAAGCAGCCGTACGGAAATTAAACTATGCGGGTTAAAACAGCCAATGCCCGCCTGGCGGCCTTCATGGGTCATTACACGCACTAAAGTACCGGGTTCAATGGAGGTATCCAAGCCATCAATTTCGTTCGAAAACACCCAATAATGGCCGGCGGCCAGTCTTCTTTCTTCTTTTGCTTTTAGTTTAATTTCAATCATACAGTTTCCTTTTATTTATTAAATTGCCCTAAATTATTTATTTAACGTTTCCACATCCGTAAACGGAATTTTGGCGGCGCAGAGGGGGCATTCTTTCGCCGTGAAAGTTTCCATGGGGTAAGAAAGCAATGCACGCATGGGGATTGTGAGCGGTAGGTACCCCATCGAGCGGTCCACAATAACGGTAATGCCAAACACATGCGCACCCGCCGCTTGGGCCAGTTCAATAGCTTGGGCCAATTTGCGCCCGCCCACGGTTACGTCGTCCACAATCAATACGCGTTCGCCGGGTTTTAATACAAAGTTATGTTTTAAAACCATTTTGCCGCTTTCATCGCGGGAGGCGAATATCGCGCGGGCCTGGCGCACGCGGGCCACTTCCTGCGCGAGGACGGAGTTAGAAGGCGTAAGCGCTAATATCACGTCCGCCTTTTGGGAGAACTTGTCCGACATGGCCTGCGCAATGCGCTGCGCTAAATGCGGGTGCTGTAACAAGAGCGACGTTTGTATATACGTTTGGCTGTGAAAGCCAGAAGGCATAACAAAGTGCCCTTCCATAATGGCACCGTGTTCCTGCAAAAGGCACAGTACGTCTAAGTTATTTCTTGGCATGGAAATCTCCTTTAATAAAATCCCGGTTTGTTTTAAAATCTGTACGCAGGCCGCGCTGGCGGGCGGCTTCTATCTGCACGCCCGTCTGCTTAGCCCGCAGCATTTCCAGCTTGGGTTTCAGCATGGAAGACGACACCTTAAACGCCAGCGCCGGGTTGCCGGACTCATCGGTCAAGTTCTCGGCCAGCGCGCCGGAGCGAGAGGTGTTGTTAAACATCGTCCATATAATAATATCAAAATTTTCTTCCACCCAGTTCACCCAGCCCTGCACCAAGGCGGAAATGGTGGGCCCTTGGGTGTAGGCATTGTTGATGGTCATATGGCCGCCGGCAAAGTCGGCCGAGATGGCCAACTCTTCATAAGGCACGTCTCTAAGCACTTGGCCCACCTTAAAACTTCCGGCGCGTTCCATACGGTGCATTAAAATAAACGGCGTAAAAGTAATGTTAAGCGCTTTTTGCTCTTCGGCCAGTTTTTCCATTTGGTGGATGACCCCGTCCTGCATTTGGGCGTCCAGGGTACCATCTAAGCGTTTCATGCCGGGCAACAGGCCTTTAAAATCAAACTCCGCATAAAAGCTGTTGCCAGAGATAACTTCCGATGAGAAAGTATCAGCCGATAACGTACCCGCAAAATTGGGCATAAATTTGGGTAGGCGGTCTCTAAAATTTTCCAGCCAGGCCAGTTTGCCCGTTACTTTGGGCTTGGATTTAATGGGTTTAATTTTACCGATGACGGTAACAAAATCGCGCACCACTTCAATAAAGGCCATGGGGTCAAAATGTTTTAAATAAATGTTGGTGCGGATGCGGCGGTTGGACGATTTTAAACGGTTAATGGATAAATTCATCTTAAGCGGCACGCCGTTTAACTCACCCGACGCTATATCGGCATATACATTTCCTTTGCGGTACGTGCCGGAAAGTTTTAGTTTATCAAAAGTGCTTCTGTCCACCGTTACCTTGCCGGAGGTGGTGCTGGCATACAAATCGGCAAAGTTGTCTTTGGCGGCAAATTCCCCGCTTACAGACTCCACCGGGAAATGGTAAAACAAGCCGGAAACGTCCTGCAAGGCAATTTCCAATTTAGGGAGGGTCCATTTGTCATTCTGGCGCACAATGTGCACGTCAAACGCGCTTTTGCCGGTCAGTTTATACGGGCTTAAACGGGGGTAATTTTTGCTCCAGGCGGCCAGGTCCAGCGGGTCGGTGGAGAAAGAGATGTCAGCCGTCCAGGGTTTTTGGGTAAAATCGGCCTGGGCGGAAGCGGTTAAATTGACGTCGTCCGCCAAGATAAGCGCTTCGTTTAATTTTAGCGTGCGGTAGCCGTTGGTAAGCACGCCTTTTAACCCCATGGAAGACTGCGGCAAATAAAATTCCGCCCAGTCATCTTTAAATAAAGACAAGTCCTTCCCTTCAAAGGCAGGCACCTGCGCGCGGATATTAAAATACGGTGTGTAAAGGTTATCCAAATCCACCGTTAAAGAGATGGGTTTTCGAAATACAAACACCTGGGCGCGCAGACTGCGAAGGGCAAAGTCCTTCCAGTTAAAATTGGCAAAATTAACGTGCCCCGTGCCTTTAATGTCTATATCGGAAATATTATTCTGCCACTTATTGCGCAAAACAAATTCCATCTGAAAGCGGGAAAGCTCGTTAAAGCGCAGGCGTTCAAAATGTAAATTTACGCCGTACACGGCGTGGGTGGTTTGGTTTTGCAAATCTTTATAACTAAAAACGCCGTCTTTAATAGTCCAGTCTTCTACGCTGACGGTTAAATTTTGCCCGCCGGAACTGCGGTACACATGGCTTTGGGCGGAGGATATTTTTACTTCCGGCACGTTGTGGTGTCCGTCCGCGCCGCGCACGATATTAATGCGGGGGCGGTTAAAGGTAACTTCATCAATTACCAGTTGCCGGTCCAACAAAGGAAGCAGTTTAAAATGAACAAATACGGACTCCGCCGCCACCAAAGATTCCCCATGTGCCACTTCACTGTCTAATATTGAGAAGCCTTTTAATTCCAACGTATTAAAAAACTTTAAATCCATGGAGGAAATAATCACCGGGCGGTTTAAAGCCATTTGCAATTGGTGGGTAATTTCTTCGCTTACATACTGGGCGTTAAAAAACTTAATAAACAACACCCAGCACACAGCCAGCAGACACAAAACAAACATGACGGTAAACAGCACCGTGCGCAAAGTTAATGCACAACATGCGCCTATAAACCGAAACAGCCAAAATGTTTTTTTGTTCTTTTTCTTCTTTCTTGCCGTCATGTAAATCTACCGCCGACTACACCGCGTTAAACACGCGTTCCACTATATAGTTTACTAAAATTCTCCAGGTATTAAAGGTGCCGCCCCAAACATTGCGCAAAGCCTCGGTTAGGGACACATGCTCCGGGAATAATATTTTGCACAGCAAAGCCAAAATAATCAGGTTCACCAAAGTAATGGATATGGCCGAAAATACCTTTCCCCCGGCTAATTTTAAATCTGGCTGTTGGGCCTCAAACAAAGTTTTGAATGTTTGTATAAAGTGAAAAGCCGTAAAAAACCCGCTGGCAAATACAAACAGCAAACGGTATGGGGCCATATCCCGCCATAAAGTAAACCCGCAATATACCAAACCTAAACATACGGTATACGCCGGCACAAAATAGGGTGCCAAAGCTACAAAAGCGTTGCACTGGGTTAGTTTTACGTAGCCGCTGTCTTTACCTACATAAATGTCTTTTATGCGACATCCGCACAATATGGCGGCCACGGCATGGGTTAGCTCGTGCCCGAAAACATACATGCGCGAAAAATTATAAAACCCAAAATGAATGCCCGCATACAACAAAATGCCCAGCAAAAAACACAAAAATGTTTTTACATTGCCCAGCCCCGCGTACAACAGGCGCGCGGTTTGCGCCGCGGCAAAAAAAAGCGTGGGTAAAAGTAAAACGGCTATCAGGGTTTTTAAAAAATTACGCATTAAAATTTTTGGTTCCACTCCGGGGTAGAATATCTTTCTTTCACCAGTTGTTCGGTACGGGTGAGAAGCTGCGCACTGGCGGCCTGAGGGGTTAAACGTACCCCAAAGCAAGCCTCCACCCCGTTAATAACGGCCCGTTTTAAAGCCGGGTTCTGCCGCGCACCGGGCAACTGCAAAGAACCTTGATACAAAACCGACTGTTCAAAACGCCGTATGGCTCCGCCTAAAATTTTGTGCCCGTCTGCGGCTAGCAAATCAT
>CALUXL010000080.1 GCA_944324735.1 uncultured Elusimicrobiales bacterium
TTGCTTGCTTTAAAATAGGGCTAATTGTTTGTAGCGGGTTGAGCCGGAGTTGGTTCGGAAGGTTCCAGCGGTGCCGCGTTTTCAGCTTGTGCGGGGGCCGGCTGGGGATCAGCGGGTTCCTCATCCACATACAGGGAAGGGTCTATGGAATAGTCCTGCTCGTAGATTTTCGGAAAGCGCATCTCGTCCACTTTTTTTACCCATTCTTGGCGGTTTTCCAGGTAGGAGGTAGCAAAGTTACGGGCGTTTTCCACCGCGTCTTTACCGTTGGTGGCGTACCAGCGGGCCACAAACTGAAGGGATTTCATCTCATCCCCGTCTTTTACATATTTAAATACGTTGTATTCCGCCATGGTAACCCCGGGGGAAAAGACCAAAAAGTCTATAATAGCGGCGTTTTTATCTTCCGATTCGTGCATTTCATACGAAGCCATGGGGTTGCTGGCCATCATGTAGGAGGACAGCATTTGCAACGCTTCCTGCGGGGTTTTATCCTTTAAGGAAGGAAACGTATACACGCCTATCATGCGGGAATAGGTGTCAAGCTCTTCCCCCGGCAGTAAATATTCATTTACGCGCCCGGCCGGCTGCAGCGTGGAAAACGCCAGCTGATAGGTCTGTTTATCAAATGTAACCTTGGGCAGTTTACCCTGCCCGCAAGCGGCTAAAACAAGGGCCGCCAGTAAAGCCAAAAAGAGAGAGTATCGTTTTTTCATATATACCCATTATACATAGTTTAAAAGGGTGGGCCTAGGGCCTTTTTACCGCTTAAAATAGGACCAATGGCCCTGGTGTAATGGCCGAAAAGCCTTATAAAATAATAATAACACGGAGGACATTTACACTATGCAAATGAACGAAAACCAAATCCTAATGCTAAGCCTGGAATTTAAAGTTTTTATTCCTGCGGTAAAATAAGATTGCCCGGGCAATAAAAAATGTTTACAATATAAAAGAAATTCTTAATTTCTATTCTGTTTTATGAAAAAACCCTTCTTAACTTTAGCCGTTTTATTATGCAGTGCTCTCTTACAGGCAGGCGTGCAGGATGCCCTGTCTAACGCGGCCCAAGCCGCCCAAAGAAAACAAGTGCAGGAAAATTTTCAACTTGCCTACGAAAACGCCCTCGCCTGCCGCCAAGCGGTGCAAAGCAGCCGCTGGAATGCCGCCATCCTGGCCGGCAACAAAGCCAAAGAATATCACCAAAAAGCCACCTCTTTGGCAGAGAAAAACAATATTAAAGTATATAAAGCCATCATTGCGCCCGATAACTTACTGACGGATCCTTTTGTATTTTTGGCCGACGTGCACGAAAACATCCTTTTTGCGCAAGTAATCAGCGGTAAACTGTCCATGCAGCAGGCTGTAGAGCAAGGGCAAAATTTGGTTAAAAACGGCGGCTTGCTGGGCGCCATTTTGGGCATTAACAACAAGGTGGACGCACGGTATATGGATATTTCCGAGGCGTTCCGCGCCTGGAAAGGCTGCCCCCGCGCCATTGAATCTTTGGGGGCCGAGGCCAAAGTAAACGCCCAAGAATTTTGCCAGCCGGAATTTTAATCTTTCGTTTTTTTACTAAAAGCCTGGTCTTTTAAAAGGCCAGGCTTTTGCATATAGTGGCTTTTTTGCTAAAGTAAAATAACCGCCGGGGGCGTGTTTTGGGCCGGCGTTGGGGGAGGGCCAAGCATGAAAGAAAAAAAGTTATTTGCCGCCTATGAGAATATTTGGGAAAGGATTTTCCTTTTCTATTCTGCCAGCAGCGTAAGCTTGTTGTTTCTGTGGGGAGCCTTCATGTGGGGGCTTTCGGCCGGGGTGTGGCAGTTTGGGGTGGTGTGCGTGTTGGGGCTAATGCTGCTTGGGTATATAGGCTATTATGCTTTTAAAGCCCGTGTGATAATATATACAAACGGTATCCAAATAATGGGTTACCCGTTCTTTTCTTGGGAACACCTAAAAAAAGCGCGTTTTGTGTTTCTTACGTCTGCAAGGTCTGCATTATCACCCGATGAAGAACTGGAAATTATTGCCGCCAAACGTTTTAAATGGCAGTCCCCCTGGTGGCGGCGTTGGTTTTTAAAGGAAGATTTTTCCAAGCGCATTATCGTGCCGTATTGGGCCTTGCCGCAGGACGTGCGTTGCCAATTATTGCTTGAAATGGGGCGCTTTATCGCTGTTCCCCCTCCGCCCGATTTGCGCAATGACGAAAAAACCCGTCTGTTCCTACGGCGTATTTTTTATATTCTGGCAGACTTGATGGGCCTGGTATTTTTGGTTGTATTGGGATATTTTGTGTTTTTGTATACAAGTGACTTCCTTTACCTGGGCGGGAATATTTACTAAAATATAAAAATGAAAGCATTTCCTATTATTGTATCTTCTCCGTCAGGCGCCGGCAAAACTACCATTGTGGACGCGGTGCTTAAACGCAACAAAACCGTTGCCCGTGAGGGAACCGCCACCACCCGTGCCCCGAGCACCGGTGAAAAGGAAGACGTGGATTACCAGAGGCGGACCATCAAACAGTTGGAG
>CALUXL010000081.1 GCA_944324735.1 uncultured Elusimicrobiales bacterium
GTTGGAACGGCGCAAATTAACCATTATTTCCATGACGGGGCATCCCCAGTCCAAACTGGCGGAAATGTCGGATATCCACATTCAAATCCACATCACGCGCGAAGCCTGCCCCTATAACCTGGCCCCCACCTGTTCCACCACCGCCACGCTGGCCGTGGGGGACGCAATGGCCTTGTGCTTAATGAAAATTAAACATTTTGAAAAACGGGACTTTGCCGTATTCCACCCCGGCGGTTCCCTGGGCAAACTGCTTTTGCAAAAGGTAAAAGACGTCATGCGTACCGGCAAGGCCAACCCCACCGTGCGGGAAAACGCCACCGTAAAAGATGCCCTGCTGGTAATGACGCAGAGCGACGCGGCAGGCGCCACCAGCATTGTAGACAAACACGGCAAACTGAAAGGTTACTTTACCGACGGTGATTTGCGCCGCGCCCTACAAAAAGGAACGGACATTTTAAACTGCAACATTACTGAAGTAATGACCAAGACACCCCGCTTTTTGACGGAAGACGCCCCCGCCGTGGAAGCCGCCAAAATGATTCATTCCACCGGGGTAGACAACTTGCCCGTTTTAAACAAAAACGGCAAAGTGGTGGGCATTGTGGACGAGAAAGACTTAATTGAATATTTAGCTTTGGTAGATAAAAAATGAAACACTGTTTACTATTTCTTTTAGCGGCCTTTGTATTAGGGGGGTGCGGATCCGACAAGAAGTTCTCCCCCAACGAAGACCCGGGCATGCAAAAAGCCAATACGGTATCTATTTTTGAATCTAAGGGGAGCCAGAAACGCTGGATTTTAAACTCCCGCGATGTGGACTTTTCCGACATGCAAAACGCCGCTTTGGAAAGCCCGGAACTGCTGCTAAAAGAAAACGGCCAGGATTCGGCCAAAATAACCGCCGCACGCGGGGTTTTTAACTATCCCAACAAGCTGGTCACCTTACGCGGAAAAGTAAAAGCTACCTCTTTTACGCAAAAATTAACTTTAGAAACGGACCATATGTATTACGACGTTGATAAAGACCGCGTTTGGACGGAAGCCAAAACCACCGTAACACGCGGCGGCGTGCGCACCACGGCAAAAAACGGGGTGGAGACCAACTCTAAATTAACCCAAATAGAATTTAAACGGCAAACCACGCAGTTGCCGCAAACTTTGCAAGAGATTAAAAACCCCCAATGATGAACAAACACTTTTATTTTCTGTTACTTATTAGCCCGTTTTTGGCGGCCGCCTGCACCGGAATAAAAGCCCAAGGCCCGGTGCTAAAAAGCCCGGCCCCCAAAGTGGCCCAAGCCAAGGAAAAAGCCAAGCAGAAAAAACCTTCTTTTCAAGCTCCGCAAACTTTAGGCGGCGCCGTATCCAGCGATAGCTGGATCGTATACCCGGAAAAAGAACAGGAAGAGTTTAAAGGAAACGTATATTACGATAACGGCGTATACACCTTCCGCTCCGACTATGCCCTTTCCGACCGCAAAAACAGCACTTTTTCCGCCTCCGGCCATGTATACATTAAACAAGCCCCCCCGCAAGGCCCCGTTTATGAGGCGCAGGCCGATAACGGCTGGTACAATTATGCCACTTCCAAAGGGGAGCTGAAGGCCAACAAAAACCAATTTGTGCGTTTAAAATATACCGATACGGACCGCGTAACCACCCACGCCCAGGCCCGCCGGGCAGATTTTAACGTAAACGCCCAAACTTACAATTTATACAAAAACGTAACCATCCGCCGCCCTACCGAATATGGCTTAGCCACGGTTACGGCCGATAAATTATCCGTCCGCCAGGCGGACGAATACGCCTTGCTGGAAGGCAACACCAAGGTAACTACCCCCAACCATACTTTCACCGCCCAAACGATGGAATTTGACGGCAAGAACAACCGTTCTTATGCCTATGGTTCCCGGGTACTGGGGCAAGGGAAAATGGAGGAAGGAACATTTGCCATTATTGCGGACCGGGCCGAGCTGGAAAACGAAAGCCGCAAAATATCCTTTAAAGGCAAAGTGGCGGGGTGGATTGTGTCCGACCAAATAAACAAAGCGGAAGTAAACGAAAAATTTTAAAAGGGGTTAACTATGGAACTACGCAGCAAAGAAATTAAAAAAGTTTATAAAGACCGCATGGTGGTAAAAGGGGTAAATATTCACGTAAAATCCGGCGAGATTGTAGGCCTTTTGGGCCCCAACGGCGCCGGGAAAACTACTTCCTTTTACATGATGGTAGGCTTCATCCGCCCCACCAGCGGGCAGGTGTTTATTGACCAGGATGACGTAACCTCCCTGCCTATGTTCCAGCGTGCCCGCCACGGGCTGGGCTACCTGGCGCAGGAACCCACCATTTTTAAAGGTTTAACCGTGGAAGAAAACCTGCTGGCCGTTTTGGAACGCATCTTGGATGACAAGGCCGAACAAAAACGCCGCGTAGACGCCCTGTTGGAAGAATTTGGCCTTACCCGCCTGGCCAAGCAAAAAGCGTGGACGCTTTCCGGCGGTGAAAAACGCCGTATGGAAATTGCCCGCTGTATGATCAGCAACCCTAAAATTATTCTTTTGGACGAACCTTTTGTAGGTATCGACCCCATCACCGTGGCGGACCTGCGCAAAATGATTTTTAAACTCAAAGACAAAGGCATCGGCGTTTTGATTACGGACCACAACGTGCGCGAAACCCTCCCCCTTACCGAACGCGCTTACTTAATTTACGACGGCAAAATCCTGGTGGAAGGGGACCAAAACACCCTGCTTAACGATAAAGACGCCCGTCGCTTGTACTTGGGTGAAGACTTTAAAATGTAATTATGCAAAAAACAAATTACAAGACTATTTTAACCAGCTTAAAAGACGCTTTTGGCAAGAAATTTCACGAACGGGCCAAATTCACCCCGGACGCCAAAACCGTCATAGCCCTGTTTACGGAACTAAAGGATTATTTATTTCAATATCCCCCCACCGTGCGGCGTTTTGCCAGCGCCACCCGTTTGGAGTGGTGCGCCAAAAAGCTGGAAAAACAAATTGTAAACGCCGTTTGCTTTCAGTGTGATGGCAACGGCACCTGCACCCTGTGTAAAGCGCAAGCCAAAACCATCACCCGCCGTTTTATGCAGCAACTGCCGGATATACAGCGTTTGCTGATTGCCGACGTGCAGGCCGCCTTTGAAGGGGACCCGGCTGCCATGGACGAAATAGAACCTTTATTATGCTATCCCGGCGTACTGGCCGTGGCTTATTACCGCATGGCCCATGTTTTGCAGGAACAGGGGGTGCGCTTTATCCCCCGTATTATTACGGAGTATGCCCACAGCCTAACCGGTATAGATATTCACCCGGGGGCCAAAATCGGCCCGGGATTTTTTATTGACCACGGCACCGGTGTAGTAATTGGGGAAACCTGCGTCATTGGTTCCCACGTAAAACTATACCAAGGGGTTACGCTGGGGGCAAAAAGTTTCCCGCTGGACGAACACGGCAACCCGGTAAAAGGCATTAAACGCCACCCTAATATTGAAGATGACGTCATTATCTATGCCGAAACCACCGTACTGGGCAATGTAACCATCGGCAAAGGGGCCGTTTTAGGGGCCAACAAATGGATTACAAAAGACGTTCCCCCCGGCGCAAAAATTTAACGCAATCACCCGAATAAAAACCCCGGCCTAGGCCGGGGTTTTTTATAAGTTTTATTATCGTATAAAACTATGATTAATTGCAGGAGTTTCCGTTGCGGCTGGTCATACCATATACGCTGCATTTTTCGGCACCGCCCGTGCAAAAGAAGTCTCCGCCCGCGGCGGGGGTAGGGTCATACCAAAAAGAAGTCCCCGCCGTGTCCCCCGCGTTGCGGGAGCAGCAAATCATATCGGCATTGGAAGCCGGGAAAAACCGATAAGTAAAATTATCCGTTCTTAAAGTAGCGCCAGCCCCCTTGCCGGAAGCCGCACCGGGGGTTTGCACGTCCAAGCTATTAGCGGTAAACGCGCTGGGAACATGTCCCGCAAAAGATTCCAACTCCATCGAAGACAAAAGACGTAATTTGGAGTCCGCCATTTTTTTAAGCAAGGCGCGCGCCTCGGCCGCGCGGGATTTTTCCACCGTTTTTTCATACAGCGGAACAGCCATCGTGACCAAAAGCGTCATAATAATTACGGCTACTAACAGTTCAATTAACGTAAAACCTTTTTTCATACATTATCTCCTAAAAAGCGCAAGTTACACCGGTGGTAACAGGCAAGTCGTACACGTCGCAGGCGGCGGTTTCCCCGGCACAGGAAACGGTTTGATTGTCCCGGTTAAAAATAATACAGGTACCTGCATAGTGCCCGCCTCTTCTTTGGGCGGCAATTTGTTTGCCATTAATAAACTTGTAAGAAAAATTGGCAGTGGTTAATACCGCGTTTTTATCAATCCCGGCGCCGCTGTCTTGGAACATATCCAAACGGCCGATGCCAATTTCGTTGGTGGGCGGGTTGTTAAATAAGGAGTTATAATCATCGTAGCCCAATTCCCCGGCTAAGCGTTCGCTGGAGTCCTACAAACTTTTCCACGCGGCCATGGCCTCCGTCGCGCGGGCACGTTCCACCACGCGGCGGTACTGCGGCAAAGCCAACGCAGACAAAATACCAATAATAATTACTACCGTTAAAATTTCAACCAAAGTAAAACCTTTTTTATTTTTCATATATCACCCTTTAAAAACACTTTGTAGAATCAAAGTTAAATACGTCTTCGCAAGAGGTTCCGCAGCAATACATTTTATTGCCGTCATAAGCAAAAATGGTGCCTTTTACGCCGCTTCCTCTAAGCAGTTTGGCTTTTACTACCGTGGCCGGGGAAAGGTCATACTCATAATTGGTAGTAGTTACCGTCTTGCCAGTCATAGAAGTGGCGTTCTTTACCCCAATATCCAACATGCTGGCAGTAAACCCCGCCCCGCCGGAAGCCGCAAAAGAGCGGTGCCCGTTCTCAATAGCCCAGCGCTCGCGCGATTCAAACATAGGCGCCAGCATATTTTCCGCCTCCGCTATACGGGCGCGGTTTAAGCTGCGGCGGTACTGCGGCATGGCAATGGATGACAAAATACCCATAATCAGCACCACGGCCAATAATTCAATAAGGGTAAAACCTTTATTCATACAAACCTCCACTAAATTATAGTGTATGATTTTTTAAAATAATTACAATACCAATTATAGCTAAATACCCCCGCCAGCGTAAAGATTTGGCCCGTTTAATTTGCTATGATATAAAGCGGCCCAAAAGCCGTATTTTGCCGGAGGTTTTTATGAGAATTTATGACGATATCCAATTAGATTACTGCGACGTGCTACTCAGGCCCAAACGCTCGGCCCTGGCTTCGCGCAGTGAAGTGGACGTAGAACGCGAATATACCTTTAAATGGTGCCCCACCCCTTTAAAAGGCACCGGCGTTATTGCTGCCAACATGGCCACCACCGGCACTTTTGAAATTGCCAAAGAAATGCAAAAACTGCACCTGTTTACCGCCTTGCACAAACATTACAGTGCGCAGGAAATTATTGATTTTTTAAAACAAAATAAAGATAATACCTTCCTGTTTGTCAGTTCCGGCGTGTCCGACGCGGACTTTGAAAAATTAACCCAAGTTATGCAAAGCGGGCTGATTAATAATATCTGTGTGGACGTAGCCAACGGCTATTCCCCTTACCTCATTAATTACATCAAAAAAGTACGCCAAACCTGGCCCAAAGCCCTCATCATGGCTGGCAACGTGGTAACCGGGGATATGAGTGAAGACTTAATTTTAAACGGAGCCGATATTGTAAAAGTGGGTATTGGGCCGGGATCCGTATGCACCACCCGCAAACTGACGGGGGTAGGGCGGCCGCAGTTTTCCACTGTTATTGAATGTGCGGACGCGGCCCACGGCGTGGGCGGTATGATTTGCGCCGATGGCGGCTGCACCGTACCGGGCGACGTATGCAAAAGCTTCTGCGCCGGGGCGGACTTTGTAATGCTGGGCGGCATGCTGGCCGGCCACGCCGAAAGCGGCGGCGAAATGTGCGAAAAACACTTTCAAACCACCGAAGTCAATTTTATTGACGACAAAACCTGCGCCATGGCCATAGAAACCAAGCAGTATAAAAAATTCTACGGTATGAGTTCGGAATACGCCCAGGAAAAACACTACGGCGGCATGAAAAAATACCGCGCGAGCGAAGGCAAAGTGGTGGAACTGCCCTACCGCGGCCCGGTGGAACACACCCTGCTGCACCTGCTGGGCGGTATGAGAAGCTGCATGACGTATATCGGCGCCAAGCGACTTAAAGATATGCCCAAATGCGCTACTTTCTACCGCGTAAACCGCCAGCTAAACACCATTTTTGGCAATGAATAACTTTCTACCCCAAAATGGGTACCAATATATATGTAAAACTGGTACAATGTACAAGTTAAGTTAAACGTCCCAGGGTATCCTGCGGAAAAGGAGAAAATAAATGATTAAAGAAGGTTCCAAAGCAAAATTTGACTATACGCTTACCGTTGACGGCAAAGTAACGGATACTTCCGCCGGGCGCGGGCCACTGGAATATACCCACGGGGCGGGGATGATCATCCCCGGTTTGGAAAAAGAACTGCTGGGTATGAACGTGGGCGACAAAAAAACCGTAACCGTTAAGCCCGAAGAAGGCTACGGCTTGGTAAGAGAAGAAGCCATCAAACGCGTACCCAAAGAAGCCGTTTCCAACGCGGGCGATTTAAAAGTAGGCGATATGGTGGGCGCCAGCAATGGGGAACATACCTTCCGCGCCATTGTAAAAGAAATTGGTGAAAAGGAAATCACACTGGACTTTAACCACCCCTTGGCCGGAAAAGAATTGGTTTTTGACGTAGAAATCAAAGAAATCAACTAACCGACTTTTCCCCCGCTTAATAAACGGGGGATTTTTTTGCCCGAATAAAAAACCCTTCCTGCAGGAAGGGGTTTTATTTTTGTTTTATAAAATGGGTGCGCAGCCGTTTAAAAAGACCCGGTTTGGCGGGCGGGGCCGGCAAACGCGCGTCCAGCACGCCCAATATTTTGCCTTCTTTATCCAGCACGGGCAAAAGCGGGCTTTGGGTTTGTTTAAAAAGTAAAGCGGCCTGTTGCAGGGTGTCCTGCGGGGCCAGGGAGGCATAATCCTCACTCATGACCGAGCCCAACGCACTGCCATGCGTATGGAACAACATCTCCGCCGTGCGTATAACGCCTTTTAATTGCCCGTCCTTGGCGGTAACAAAACAAACCGCCGGCAATTTTTTGCGGGGCAAAGTTTTTAAACGCTCAATTGCGTCGGCCACTTTGGCATCGGTTTTTAAAGACACAAAATCCGTACTCATAAGCGCCCCCACGCTGCCGGCAGGGTATGCCAGCACCTGGGAAAGCAAAGCCACAAATTCCGGCTTTAAAGCGGCGGAAAGCTTCTCCCGGTACGGTTGGGAAAATTCTTTCATCATCCGTGCGGCTTGCACCACGTCCAGGCGGGAAAACACATAAGCCCCCTGCCGCGCGGGCAAACGGCGCAGCACGGCGGCCGCTTTGCACGGCTCCATATGGTTAAAACAGGTAATTAAAGTTTGCGCTTTTAACGGTGAAATTAAAATCAGCGTTTCGTGCGTAGCCAAAGACGCCAGCGCCTTGGCCGCCGCTTGCGGAGCGGCGGTGACGAATTTTTCGGTAATTAAATGGGCCAGCGTTTCTGCGGGGGTAAGCATAAATGGTCTTTTACCTCTGATTATTTTTATTATAATAAATAAACAGGCGCCTACGCCAAACGCGGGGGGATATATGCTTTTTAATAAACCGTTTAACGATTTAACTTTTCAGGACGTGGTGGACTTTTGCAAAAAAGAAATACCGGAAGGCAAACAGCTGGATTATAAATACCTGCTTCCCAAAAATAAAGAAAAGTTCGCCAAAACCATCGCTTCCTTTGCCAACGCGCTGGGAGGGACCATCATTATTGGCGTACAGGACGATAAAAACGATAAACCCGCCCCCCCTTTTACCGGTATTGCCTACCACGAAAAAATACGCAACACCATCGAAAACATCATACAGGTATATATAGACCCGATAGTCTTTGTGGACATTAACACCTGCGTAGGCCCCAATAACCGTATGTTTGTGGTAATAAATATTCCGCAAAGCAATTTAACCCCGCACCTGGTAGGCAAAAGCAAACGCGCCTATGTACGCACGGGGCAAAGCAGCCGGCCGGAAATTATCGTCCACCCCGCCAAACTGCCCTGGCTGTTAGACCACCGCAAAAAGTCCGAACGCCTGCGCCATATTCTGTATGACAAAGCAGAAAGCCATTTTGACAATTATTTAAAAATGAAAAACATCCGCCCCGAGGGGCTGCCCGTGTGCACGCTGTCCGTTTCCCCCCTCTACCCGGAGGAACCTTTAACGCATTACAAGCGCCTGCCGCAAATAATTAAAGATTGCACCACACAGGCGTGGTTTGGCTCTATGCCCGGGGAAGGCTACCCTCTGCAACCCGTGCAGGACGGGGTAACCGTAATCAGCAATTTAAAAGACAAACACAAAACCACCGAATTTAACGCCTATGGACTGCTGATGGATAAACGCATTGCCGGGGAGACCAAAACCTTTAACGGGCACAAAGCCCGCGTGGTAAGCGTGGAAAAACTGGCGCAGGAACTGGTGCTGTTTTTTGTAACCGCTATTAAATATTTAAACAATATATCGTTTGGCGGGTCTTTATATTTCCGCCTCAAAATGAGCAACACCCACGCCTTGCGCGTTTCTTTGGGCAAACAAAAAGCCACCGTGCTGGAAGATTATTTGCGTATGGACCGCACCCTAAACCTGCCCGAACTGGAAGACCGCCTGTCCGCCACCATCCAAAACATCTTGCAGGAAGCGGCCTGGGGCTTAGGCATCCCGGCGGACGCCGCTTACCTGAAAACCTTGGTGGACGGGTATTTGGGAGATATTGAATAATGAGCGAAATTTTTTACTCTACGGACCCTAACTTCTGCCCCCATTGCAAGCATATTCCCTGTGTGTGCAATCAGTTGGGCTCCCCCAAGAAACAAACCGAACCCGTGCGCGTGCGGTTTATGAAAAACGCCAAAGGCAGCGGGGTAACGCGGGTGGAACGCCTGCCTTTGCACCCCCAGGGGAAGGAAGACCTGCTGAAAAAAATAAAAAAATCCCTGGGTTGCGGCGGAACCGTAAAGGAAGGAGCCCTGGAAGTGCAGGGAGATAAAAAAGCCCGCGTAGCACAGATTTTGGAAAAAGAAGGCTATAAAGTGCGCCTGTTATAACAACATACGAGGTAAAAATATGAAAACCGGTTTTACTTTGCAGGAACTGCTGGTGGTAATTATTATTATAGGGGTATTGTCGGCCATTGCGGTTCCCTATTATTTTAACGCGGTGGAAAGCGCCCGCAATACGGAAGCCGTACTTTTATGGGGCCGCACCAAGAATTTTTATCACGGGCGGCGTATGGACGAAGCCTCCGCCCAGCGCTTGCAGGAGCGTTCCAACAAAGACGGGAAATTAAAATATTATAATGTAGCCATTGTATGCCGCAACGAACCCGGCAAAGAAAACTGCTGGGAAGCCGAATTTTTGCAAAAAGAACCGCGCCACGCCGAATATAAACTAACCACTACCAACAACTTTTTGCACTTGGCCTGCGTGGGGTTAAATGACGCCGGGAAAGACTTTTGCCTCTCCCGCACAAACGAAGACAACAAAACCGAAATAGACGGGCAGGAAGCCTACATCATCCGCTTCTAACAAATAAAACCCCCGGCCTTTTAGCCGGGGGTTTTGTTAAATACAAACCAATTTTTATTTAGCCGCTAAAGCCAAGCGGATATTCTTAGCCGCCATGGCGCTTAACTGCTGGGCCGTTAAAGCGGGTTTTTCCGCCGGGACCAGCACTTCAAATACTTTGGTACCTTCTTTTTTGCTTACGCGGCGTTTCATGGTAAAAGTAACTTTTAAGCCGGTTTCATCTTCCGTTACGCTCAGGGTGGAACCTTTTAAGGTGATGCCGTCCCAATTTAAAATTTCCGGCTGGATTTTAATGGCAATACCTTCCTGCGTATTGACGGGTTCAAATTTAAATTCAATAGCGCCTTCGTAATCATCTTCGGGTTCGTTACCGTTGTAAGAATTCTGTTCAAAATAATCGGCCACGTAGAACACGCCTTTGGTTTGGTAAATCTGTAAGTCCGTATTTTTAATTAAATAAAAATACGTTTTTTCTTTATCAAAAGATACTTCCTGCTTATTGGTTAACAAGGTTGCATTTCTTAGGGAAGTTAGCAACTGCTGAGAAAAACCAGCCGTAGCCAGGCACAACATAAAAGCAACGATCAGCGCTTTTTTCATATAAGGGCTCCTTTACTGTTTTATTATGTAGGGGTATCCCCACACTTTTACATTAACAATTATTTTTCATTTTAACCATCCGCCAAAAGGCCTGTTTTCTATATAGGACTTTTAATCCCTCCTCCCCCCTTTTTGGGGCATAAAAAAACCCCGGCTTTTAAGGCCGGGGTAAAAGCAAATGGCTCTTTTTATTTGCCGGCAAAGGCCAAGCGGATATTTTTAACCGCCATGGCGCTTAACTGCTGGGCCGTTAAAGCGGGTTTTTCCGCCGGGACCAATACTTCAAAAGATTTTTTACCTTCTTCTTTTTTGCTGTAGCATTTGGCCATTTTAAAAGTAATTTTTAAACCGGTTTCATCTTCCGTTACGGACAGGGCAGCCCCTTCCAGGTCTAAACCGTCCCAATCCAACACTTCGCTGTTAATTTTAATGGCAAGGCCTTTATCCGTGGCTACCGGGTTAAAAGTAAAAGCCAATGCGCCGGAGTATTCTTCTTCCGGGGCTTCTCTGTCAAACCAGCCTTTTTCGTAATAATCGGCCACGTAGAAAACACCTTCGGTCTGGTAAAGCTGCAAGTCCGTATTTTTAATGACATAAAAATACGTAGCATCTTTATCATAAGCTACTTCTTGTTTATTATTAAGCAGTACCCCGCCTTTCAGGGAGGTTAACAACTGCTGAGAAAAACCTACCGTTCCTACACACAACATCAGTGCAACTACTAGAAGCTTTTTCATTTTTATAATTCCTCAATTTTATTTTTACATTCAGGAGGGGCTTGCCCCCCTGCACTTTTAGATTATCAATTCTTATTTATTTGCGCCATAAGCCAAAAGGCCCTATTTTGATATAGGACTTTTGGCCCATAAACAAAAAATGCTGACAAATTTAATTTGTCAGCATTTTAAATGGCTCCCCGAGTAGGGCTCGAACCTACAACCTACCGGTTAACAGCCGGTCGCTCCACCATTGAGCTATCGGGGAATAAATTGTTTGTTGGAAGTATTCCCAATCACTACATACATATTGTATTAAAAATTTTTTAGTTTGTAAACAACTATTTATTTTTTGCCGCAACCACAGTCCAAAAGTCCTTACGTTTACGGCCCAACAAACTCACAAGTATTAGTATAGCAAATATTGCGGCCACTGTACACAAAGTTATATACAAACCGGCCCAATGTATACACATGGCCATGGCCAGCACGCACACGCTTTCCACCGTGTAAGAAGCCGTGGCAAACAAACCTAAGGTTTTACTTCTTAGCGCTTCTGGCGTACGCAGTAAAATAATACTAATCACCATCGCGCCAAACGCGCCAAAAGGCACGCCACATAACACGGTGGCCCCCAGCACGGCTTCTTTGGGCCAGTTTAATAATAGCACCAAAACAGATAGCAAATACCCCGCATAATTTACGCTAAGCAAGGTAAAAAAGGTAAAACGCTTCGCCGCGGAAGCAAAAAACAGTGCCCCGCCAAACGCCCCCAGCCCAAACGCGCCGCCCAGCAAACCAAAGTAAACGGAATCAAAACCTTTCTCGTAAATAAACGACGGCAACAGCACCAGCTCCCACGCCTGCCCCAACAAAAAAGTGGGAAGAGTAAACAAAATGGTTTCTTTTAAAATTTCGTCCCCCCACATATTTTTAAACGCTTCCTTAAAGCCTACGCTTGAGCGTAAAACACGCGGCTTGCGGTTGGTAAACACCAGCAAACAAAGCGTAACAATCACCATACAAAACGCCGTGCACAATACCCAAGCACTAAACAAACCCATATAGGCAATAACCGCCCCACACAGCAAAGGCCCCAGCACCGACATAATACCGTCAAACGCTTCTATAATACCGGAAGTTTTGGAAAGCGGCACATCCGCATAGCGGGAAAACGTGGGAGACAGCGCCGTACGGGCCAATTGCCCCGGCGCATCAAAAACCGAGCTGGCAAAAATCAGTGCGCCCACCAACCAGGGGGACGCTTTACCCGCACTGATTAAAACCGTAATACCGCCAATTAATATAAGCTGGGTAACCTCACACCCAAACATCACCTTGGAGCGGCCGAACCGGTCAATCACCTGCGCCCCAAACAAAGAAGAAAACACATTGGGCAAAAGCGAGCAAAACCCCACAATACCCGTCCACAATATACTGCCGGTGGTGCTTAAAATATACCACGGGAGCAAAATTTGCATAAACTGGTTTGCCAGGGACGAAAAAGCCTCTGTTGTTAAAATTAATTTCCAAGGTGTTTTATTGGCTGATTTAGTTAATAATAACATAGTATTTTACCCTAAAATTATATAAAATGATGTTGTTGTAAGGGGGAATTATGGCTGAATATAAAGACTACTATAACATATTAGGCGTTGGAAAAAACGCGACGGACGCTGAAATAAAAAAAGCGTTTAAAACCCAGGCGCGCAAATGCCACCCGGATATGCACCCGGAAAATGAAAAAGCCAAATGGACGGAAAAATTTAAAGACTTAAACGAAGCCTACACCGTCCTTTCCGACAAGCAAAAACGCACCATTTACGACCAGGTAGGCAAAGAAGGCTACCAAAACTATGCCAAAGGCGGCGGCGCCGGCAGTACCCGCGGCGGCCGGGGCGCCTATGGCGGCAACCCCTACCAACAATACCAGCAATATGGCGGTTTTGGAAATGGAGGCACCAGCTTCAATTTTTCCAGTTCCGGCGGCGGTTTTAACGGGGCCGATTTTAGCGATTTCTTTCAAAGCATTTTTGGCGGTATGGGCGGCATGGGAGGTTTTTCCGGCTTTGGGCAAAACTTTGGCCGCTCGGCCGCGGCCGGCGCCCAAACGGGCGATGTGGAAGCCGAACTGGCCCTTAATTTGGAAGACGCCCACCGCGGCGGCAACATGCAGCTTACTTTACCCAACGGCCGCAACGTTACGGTAAAACTGCCGGCCGGCGTGGGAGAAGGCAAGAAAATAAAATTAAAAGGCATGGGCAACCCCACCCAACGCGGGAATGGGGACTTGTACCTCATTATCAAAATCCGCCCGCATGCCCAATTTAGACTGGAAGGGGACGACTTACACGTACCCGTTACCCTTATGCCCTGGACGGCAGCCCTGGGCGGGAATATATATGTCCCCACGCTGGACGGCCCGCTTCAAGTAAAAGTACCGGCCGGCACGCATAACGGCAAAAAATTAAAGGTAAGCGGCAAAGGCTTAAGCAGCAAAGGCAACCTGTATATTACTTTAAATATAGACGTGCCCCGCACCTTAACCAAAGAACAAAAAGATTTGTTTGCCAAACTGGCAGCCATCTCTTAAGGAGAGTTATGACTGAAATTACCTGCACTTACACCGGCGACGGACAAACCGAACTTGTACACGGTCCCTCCGGCGCCGTGATTAAGACCGACCTTCCGCCCGATAACGGCGGCAAAGGGCGTCTGTTTTCCCCCACGGATTTACTGGCCTCGGCCTTTGCGGCCTGTGTGTTAACCATCATGGGTAAAATGGCGGCCGCCCGCGGGGAAAATTTACAAGGCGCCCGCCTGGTTATTACCAAAGAAATGGCGCAAGCTCCCCGCCGTGTAGGCGCGTTTGAGGTCACCATCACCTTTCCCGCGCACTTTACGCAGGAGCAAAAAAATTTTTATAAAACGGCTGTTAACGCCTGCCCTGTGCACCAAAGTTTGCGCAGCGATATAGGCTTAACCGTCCATATTAAATAAAAGGAGAAAATTTTATGGCAAAAACCGTTACAACTCTGTCTGACAATTTACACACCACCAGCCTTACCGAAGGGGTATCCACCCCGGTGGATACGCAGTTTTTAACCCCGCGCGAACATATGAACCCCGGCGAAGTACTGGCCGCCGCTTTGGGCGCCTGCACGCTGACTATGGTGGGCTATGCCGCCTCCAAACGGGGCGATAACGCGGCCGGCACCAAACTGACGTTGGACCCGGTCTTTGATGACAAGCACACCCGCATAGTAAAAATCGGGCTGGAGTTTGACTTTCCGTCCACCTTCACGCCGGAACAGAAAAAGTTCTATGTAAACGTGGCCAAAACCTGCCCCGTACACAACAGCTTGCGCGAAGATATTGAATATACCGTTACGGTAAAATAAATCTTTCCCCCCGCCGGGCCTATGCCCCGGCGGGGGTATTTATAAAAAGCTCATCACAGGTCTATGCCTAAAATAAACTGGAAAGAAGTTCTTGTTACCTTAAAAGATTTAACCAAAGCCTCCATAAAAAAATACACCTTATGGATTTTGCACTTGTCCCCCCACCAAAACCTGCTGCAGGGCGTGTTGTTATATACCATTTTGGGCTGGATGGCGCTTTCTTTGCCGTTCATGAACACGCAGGACGTGGCCTGGATAGACAACCTGTTTACGGCGGCTTCTGCCGCTACCACCACGGGCTTAACAAGCATAAGCACGCCGGATAGTTACTCCTGGCTGGGGCAGCTGGTGATACTCATTTTAATACAGGCGGGCGGGCTTGGGTATATGACGATGTCCTCCTTTGTGTTTTTGTCTTTTTCCCGCCGGTTGCGCCCGCACCAAAAAGAAGTACTCAGTGCGGAATTTTCCCTCCCCAGTGAGCTAAACCTGCACGATTTCCTGCGTGCGGCCATCATCTTTACCGTAGTGGTGGAAAGCTTGGGTGCGGTGTTTTTGTTTAACTATTTTATGCACCACAATTACGGCATTTTCCAAGCGGCCTGGTACAGCATATTCCACAGCATATCGGCTTTTTGTACGGCCGGGTTTAGCTTGTGGAACAACAACCTGACTAACTTTTACGACAGCAAAACCATCAATATTATCATTTCACTGCTGTCTTTACTGGGTGCCATTGGGTTTATTGTGGTAACGGATGTTTTTAATTGGATTACCCGCCGCGCAAAAGGGCTCTCTTACACGTCTAAAATTATTTTGATTACCATTACCAGCGTAATTACCTTTGGCACGGTGATGCTTTATATTACCAACCCGGTTATGAGCCTGTGGGAAGCGTTCTTCCAGGCCACCGCCGCTATGACGACGGCCGGCTTTAACACGGTGGAAATTGGCGCCATGTCCACCTGTTCCTTACTGGTTATGATTATTTTAATGAGCATCGGCGGCGCCCCCAGCGGTACCGGCGGCGGTATTAAAAGTACGGCATTTGTCAGCATTATGGCCATTTGGTATAACCGCCTTTTGGGCCGCAAACACATTTCGTTTCTAGACCGCCGCATTCCCATACAAAAGCTGTATTTGGCCACCTCCACCTTTATTTTTTACACCATTTTGCTTTTGGCCAGCGTGTTTTGGTTGACGTATTGCGAGCAGGACAAGCCTTTCTTAAGTTTATTTTTTGAAGCCGCCTCCGCGTTGGCCACGGCCGGGCTGTCTATGGAGTTTACCTCCCAACTAAGTACCTGGGGCAAGATTATCATTATCATCACCATGATCATCGGCCGCGTGGGTGTAATTACTTTTGGTATGGCCCTGTTAAGAGATGATGACGACGAACCGGAGCCGGAACCTACCGAAAAGGCGGACCTGGCCATCTAGCCCCGCCCCGGAGCCAAAACCATTTTTTGTAAAATATATCTATGAAATTCTTTTTAATCAGCTTAGGCTGCCCCAAAAACTTAACCAACAGCGAAGAGTTCACCGCCCGCTTGCTGGCCCACGGGCATAAACTTGTTTTTTCGCCCGAAGAGGCCGACACGGTTATCATCAACACCTGCGGGTTTATTTCTTCGGCCGTTAAAGAAGGAAACGAAGAAATCCGCCACGCGCTGGATTTAAAACGCCAAGGCGTCATCAAGCGCGTAGCCGTAACCGGCTGCATGGTGGAACGCTACCGCCAGAAACTGGCGAAGGACTTCCCCGAAGCGGATACCGTTTTTTCCATCGCCGCGCAGGAACATATAGAAGATTTACTGGATAAAGACGGACTTTTTTTGGAACCGCTGCCCGCTAAGCTGCAATTGCCTGAGTTTAAAATGAGCCTCACGGCCCCCCACACCGCTTATTTAAAAGTGGCCGACGGGTGCAACAACCGCTGTGCGTATTGCACCATTCCGTCCATCCGCGGGCCGTACCGCTCTAAACCCATGACGCAAATTATTAAAGAGGCGCGCCTGATGGTGCAAAACGGGGTAAAGGAAATATCCCTTATTGCGCAGGACACCACCTCTTACGGGCTGGATTTATACGGCGAGTTAAAACTAACCGAACTTTTACAAAAACTGCTTAAAATACGCGGACTGGGGCGCCTACGCATTATGTACGCTTACCCCCACCGCGTTACGCTGGAACTGGCCCGTTTAATGGCCAGGGAAGAAAAGATTTTTCATTACCTGGATATCCCTCTCCAGCACATAGCGGACCCGGTACTTAAAAACATGAACCGCCATTGCGACGCGGCCAAAATCCGCCAGACTTTGGACATGCTTAAAAAAGAAGTGCCGGACATTTCCCTGCGCACCAATTTTATAGTGGGTTTCCCGCAGGAGACGGAAAAAGACTTTCAGGAACTTAAAAAATTCGTGCGTGAATACGAGTTTGACAACATGGGCGTGTTTGAGTTCTTCCGCGAAAAGGGAACTGCCGCCTATGATATGAAGCAAATTCCCGCCGAAGTTAAACACCGCCGCGCGCGCGAGCTGGAAGAAACCCAAAGCCGCGTGATAGACAAACTAAACAAACGCCTGCTGGGCACCACGCTGGAAGCCATTGCCGACGGACCGGACTTTGGCCGCACCTATAAAGACGCCCCGGATATTGACGGCCGCGTTACCTTCACCCACCCCGTTAAAACCGGCAGTATTTTTAAGGCCCGCGTAGTGGCCGCCCAAGGTTACGAGCGGGAAGTGGAACCCATTACTACCAAATAAAATACACACCCTGCCCCGGTTTAAAACCGGGGTTCTTTTTACCGCAAAAAACCCGGGGTTAAAGGCCCCGGGTTTTTGTATATCCAACAAACGGTTTATAACTGGTTGGTCAGTGCGTCTACAATAAAAGAGGCCCAGCCCGTGTCCAGCTCCTGCGTCATGCGTTTGGAGCGGGCAAAGTCCTTCTCAAACAAGCGGCTTTCCAACTCGGCCACAAAGGCGGGGTCATCAATGCCCAGGCTCATTTCCCCGTTAATAAATAGGCTCATCTTATCAAAATTGGCCGAGCCTACCACTACCCACCCGTCATACAAAGCGGCTTTTACGTGGCTCATACCGTTATAAAAATATACGTCTATCCCGTTACGGAAAAGCTGATTGGCTTTAATGCGGTTGTTGGCGTCCATAATGCCAATGTCGTTTTCCCCGGGTAAAATTACGCGCTCGTCCACCCCGCGGCCGCGGGCCTGGATTAGCTCGCGCACGATGCGGTCATCGGAAAAATACGCATTCTGTATATAAATGCGTTTTTTGGCGCGGCGGATAGCCTCCAGCTGGGCGTTAAAAATTTCCGCATCCGTGGGTTTGGTGTACATCAGGCGCACGTTAATCATGCCGGGTTCTTCGCGGTTCACATCGCGGGAAGACTTACTAAACAGCTTGCGGTAGGCGGCGGCGTAATCTCCCCCCCAGCCGGTAAAGGACCAGGTTTCATAAAAATTTTTAACCAGTTTCCCCACCACCGGGCCTTGCAGGGCCAGCATCATATCGTGCCAGGTGTAGCGGTATTCTTCGCCCACGTTCATACCGCCGGTATAGGCTATTTTGCGGTCCACAATATACACTTTGCTGTGGTCAAAATTGCTCCAGGTGTTTAAATGGGTGCGGGCGGAAGCTTTGGAATTTTTTTCAATATAGTCGTCTATACTTTTGGGCATTTTAAAATCGCCGGGGGTAAACTCGGGCTCTTTTACGGAGTTTAAAACCGTGTTTAACTCGTCCA
>CALUXL010000082.1 GCA_944324735.1 uncultured Elusimicrobiales bacterium
GGTGTTTTTTGTTGTTTATACCGCACCTGTTACGAAGGCGGCGGCATGACGGCGGCGCAGTCTTACGGGGCGTGGCTGGGGCTTTCGGCCTTGATTGGGCTTCAGTTTGCGTTTTGGGGTAGCAGCTGTTTCTTTCTTAAAAAATTAAAATTTTTATTTCCGGTTTTGGCCGCCTGCGGCTGGGTGGCGCTTGAGTGGCTGCACCAAACCATTGCTTTTTACGGGCTTGGGTTCCCGTGGTTTATGTTTGGGTATTCGCAGTGGAATTTTCCCCAGGCGTTGCAGTTGGCTTCTTTAACGGGGGTATACGGCATTAGTTTTGCACTGGCGTTTGTAGGGGTAGCTATCGGTTACGCGTTTAGCGGCAAAGCGGGGTTTAAGGGCGGTGTATTTCAGGTATTGGCGGCGGGGGTGTTGTTTGGTTGTGTGTGCGCGTTTGGCAATTGGACGCTGTCCCGCCCGGAGCCCAAGGCTTTGCTTAGCATGCAGGCGGCGGTTATGCAGCCCAATATTGACCAGTATAAAAAATGGTCCCCCCAGTTTGAGGCGGAAATTTTAGCCACTTTACAAGATATGGGTTCCCAGTTAAAGGGCAGCGGTGCTATGCTTGCCGTCTGGCCGGAAAGCGCCGTACCCGGCGCCCTAACGGAAGAGCCGTATTTTGATTTGTTTGACCAAATTTCCGTGGATGCGGGCGTTTTTCAAGCGGTTGGTTCCAATATACTGGCGGACGGAAAGCAATATGTGGGGGCTTATGTTATGTCTCCCTTTGCGCAGGAAATGCAGGAATACCGCAAAGTAAAATTGGTTCCGTTTGGGGAATATATCCCGATGGAAAGTTTGGTGCGTCAGGTAGCTTCTAATGTGGAAGTGCTGGGGGAACTGGGTTCCTTTACTCCCGGCCCGTTAAAACAGCCTTTGCTGCAGGTGTCCGGCATACCCGTGGGACTTACGGTATGTTACGAGTCTATCTTCCCGCAGTTATGGCTTGCGCAAAACCGCGCCGGGGCCAAACTGTTTGTAAACGTAACCAATGACGCGTGGTTTTTTGAGTCCGACGCGCCCTACCAGCATTTAGCGGTAAATGTATTGCGCGCGGTGGAAACGGGGCGCCCGGTTTTACGCTCGGCCAATACAGGTGTGTCTGCCATTATTGACCGCTTTGGCCATATTTTGCAAAGCGCGCCGTTAAATACCCGCGCCATTTTGCGCGGCGGGGTAACCCTGCCCATTAACGAAGCCAAAAACTTTTATACCCAATGGGGCGATTGGTTTGCCTGGCTGTGTGCCGTTTTTTATTTTACTTTACTAATTTCTACTTTTGTTTTTGCTTATGAATAATATTGAATTTACGGATGTTGATACAAAAATAGCTTCTTTGGAAGCCCGCGTAGAGAAAATAGGCTCTATCGTAAACGTGCCTGCCAAAACGCAGGAAATTGCCGCCTTGGAAGAACGCACCGCGGCGCCGGATTTTTGGAACGATAATCAAACCGCCCAAACCGTTACGCGCCAGCTGGACGGGTTAAAAACGGCGGTGTCTTCTTACCAGGCTTTAGCCAAACAAGTGGCCGACGCCCGCGCCTGGTACGACTTGTGCAAAGAAATGCAGGACACGGCCGAACTACAAAATTTATATGCTTCTTTGGCAGATACAGAAAAGCAGGTAGAGCGCAAAGAAAGCGAAATTACCCTTTCGGAACCGAACGACAAACTAAACGCCATCTTAACCATACACGCGGGGGCAGGCGGAACGGAATCGTGCGATTGGGCGCAAATGTTGTTTCGCATGTATACCCGCTGGGCGGAACAGCACGGGTTTAAAGTATCGGTTACCGATTCCCAACCCGGGGACGAAGCCGGCCTTAAAACCGTTTCCGCCATTATAGAAGGCCCTTTTGCTTATGGCTATTTAAAAGGGGAAAACGGCGTGCACCGCTTGGTGCGGGTTTCCCCGTTTGATGCCAACAGCCGCCGCCACACGTCGTTTGCGTCTTGTGATGTACTGCCCGATATTGATGAAAACATCAATATAGAAATACCGGAAAAAGACATCCAGCTGGAAACCAGCCGCGCCGGCGGCCACGGCGGCCAGAACGTAAACAAGGTGGAAAGCGCCGTGCGCTTGCTGCACATTCCCACGGGGATCGTGGTTTCCTGCCGTATAGAGCGCAGCCAATTGCAAAACCGCCAAACGGCTATGAAGATGTTAAAAGCCAAACTGTACGAACTGGAAATGGACAAAAAACGCAGCGAGGCCGAAAAACGCTACGGCCAAAAAGGCGAAATTGCCTGGGGGCACCAAATCCGCGCTTATGTATTTATGCCGTATCAGCTGGTGAAGGATTTGCGCACCGATTATGAAACCTCCCAGATAAACGCAGTGATGGACGGCGATTTGGACCCGTTCATTTTTGCCTATCTTAATCAACAGGCGGCATTAAAAAAATAATGAAAACGGGCCTCTACGTCCACATTCCTTTTTGCCACCAGAAATGTAATTATTGTGATTTTGCCTCCTACCCCGGGCAGGAAGCGCTGATTCCCGCGTATTTATCCGCCTTGGAAAAGGAGGCTTATTTTTATGCGCTGCGCACCTTTCAAACCCTATACATTGGCGGCGGTACGCCCAGTGTGTTAAGCGCGCAGGAGCTGGAAAAACTGTGTGCGGTGTTGGAAAAACTAACGGGCCCTTTTAAGCACTTGCAGGAAGTAACCTGTGAGGCTAACCCGGAAAGTTTAACCCCGCAAAAGCTGGACGTTTTAAAGTCGGCCGGCGTTACCCGCCTGAGTATCGGCCTGCAAAGCTGGGATGACGCGCAGTTAAAAACTTTGGGCCGCATACACAACCGGGCGGTTTTTTTAAACGCGTACGAAGCCGCCCGCCGCGCCGGGTTTAATAATATAAATATTGACCTTATGGCCGGCTTGCCCGGCCAAACGCTGGAAAGTTTTTTAACGGGCCTTACCCATGTGCTTGATTTAAAACCGCAGCATTTATCCGTTTATGGTTTGCAGATAGAGGAAGGGACCCCTTTTTTTGAACGCGGTGTTTTGTGTGATCAACTGCTTATGCGCCAAATGCTGGAAGAAACCCACCGCCGTTTGTGCGGGGCCGGGTTTGAACATTATGAAATTTCCAACTTTGCTTTGCCCGGTTTTCGCGCTTTGCATAATACGCATTATTGGCAAAACGGGGAATATGTGGGGCTGGGTGCGGCGGCGGCCTCTTACTTAAACGGGCACAGAAAGCAAAATGTTTCCGGCGTGCAGGAATATATACAAAAAATAAACCAAGGTGTAAGCCCGGTGGATTTTGAAGAATGCCTGGAAGGCAAAGCCAAACTGGGTGAAAGCCTTATGCTGGGGCTTCGGCAGTTGGATGGTTTTTGCCCCACCCCGGCCATGTGGCAGGCGTTTGGCGGTGCTATAAAAAAGCACATACAAAACGGCCTACTGGAGCAAAAAAATAATACAATAAAATTAACTTTTGAGGGCCTCTTTTTAGCCAACGAAGTTTTTTACAGTTTTGTGGCCCCGTTTGAGGAAGAATGAAATTAACCCCCGTTCATACCGCCGTTTTTCAGGAAGGGGCGGATTTGCCTTTATTTATTAAAACCCACATCCCCGCTATGCGTGAAGGCACGGTTTTGGCGGTTGCCTCCAAGCTGGTTTGTTTGTGGCAGAGGCTTAGCGTGCCGTATGAAAGCCAGGCCCAAAAAGAAGATTTAATACAAAAGGAAAGTTCCGCTGCGTTAAAAACCCCGTTGGCTTGGCTTACCATTAAAGCCGGTATGGTAATGACTAACGCGGGGATAGATGAATCCAACGCGCAGGGTAAACTGCTTTTACTGCCTAAGGATTGTTACGCCGCCGCCCAGCAGCTTCGCACCCGCTTGCAGGGTTTGTATGGCATCAAAAATTTGGGCGTATTGATAACGGACAGTATGATACTGCCCCTTCGGGCGGGGGTCATTGCCGGGGCGGTGGGGTATGCCGGTTTTAAAGGCGTGCGGGATTTGCGTGGCCGGCCGGATATATTTGGTAAAAAACTGGAGGTTACGCTGGTAAACGCGGCCGACAGTTTAGCCTCCGCCGCCGCTTTATGCATGGGCGAGGCGGACGAACAGCGCCCCCTGTGCGTAATTGAAGACGCCCCCGTTACGTTTACGGACGAGCTAAACCCCAAAGAGATTTCCTACCCGGTAGAGGATGATTTATATACACCTCTTTTTAAAGCGGCGGGGCTGACCCCCGGCAAAGGAGAAAATAATGATTAAAAACGTACTGCTTGAGTTTAAAAAATTTGTGATGCGCGGCAACGTAATTGATATGTCCGTGGGTATTATCATTGGTGCGGCGTTTACCAAAATTGTTAATTCCATTGTGTCGGATATTTTAATGCCGCCTTTGGGGTTGTTAATGGGGAAGGTGGATTTTTCCAACTGGTTTATTGTGCTTAAACCGGGTTTAAATACGCCCGGGCCGTATGAGTCTTTATCCGCGGCGCAGGCGGCGGGTGCCACCACGCTTAACATCGGCAATTTGTTAAACGCGGTAATCAGCTTTTTAATTGTGGCCATGTGTATTTTTTTATTAATTAAACTCATTAATAAACTGGATGCTTTAAAAAAAGCCCCCGCGCCGGAGCCTGCCGTAAAAAAATGCCCTTATTGCTGTATGGAAATTCCCGTAGGGGCTACCCGTTGCGGGCATTGTACCTCTGCTTTAAAATAAAATATCCCCGCTTTTAAGCGGGGATATTTTTATTTTGGCTTGCCATAGGCTATGTATTTTTTTACACTGAAAGTATGATTTACTTTGCACACCGGGGGGCCAGCGGGTTACGGCCTCAAAACACACTTAGCGCCTTTGCCCTTGCCCGGGAACTGGGCGCCACCGCTTATGAGCTGGACGTTCATTTAACCCAAGACCAATGGACGGTGGTTCACCATGACTACTCTTTAAAAGACACCACCGGTATGGACGTGCAGATTAAAGATTTAACCTTATCCCAACTGCAAAAATACCCACTTATTAACCGCTTTTCCGGCGATGTTTGCACCGTGCCCACCCTGCGCGACGTGCTGCCCGTTATACAAGAAGAACTGCAAATTTTAAATATAGAAATTAAAAACGACGGCAACCTTTACCCCGGTATAGAAGCCTCTTTATTGGAAAAGCTGGAACTGTACGCCCCGGAACTTTTGCCAAAATTGCTTATTTCCAGCTTTGATTATGAAACCCTTGTGCGGGTAAGGAAATTAAATAAAAACGTTAAAATAGGGCATTTATGCCGCCAATTTGACCTGGCAAAAACACTTGCCCTGGGTGCCAGCAGCCTGCATATGAACCACACCCGCATCACCCCGCCCATTATTGCGGCCTGCCACCAAAACGGCTTAAAGGTGTTTGTGTATACGGTAAACGACCCCGCCCTGGCAACAACCCTTCAGGCGCAGGGGGTGGACGGCATTTTTACGGACCGGGTGGACCTGTTTGTAAAAAAACCTTAGCGTAATATTTTAGAGCAATGGAAATAAAAAACCCGGCTGTTAAACCGGGTTTTTATTTTAATAATATTCGTCCGCGCCTACATCTTCGGAAGCTCCGGCGTCTTCTTCAGCCGGGGCCGCCATGCCGTAATATTCATCGGGAGAGTAGCGTTTGGGTTTCTGCCAAAGGCGTTTTTCTTTCTTATAATCGCCGTCGTTGGGTACGCCGGGCACTTGGGGCTGTTGGCGGTCATCATAAAAATAAATATTCTTTTGGTCTTGGGACGGTTCCAAATTAAAAATATATTCCGATTCCACCACCGGCGGCGCCTCGCGGCGGGCTTTTTGCGCCTCGGGCGACAAATCGGCCAAATAGTCCTCTTCCGTCAAATAAATTTTGCGGTTATATTGGGCTTTTCTTTGGTCGCTGGTGCAGGCCGCCAAAAAACCGGCGCAAAGTAACAAAACGGTTAGTTTGAACAATGTTTTCATAGGGGTCTCCTTAAACGTTCCTTTCACCTGATAATATAATGTTTTCCAGCAGACATGCAAGGGTTACCGGCCCCACCCCGCCCGGAACGGGCGACACGCTGCACCCCTTTTCTAGCAGGGGGGCAGTTTGTGCGTCACCGCATAAACTGCCGCCGGGGGTAATGTTGGTGGCAATATCCACCACCACCGCACCGGGTTGCACCATATCGGCCGTCAGCAAGTTGGCTTGACCGGCCGCACAGCAAATGAGCTGTTCGTTTTGCAGGGCTTTTTTAAGGTCTGCCGTTTTGGTGTGGCAAATTTTTACCGTGGCATTTTTGCAGGTAAGCAAATGTGCCAGCGGGCGCCCAACGGTGGGGGACCGCCCGATGACGGCGGCCTCTAAGCCTTGCGGGTCAATGCCGTGGTGTGCAAGCAGGCGCATAACCGCCATGGCGGTGCAGGGTACAAAACCGGGCAGGCTTTCCACCTCTTGCCAGGTTTTGCATAAAAATAAATTGCCCATGTTTACGTAGGACATACCGTCCACATCTTTTTGCGGGGCCAGCACTCGTTCGTAACCGCTGGCCGCCAGATGGGGCGGCAACGGGCGGGCAATTAAAATAGCGTCCACCTTCGGGTTTTGGGAGGCCTGGGACAGCATGTCCAAAAATTGGGCCGCGGAGGTGGATTTGGAAAGCGGAAAAACCTGTGCCTGCACGCCGGTTTTGCGTGCGGCTTCCACCTCTTTGTTTAAATAAACATAGGCGGCGTAATCATCCGCACAGCCGTAAGCATACAGGCCGATGGGGCGGCCCAATTTTTGGCGGGCCGCTTCCGCCCGCTGCGGCAGGCTTTGGCGTATTTGGGTGGCAAGAGTTTTTCCTTCTAAAATCATATGTATTCTATTTTAGCAAATTTAAAGTAAGGCCCTATTTAATAAACGCCGTGCGAAGAACCCCTCCGCACGGCGTAAAAAGCAGGGTAAGCGAAAGGGGGTTACTCCTCGCTTATCTTGAGCATAGACACAAACGCTTCCTGCGGAATATTTAAACTGCCGATGGATTTCATGCGTTTTTTACCTTCTTTCTGTTTTTCCAGCAGTTTGCGTTTGCGGGTAATATCGCCCCCGTAACATTTGGCAATAACGTCTTTGCGGAAAGCGGGTATGGTTTCGCGCGCTACAATTTTGCCGTTAACGGCGGCCTGCACGGCCACTTCAAACTGTTGGCGGCCGATTAACTCTTTTAATTTGGCACACAAGGCGCGGCCCAGGGTTTGTGCTTTGTCTTTATGAACAACGACGGACAAAGCATCCACCGGCGTGCCGTGCAGTAAAATTTCCATCAGCACCACATTAGCGCTGCGGAAACCCGCCACCTCGTAATCAAAAGAGGCGTACCCCTTGGAAACGGATTTTAACTTGTTGTAAAAATCTATTACCATTTCGCCCATGGGCATTTCGTACTTAACGATAACGCGCTGGTTGGAAAGGTGGTCCAAATTCATAAATACGCCGCGTTTTTCTTTCAGCAGCGTCATTACGCCGTCCATAAATTCCACCGGGGTAACGATGGTAATGTGGATGACGGGTTCTTTAATGTCCAAAATGTCCCCGTACGGAGGGAAGTTGGCCGGGTTATCGATAATTTTATACCCCGGGTCGTCCGGTGCATCCGGCAAGGCGGCCAGCTCCTGCGGGTGGGTTTTGCGCGGGGTGAATTTAACGTGATACACCACGTTGGGCGCGGTGGCGATTAAAGAAAGGTTAAATTCACGCTCCAGGCGTTCTTTTACAATTTCAATATGCAAAATACCCATAAACCCTAAGCGAAAACCAAAGCCCAATGCTTTGGAGGTTTCGCTTTGGTAGTGGAAAGACGAGTCCGACAGGTTCAGCTTTTCCAGCGCGGTGCGCAGGAGGGGGAAGTCCGTCGTTTCCACCGGGAAAATACTGGCAAATACCACGGGTTTGGCGTCTTCATACCCGGGCAGCGGGGTTTGGGCGGGGCGTTCGGCCAAGGTAACGGTGTCACCCACTTTTACTTGGTGGATGTCTTTAATACCGGCTACCAGGTAGCCCACTTCACCCGCGCTTAATTTTTCGCCTTTGTGCAGTTGTTTGGGAGTCATAAAGCCCAGCTCTTCCACTTTGTAGGAAGCGCCGGAAGACATAAAGCGTATGGTTTGCCCGGGTTTTACACAGCCGTCCACCAGGCGGATATACATAATTACGCCGCGGAAAGGGTCGTAAAAAGAGTCAAAAATTAAAGCTCTTAGCGGGGCGTCTGCGTTACCGGTTGGGGCGGGCACGTCGGCAATGATACGGTCCAGCAGATGTTCAATGCCCAGGCCCGTTTTGGCGCTTACGCGCTCGGCCTCAATCGGCTCGCCCAAAATGTCCCACAGTTGTTCTTCGGAAGCGTCCGCATCGGACTGGGACAAATCCACCTTGTTCATAACCGGTATGATTTTTAACCCCAGTTTTTTGGCCAAATGCGCATGGGCCACCGTTTGCGCTTCCACCCCTTGGGAAGCGTCCACCAACAAAAGCACCCCTTCGCACGCGCGCAAAGAGCGGGCCACTTCGTAAGAAAAGTCCACATGGCCGGGGGTATCAATTAAATTTAAAATATAGTCTTTGTATTGAATGCGCACCGCTTTGGCTTTAATGGTGATGCCGCGTTCGCGCTCCAAGTCCATGCCGTCTAACAGCTGGGCTTGCATTTTACGCTTGGGTACGGTGCCGGTGTCTTCCAAAATACGGTCGGAAAGGGTGGTTTTGCCGTGGTCGATATGAGCCACGATGGAAAAATTACGAATCTTCATTTTTGTTTTGCTCTATTAAACTGCGTATCTCGTCCGAACTGCCCATCAGCAAGGCTGCCTGGGCCATATCGGAGCAGGTTTCAAAATTTAAATTGCGGATGTTGTTCTTTACGCGCAAAAACATACGCGGCGTAACGGAAAGAGCGTCCAGCTCTAACCCCAGTAAAAGCGGCAACATTTTAGCGTCGGAAGCTAATTCCCCGCAGATGCTCACTCTTTTCCCGCGTTTGTGCGCGGTTTGAATGATGAGGTTTAACGTGCGGATAACCGCCGGGTGGCAAGGGTCGTACATATGGGCCACTTCCTGGTTTACGCGGTCTACCGCTATTAAATATTGTATCAAGTCATTCGTGCCGATGGAAATAAAATCCAATAGTCCAATCATCCCATCCAGCGCCATGGCCGCGGCGGGAACTTCAATCATCGCCCCCAGCGCCACTTTGTTTACGGGCTTTTTGCCTTCCTGTTCCAGTTCTTGCAGGGCCTGGTTATAGGCATTGCGCACGTGGCGTACTTCTTCCACGCTGGATACCATCGGTATCATAATGCGTATTTGGGCGGGTACTTCACACGCGGTGTGCAAAATGGCGCGCAGCTGCGTATGCAGAAGTTCCGGGTTTTTAAGAAGCAGCCTTACCCCGCGGCAACCCATAAAGGGGTTTTGTTCCTGGTCAAACTCATCCAGCGGGAACTGCGGCATTTTATCCCCGCCCAAATCCGCCAGGCGGATGGTGGCCGGGCGCATGTCAAAGCGTTTGGCGACGGATAAATACATGCGGTATTGCTCGTCCTCACTGGGCGGGGTGGGGGTGTTCATAAATAAAAATTCAGTACGCAAAAGGCCCAAGCCGTCTGTAATTAATTTTTTGTTTTCTTTGGTGTCGGTGCGCGGGTCGTAATTTACAAAAAGCTTCATCGGGTGCCCGTCTTGCGTAATAACGGGCAGATGGTTGATGGTTTTTAAAAGGGCTTCGGCCTTTTTGTTTTCTTTTTGGATCTTTTTGTAGTTGGCCAGGGTGTAGCGGTCCGGGTTGATGATGAGGAGCCCATTGTCCCCGTCTACAATAACGGTGTCGTCTTTTTGTACTTGTTTGGCCGCGCTGGAAAGCCCCACCACCGCCGGCATTTTAAGGCTTTGCGCTAAAATGGCCGTGTGGCTGGTTTTGCCGCCTACGTCCATGCAGAAACCCAATACCTGGTTTTCCTGCAGGTTGATAGTGTCTGACGGGTATAAAGTGTGCGCAATTAAAACGGACGGTGTTTTGATGGAGGCTAAAAATTCGCCTTTGTCGGCCTCTAAATTTTTGGCCAGGCGCTTGCCTACGTCAAAAACGTCGTTGCGGCGTTCTTTAAAAAACGGATCTTCAATTTTTTCAAAACTGGCGGCCAGTTCCTGCAAGGTTAAAAAGATGGCCGCTTGGGCGCTTAAATGTTCGTCTTTTATTTTTTTGCGTACGGAATCATATAAGCTGGGGTCTTGCAGGATGAGTTTGTGGGTGGACATTAATTGTGCGTATTCCTGCCCCAGCGTGGCCAACACTTTTTTCTCGCAGCTGTCCAACTCGCGCATGGTTTTATCCACGGCGGTTTTCATTTTGGAAAGCTCGGCCTTTACTTCGGACGGGTCTACATATTGGCGGGTGACGGCAAACGAATCCCCCGGCAGTATCACTGCCGGGCCAATTGCCACACCGGGGCTTGCCCCTACGCCTTTTAATACAAACATATCCTATCCCTTAGAATTCTTCGTTAAATTTATTGTTAAATAGTTCCGCAATGGCGTTTGCCGCCTGGCGTTCGTCTTCCCCGTCGGTAGTTACGCAGACGCTGGAGCCATACTCCGCCGCCAGCATCATGACACCCATAATGCTTTTGGCGTTTACTTCCACATCATCTTTTTTTAATTTTACTTCACAAGAAAATTCCCCTGCTTTTTGGGCGATCATGGCCGCCGGCCTGGCGTGCAAGCCTAAACGGTTGGAAATTTTGATGTCTTGTTTTATCACCTGTTTTACCCCTTTTTATAAATAACACGCAAGATTAAAAATTATTACCGCCGCAATATATAAATACATATTGGGCACTTTTAATTTGCGGGTTAAAAAACTAATCATTACAAAAAACAACACAAGTACGGCACGGGTAATAAAATATAAATTGAACTCTATATTTTTAAAATAATGGTATACCCCAAATAAGATAAGCCCCGCCGCTAAAATAAGGCCGATGTGCTTGGCGTAATAAATGGTTTTGTTCCAGTCAAACTTGGTTAAGCCAAAGCAGGTTTTCTCGTCCGAATTATAGGCAATGCTGATGCCCTGCCATTTTACAAACAGCGCCACGCTGTTGTATACAAAGAAAGCCACCGCCCCCGCGCAAAGCGCGTCAAACACCAGGGGGTTGGTAAGCAGTTCTATTTCAAAAAAGTTTACGCCCAGGCACAGCCAAATAAATATGGCAAGCAGCAGTGTAAGCGGCTTTAACGTGCCCCAAAAAAGCCGGTCCCCAATAGAAGCGGCCGTGATGGAAAGCCCCCGGCGCGCGGAGGTCCACTCCGCCACTTTTTCTTTAAAGTCCGTTACGGACTGGGCCTGCGCAATGGCTTCTTCCTTCTTAGCCAGCGCCCCAATGCAAAAGGACGCCATTACCGGCTGCGTGTTAAAATTATCCAAGTACCGGCTCATCACCGCGGGCAGGGCTTCTTTATCCTGTTTATACAGCTTACGTAAGAACGGCAGCATAATAAACGTAAGCCCTACGTTTTGGTATTTCACAAAGTTCCAGCCCGTTTGCAGGAAAAACGAACGTAAAAATAAGCGGATGTGCATGGATAAGTTCATGGTTTTTTACCTCGTTTTTAACCGGAATGCGGGTATCAGCGTGGCCAGCCCAATCCAGGGCACCGCCATATAGGCAAATTTAAAAGCTACATAGGTTTTTAGCGGTATATAGGCCACAATGTTGTACATTAACTGGGTGCAAATCCAGGCGCAAACGGATATAAAAATTAAATTCAGTAAAAATGCAGACAAAATAAGCATAATCACCGTGCGGGAAAAATCCCCCGGCCGCGCGGCGGCGTTTTTTTCTAAAAATACCATCCATTTAAAACGGGCTTTGCGCATCCATTTATCCAGCTGGCCGTAGGCAATGCCGGCCAGTACCCCTAAAAAGAAACCAAAATAAAGCTCTATCCCCAGGGAGTATAAAATCATCGGGATAGCCGCACACATTACCCCACTGGGGGGAATAATGCCGCCCAAGGGGGAAATATCGGCAAACAGCAGTTCCGTAAATACGCCCACTTGTATCCCGGCCATCAAGTCCCCGGTGATTAAGCCAAACAACGGGCCGGCAATAATCGGACGGGAAAAAGAAAGCTGGCCTACATAGGTGGTGTCCAGCTCCAACAGGGCGGCTAAAATACAAAGCAGTATGATGGAGAGGGTCATGGAATTACTCCTTCCAGAGAAATGGATTTTGCATTGGGCACGGCGCGGGTTTCTATGCTTAGACCCAAGGTTTTAAAGATGGAAAGGAGGCGTTTGTCCTGCTCGTCCAAAAACACATTATCATCCAGTTTTTGGGCGCCCTGTTTAAAATGCATGCCGCCAATGTTTAAAGATTTAACTTTAAGGCCGTCTTCCAACAGGGGCATGATGTCCTGCAGGGAGGCGGCCAATAGAAAAATATTTTTTTTGGAATGCTCTATATATTGTTTGCAGCGGGCGCTGTCCAGCACGGTTAGTTCATACTCATACGGCAGGCAAAGGCGCAAAAGCCCCTTGTTGACGGCCTCTTCCCCCTTGCCCGCGCAAGGGATTAAAATTTCGTCCACATTCAGTTCCGGCAGCCATGCTTGTACAATTTGCCCGTGGATAAGCCGGTCGTCCACGCGCGCAAACACGATAGGCATTATAATCCTTTAATTAACAGTTCCGTTGCGTTAATGACCGCACGTTTTCCGTCGGCCTCTATTTTTTCGGCCAGTTCCTTGGCGGAAAGTTTTTTGCGGTTGTTTACCGCGGTTAACAACATGCTTAAATTAAGCCCCGTAATCACATTGCATTTGGGGTTATCTTTGCTGGCGGTAAGGGATACATTGGTGGCGCTGCCGCCAAAAATATCGGTTAAAATAACGGCGCCGTCCGGGCAGTCTTTCAGCATGGCCTGCAGTTTGGCCGCCTCTTTTTCCACCGAGGCTGCCGCCGTGATGGCCAGGGTTTCAAAATCTTCCGGCATTTTGCCGATAATCTGCGCCGTGGTGTTTAGCATTTCCTGCGCTAAATTGCCGTGTGTAACTAAAATGATTTTTACCATAATTAAAGTCCTATATCCCTGTGAAATTCAGAAGCGGTAAGCCCTGCCTTGCGCAGCCGTTCGGCCAGTTCGTGCGCCATAAAAACGCTGCGGTGTTTGCCGCCGGTGCAGCCCATGGCTATGGTAAGGTAGCTTTTACCCTCCTTTATATATTTTGGTATCAAATATTTGATAAGGTCCGCAAATTTTTCCGCAAATTCCTGGGTTTCTTTAAAGGACATTATATAATCCTGCACGGGTTTATCAAGCCCGGTTTTTTCTTTTAATTCCGGTATGTAATACGGGTTTGGAAGAAAGCGCACGTCCATCACAATATCGCAATCTTTTAAAATGCCGTGTTTAAACCCAAAAGATACTACGGAAATTTGCATGTCCCCTTCCCGCTTGGATTCCAGCAATGCGGAAAGTTTTTCTTTCAATTCTCCCAGTTTCAGGTCGGAAGTGTCGATCACTTTATCGGCCAGTACCTGGATGGGGGATAACACATTGCGCTCGTGCGCAATGGCCGCCGCCAATTTTTTGTGTATGGGGTGTTTGTGCTTGGTTTCCGAAAAGCGGCGTATCAAGCACTCTTCGGCCGCGTCTAAAAAGATGACTTTGGAGGCAAAATCGTTCCGGCCCAGCGCCTGCAACATTTTGGGCATGTCTTTTAGGCTTTCCCCTTCACGGATGTCGATACCCAGTGCAATGTTTTGCAGGTCTTCTCTTCCTAAAACATATTTAATAAAATCTTTAAAAAGCGCAAGCGGCAAATTGTCTACACAGTAAAAGCCAAAATCCCCAAAGATTTTTAACGCCTGGGATTTGCCTGCCCCGCTCATGCCGGTAATAATAAAAAGTTTACGTTTATTTTTCATTTTCACGCGCCGATTTCTTCATACGGTCCAAGATTTTTTGACTAAATTCCTTGGCCGAGAATATCCCCTGAGATTTTAACCGCTGGTTTAAAGCGGCCACTTCAATCAACACCGCCAAGTTACGCCCCGGTGTTACCGGCAGCGTCATGGACGGTACATCTACCCCTAAAATATTGGTGGTGTTTTGTTCCACGCCCAAACGGTCAAAGCCGTTTTTTTGCGGCGGGGTGAGCACTACTTCCAGCTCAATATTCATTTCATCCAAGGTAGAGCCTACCCCAAACAAAAGTTCCACGTCTATAATGCCCAGCCCGCGCACTTCCATATAATGTTTAAGCATAGCCGGGCAGGATCCAACCAAAAAACGCCCCCAGCGGGCTTGTACTTCCACCACGTCGTCCGCCACCAAAATATGGCCGCGTTTAATAAGCTCCAAGGCGCATTCGCTCTTGCCAATGCCGGCCCCGCCGCGTATTAACACGCCAATGCCGCTTACCCCCACCAGCACCCCGTGAATATGCGTAACCGGGGAAAGTTTTTCATCCAAAAATAAAGAAAACTCCGACATAAATGCCGAAGAATCCATTGTGGTTTTTAACAGCGGTACGTCCGCGCTTAAGCAGGCTTTTTTTACTGCGGGAAGCGGGTCCAAATCGGCCGCCATAATCACACAGGGTACATTGCCTTCGCTTAGCATTTTGGTAATGTTGTTTCTTAGTTTGGTTTTGTTTTCCCGCAGGCAGTAGGCGTGTTCCCCGCGGCCAAAGACCTGAACGGAATTGGCGCGGAAGTTATCCAAATGCCCGCACAAAGCCAGCCCCGGGCGGTTTACGCTGGTGTGTGTAATTTCCCGGTGGATGTATCTTTTCCCGCAGACCAGCTCCAGGTTAAGACGTTTAACCTGGAGCAGTTCTGACACGGTGACCGACTTTGTAAATTCCGCTATAACACTACCTTCCTAAGCCCGTGTTATTTCTTTTTAATGGGTTTAATTAAGCCGTAGGTTCCATCCAACCGTTTAAAGATCAGGTTGATTTGTTTGGAATCTTCGTCCAAGAACATCCAGAAGGAATAACCCAGCCGTTCCATTTCATAGGCGGCGTCTTCCGGGTTCATGGGGGAGACTTCCACTTGTTTAATTACGGAGAATTTTACATCGTTCTGGGAAATCATCATATGTTCCGCAAACGGGTTAATTTCCGCCACTTCTTTTACGGATTTTTTGGTTACTTTGCGGGCTTTTGCTTTGCTTTTTACTTTTTTAGCCTGCCCTTCCACCTTAATGGCGGCGGCGTCGATAGCTTTGTAAAGGTTGCTTTCCACGGCGCTGGCGGTTAAAGTGGTTTTAGCCCCGGTGTGTACGATAATTTCCGCGCGTTGGTTGAATTTCTTTTCAACGGAAATCAAAACCTGGGCGGAAACAATGTTGTCAAAAAAGTTTTCAATTTTGCCGACGCGGGTATTGATAAATTCTTTAATAGCAGGCGTCAGTTTGATATTTTTAGCGGTAATCTTAATATCCATAAAATGCCTCCGTATTTCTGTTACGAGTTATCCCCGTACTGTAATTAAACCATTAATAAGAATAAAGTGTCAACGCGTACGGGCGTTGTGGTGGCGGGGTGCAACCGCGGGGTGCGGCTGGGGGTACAACCGGGTGGAAGAATTTAAGGATTATTTGATGCGCCTCCATACTGCTTAAGTGGCTTATTGGTAGTATAAGCCGGAGATGGCAAAAATCAAGATTTTAAAAATAATAAGTATTTTGTTATGATATGTATAATTAGTACAAAATAATTATTTAAAGGATATCTTAATGAAAAAATCATTTAATAAAAAGATTTCTGTCTGTTTGTCTTCTGATGATAACTATGCTTTGTGGATGGGATGTTCTATCTATTCTATATTAAAAAATACAGAGCTAAATGACACTTTAAACTTCTATATACTTGAAGATGGTATTTCTCCTGCGCACAAGAAGGATCTGGAGTCTTTAGTAAAAAATACTGTTCACAAGATACATTTTATTTCTGTTCCATTTGAAAAATTACCCGCTTTGCAAATTAACCACGCCCATTTATCTCGTGCCGCTTTTGCTCGGTTACTCATGGGAAGCTTATTGCCTCAAGAGGTAGAAAAAGTAATTTATTTAGATTGTGATGTAATGCTTTGCACATCTTTATCTAGTTTGTATGAGGTGGATTTAGAAGAGCATGTGTTGGGGGGGTAGCCGATTTGGGAGTGGAACGCTTGCGTCTTTTGGG
>CALUXL010000083.1 GCA_944324735.1 uncultured Elusimicrobiales bacterium
TGTCTTACGAAGACGGCAGCTACTGCTGCACGGGTGCAGGTTGTAAGAAATTAAACAAAAACTACCCGGACTGTGCCACCTTAAGCTTCCCCACTTCTAACTGTGCGGGAACGGAAGGCGGCACTGGGGAACCTGGGACGGACCCGGGGGAAACGCCGGAATGTACGGATGGCGAAGTAAAAGGCAGCCAAGCGTGCAACGGTTGCGGAACGCAGACTACGCAAAAATGTGTAGGCGGCAAATGGACCAACGTGCTTGGCACCTGCTCTAAAACGCCGGAAGAATGTGCCCCAAAACCGCAGTGTCCTACCAAACCGGCGGACGCAGTAAAACAGTGTGAATGCGGCACGGTAACGGCCAGCCACAAGTGCGATGCCAGCACCAATTATACGTGGGTGCAAGAGGCGTTCCCGGCCTGCCCTACCAAACCGGCGGACGTGACGGAAACGTGCTCTGACGGTAAAACCGTGCGCACAAAAACCTTTAGTTGTGTGAATAATGTATGGACTCCGGGTGAATGGGATAAAGAATGCCCCGAAGCTGGCAAATATACCTTTGTTCCTAAAATTGAAACGATAGGGGCTTATTCTGAATGCCGGATGTGGATGCTTGATGAAATGTGCCAAGATCCTGGCCTTGTGGTGCAGAACTATCCGCCCTGTTTGCATCAGAAAGCCCCAACAAAGGCTGAGGTGGTATACTATTTAAGAAATCCTGAGAAAATAGATGGTACTGTTAAAAATAATCAGTGTTATCAACCTCCCTCTGCTATGGGGGGCGGTGGCATAGGAACAGGTAATGACAGACCTGGATCAATAGGTGGTGGCAGTGGTGCAACGGAGTTCCGCCCCTATTATGCCAGGAGAGCTACTCCTACCCAATATGTTGGAGAACGTGTTAGTACTTGGTGCCCTGCGGGGTCTTCCGATGCTGCGTTATGTACTAATAATTGTGATCCCAACAACCCTACCTGTTCTTATAAATGTATAAAATCGGCCAATGTGTCTATGGAATGTGGAAGGACTGTAACCAGTACTGTATGTAGTTATATGAATTGTGACCCCAGACTTGCTTGCCATGGTTTTATTGCTTACCATGAAATACAATATGAACCTCAAGTAGGCAGTGGAACGTTACTCACTTGTGTAGCTAAGTAGTTTTCACGAGACCTCCTTGCTCTAGCTAACGCAAAGAGGAAAAACGGCTCCCTAAACAGGGGGCCGTTCTCGTTGTAAACCTTTTTTATTTATATGGGGGTTAGGGTTTGTAGATAAAGGATATTTGCACGTCGCGGTGGTGGTCCCGGCGGTAGGAAAAGAACTGCTCTTTATTGCCGCAGGTGCACCATTGGGGGGCGTATACGTCGTGTTCTTGTACGCCTTCTAAGGCGAGCTGGCGGATAATGTCTTTGGTTAAGTCCACAAATATTTTGCCGTTTTGGCGGATGACACATCCCGCATCAAACTGGCAGGCGGTGTCCTCCTGCACTTCAAAGCAACATTTTTGAATATGCGGCCCCAGATAAGCGCAAATTTTGCCTTGGGCGCCCAGTTGGCGCATTTGGTGGGCGGTTTTTTGGGGCAGCCCTTGGGCTACCCCGCGCCAGCCGGCGTGAACCAGGGCGGTTAAGTGGGCGGCCTCGTCCCATAAAAACAGGGGTACACAGTCCGCCGTCAGCACGCTGGCCCCCCAGCCTTGGGGGCTGATAATCCAGCCGTCGGCCTGGGTAAGCGGGCTTGTGGCCTGCTGGGCCTGGGCGGCCGGTTCGTTTAGAATAGTTACCAGGTCAGCGCTGTGCACTTGGTGGAGGCGGAGGATTTTATCCGTAGGGATGTTTAATTGGCTAAAAAGTGCGTCTTGGTTGGCGCGTTCGCGCATATTTCCCGCCTGGCGGGAAACAGTGCCGTGGATAATGCCTAAAGAAAGAAGGCGCGGATCGGAATAAATTTTCATGCGTTTAATTTTTTAAGGCGCACCGTTTTTAACTGGGTGCCCAAAATGTGCTTGGCCAGGCGTTTGAAGCGTTCGGGCGCATCGCTGGCGTAAATGGTTAAAGAGCCTTTCCCCTGGGCTTGAGCATCTTTTTGGGTTAAATAGGTTTTTACTTCTTGGGCCAGGGTTTGGGCGGAGTCCACCAACTGCACCTGTTTTCCCAGCACGGAGGCAATGACGGGTTTTAACACCGGGTAATGGGTGCAACCTAAAATGACTGTGTCTGCCCCGGTTTTGGCCAGCGGTTTTAAATATTCCTGTACGGTTAAACGGGCCAGCGGCTTTTTTGCCCAGCCTTCTTCCACCAGCGGTACAAACAGCGGGCAGGGGATTTGGGTTACCTTGGCCTTGGGGGCCCGTTTTAAAATTTGCTGGCGGTAAGCGCCGCTTTTTACGGTGGCTTCCGTCCCCAGTACGGCAATACGGCCGTTTTGGCTGGTGGCGGTAGCTTTTTTGGCACCGGGTTCTATAACGCCCAAAACGGGCACGCGGCAGCTTTTGCGCAGCTGGGCCAGCGCCAGGGCGGAGGCCGTGTTGCAGGCCACAATGATTAGTTTAACGCCTTTTTGTTCTAAAAAATGCGCAATATCTAATGAAAATTGGGTTACTGTCGCGCGTGATTTGGAGCCGTAAGGCACATTGGCCGTATCACCAAAATAAATTAGTTTTTCGGCCGGGAGGGCTTTTTGCAAGGCTTTTAAAATGGTAAGGCCGCCCAGGCCGGAGTCAAAAATCCCGATAGGAGCATTGTTCATATTATCTTTATTATATGATTTCCAGCGGCAGGGGAAAAGCCAAAAACGCTAAAAATTTGGTTTTGCCGCTTTAGTTTGTGCTAAAATATGAATATGTTTCGTAAAACAGTGGTGCTCCTTTTCTTGCTGTTGGTTCTAACCCCTGCTGGGTTTGCCCAAAAGGGTAAGCCTGCCGCTTTGGTAGTGGGGGGGAACTTTTCGGAAAAGACAAACCTGTCTGCCAAAACCCCGGTTTTTGACCGTAACGCCCGCGATGCGGAGGTAGCCTCCTTAAACGGTATGTTAAAGAACCGTAAATATTCCGAGGTTATCCAGCGCATTAATTACTTAAACTCCAAAAACTTTTTAGATAAACGTTTTTATTTACTGTTAGCCATTGCCTATGACGGGTTGGGAAAGACCGATGACGTTATCTACTCCGCGGGGGAAGCCATTGCCGTAGCTCCGCAGGACCCGCGCGCCTATATTCTGCGTGCCGGCGCTTACCTGCAGCGCGGCAGTTATGAACGCTGCCGTATAGATATTGATAAAGCCCTGGCTTTAAACCCTAATTCCAAACTGGCCGCCAAAATTAAAAAAGAACTGGACGAAAAAACCTTTGTTAAAGCCACTACGGAGAAAGAAAACACCGCCGTAAAAAAACAAACCCCCGCCTGGGTTACCTGGTACTTTGTCATTATTGTATTTGCGGTACTGGTGTTTGTGTATTTGCGCTATGAGGATGTTTTCCGCCGCCCCAAAAATGCCTATTCCCGGCGCGAGTCTGACATTAAAGAGCAGTATGATTTCCTGCGCCAAATTGGTGAAGGCGGCATGGGTAAAGTATACGAAGCTTATGACAAAGTGCTTAAACGCAAAGTGGCCATTAAACGCGTTCGGCCGGAACTGGTACGCAGTGCGTATGTGCGCGAGCAGTTCCTGTCCGAAGCGCGCATGGTGGCTTTGCTGCGCCACCCTTGTATAGTGGAAATTTATACGGTTATTGAGTCTGAAAGCAGCTTGTACTTGGTGTTTGAATATGTGGATGGACAAACCTTGGAAACCCGCCTGGATATTGACGGGCGGATTGCGTTTTCCAAGGCTAAGAAAATTTTTGAATCCGTCTGCCGCGGCTTGCAGTATGCCCACGCACAGGATATTATCCACTGCGATTTAAAACCCGGCAATATTATGATTTTGGATGATGACCGTGCCAAAGTGATGGATTTTGGCGTAGCCAAAAAAATGGTGGATAACGACACCGGTGCCCGCACCGTGGCCGGTACGCCTGCTTATATGGCGCCGGAACAGCAAAAAGGATTCATGCGCAAACAGTCGGACGTGTACTCCCTGGCGCTTTGCTTGTATGAAGCGTTGGTGGGGCAAGTGCCGTGGACGGTAAAAGGCTTTGATATTGCCAATAAAAAGATCTTCCCCGCTTCCCGCCTGGCACCCGGTATTCCCCCGGCGGTGGACGCTTTGATTGAGGACGCGTTGAAGGAAGACCCGAAAGAGCGTATCCAATCGGTGGATGAATTCTGGAGCCGCTTAAGCGTCATTAATCCGCTGGCGGAAGACCCCGAAAAAACCCACTATTAATTTGCTTTTCCATAAAAACCCCGGGTAATTGGCCCGGGGTTTTTATTTTTAATACTTTTTATTTTAAAGCTTCTTGAGCGGCTAAAAAGATTTGTTCCAAATTGCGGAATATTTCTTTTTCTCCAAAGTGGGGTTCCCACTTTAAGCGGGCCAGCTCGTCGCTAATTACCACGGCGGCAGTGCCGCTAACTTTGCGTTTGGCGCAAATGGCATAGAAGGCGGCAATTTCCATTTCCACGCTCAGCACGTTTTGTTTTTGGTAGTGGCGTACTTCTTGCGGGGTTTCACGGAAGATGGAGTCCGTCGTCCAGTTAAGCCCCAGGTGGTAGTTATGCCCCATCGCGCTTAACTGCTTGGCCAAAGCGTTAAATAGGGTTTTGTTGGGGCGGGTGATTTCCGCCGCCGTATAGCAGGGGGAAGTGCCGTCATCACACAAGGCCTGCTGGCAAAGCACCATATCGGCCGCCTGTACTTCTTCCTGCAAGGAACCGGCCAAACCGATAAATACAAACTTTTTAACGCCCAGTGCAATTAACACTTCCAGCGCCATAGCCATGCCCGGCGCGCCGGAGCCAAAATTGGTTACGTAGCATAAGTTCTGCTTTTGCAGGACGTAGATATCTGCCTCGCAATTGTATTTTTTGTATTGGGAGTGGCTTTCCACGTATTTGGTGAGGGAGGATATCGGGCACAGAACGGCCTTTTCGGGCAGTTTTATGTCACAGCGGATATGTTTTACATAGGCCGCGGGGGAAGATATTTCTTTCAGTCCGGCTTTCTTTTTTTTAGGAAATAATAGCGTCATATATAGTAAAATTTTAAAGTTGTTGTTTTACAACTACATAATACTATAACAAAAAAGAAGGAGCATATGGAACAAAGCTTTACTGCCGGTCTATTGCAGGCCGTTACCGCGTTAAACGCGTTTTTGTGGGGCGCCCCCATGCTGGTGCTGATTGTGGGCATCAGCCTGTATTACAGTTGGAAATTAAAACTGATTCAGCGCCATTTGTTCCATGCTATCCGCCTGTGTACGTTAAAGGACCGGTCCGCCGGGGTCATCAGCAATTTTGGCTCTTTGGTGGTGGCGTTAGCCGCCATGGTGGGCACGGGAAATATTGTGGGGGTGGCGGCAGCGGTTTCCACCGGCGGGCCGGGGGCCTTGTTTTGGATGATGCTTTCCGCCTTTTTTGGTATGGCTACCAAATATGCCGAGGCGGTACTCTCCGTTCAATACCGCGAAAAAACCGCCCAGGGGGAATATGTGGGCGGCCCCATGTATGTATTAAAAAATGCGCTGAATATGAAAAAAACTGCCGCCGTTTTTGCCTTGGCCACGGCGTTGATGGGGTTTGCCGATGCTTTAATACAAACCAATTCTTTGGTGGATATTTACGGTTCTGTATATGGGGTGGGTGCGCTACCCTGTACGGCGGTGCTGATTGTGCTGACGGGGGCCGTTATTTTAGGCGGGGTTAAAAAAATTGCCGCCGTTTGCAAAGGGTTGGTGCCTTTTATGGCCGTGGTGTATATTTTACTTTGTGTGGCGGTGTTAGCTGTACATTGGCAAAAGATACCGTGGGCTTTTTACACCATTTTTACCAGTGCCTTTAGCGGCAGTGCCTTACTGGGCGGCGCGGTGGGTATTACCGTGCGCGAGGCGGTGCGTTATGGGGTGGCCCGCGGGGTACTGTCTAACGAAGCCGGCAGCGGCAGTGGTGCCATTGCGGCGGCCGCCGCGCAAACCCCCAACCCGGTGCGGCAGGGGTTGGTGTCTGCTTCTACCGTGTTTTGGGATACGCTGGTAATTTGTTTGCTTTCCGGCTTGGCGGTAGTAGTAGCCGGAAACTGGCAGGAAGGAACCCACTTTGGGGCGGATTTGGCTTCCGTGGCGTTTGGCTCCATTACCCTGGGTAAAGAGCTACTTTTGGTGTCTTTAACCTTGTTTGCGTTTAGCACGCTGGTGGGGTGGAGTTATTATACGGAAAAAGCCGTTCAGTTTTGTATTAAAAGCCGGGTGGAATATCCCGTGCGTATTTTATGGCTGTGTGTGATGGGCGTGGGCGGGTTTTTAAGCCCCAAACTGGTGTGGGAACTGGCCGATACGGCCATTGCCATTATGTGCGTGCCCAATATACTGGCCCTGTGGCTGCTACGCAAGCAGGTTTTGCAAATAACGGCCCAATATCTGCCCCAGGAATTAAAAGCCAAATAAGGGGCATTTTTGCCTTTACAAGGCGCTAAAATAGGTGTTATCATATAAGTAACGTTTTTCCGGGAGAGGAACCATGCTTAAAAAATACAATATTGTTGCCCGTAAGCTGGTGGAAGTGGACGAGAAAACTCCCCAGGTTTTGGTGTATACCAACCCCACGCTGGACGAACAACGCTTTTTAGTAGACCAATTCCAAATAGACGAGCACACCCTGGCCAGCGCCTTGGACCCGGACGAACAGCCCCGCTTGGAATTTGAACCCGAACATATTGTAATGATTTACAAACGCCCGAAAAATTATTCCGGCAAAGACCAGCTGGAATTTAAAGTGGCGTCTGTAGGTATGTTTTTGTTTGAAGACAAGCTGGTGGTGGTGCTGGCGGAAGACATACCGCTTTTTGTGGGCAAACGCTTTCAAAGTGTGTCTTCCATTAAAGAAGTATTTTTGAAACTGGTGTATAACTCCATTTCCCACTATGTGGAACACTTGCGCATTATCCATATGATTTCGGAAGAAATTGAAGACAAAATGACCGAAGCCATGGATAATACGTACCTGCTAAACTTGTTTAGCTTGGTAAAAAGCTTGGTGTATTATGCGGAGGCTATTACCTCCAACGGTTTTGTGTTTGAGAAGACCCGCAACCTTTCCGCCCGTATTGGCTTTGATGAAAAAGACCAGGAAATGCTGGATGACATCATCGTAGAAAATATGCAGTGTAAAACCCAGGCGGATATTTACTCCAACATTTTGGCGCAGCTGCTGGATGCGCGGGCCTCGGTAGTAAACAATAATTTAAACCTGCTGATTAAAAAATTAAACGTAATTACCATTTGGATGATGGTTCCTACCTTTGTGGTAAGCGCCTATGGTATGAACGTGGCTTTGCCCCTGTCGGACCATCCGGACGCATTTTGGATGTTAATGGGAGTGTGTTTAATTTTGGTATGGCTGGTTATGATGTTTTGGAAACATAAAAACTGGTAACCTTTTTTTAACCAAATACCCCCGCTTTAGCGGGGGTATTTTTTATGTAAGTAGTGGCGGAATTTCCTTTTCCTATATCTGCCGAGTTTAAAAGTTCCTTCCGGCCGCTTTGCGTGGGCCGTGCTTGTGGGGAAAATCAATATAATCAATAAAAAACCCCGGGCTGTTAAAACCCGGGGGTTTTTTGTAAAGAGTAAATGTTATTTTTCCACTTTTATTCCGCGAAAGGCTCTGTATAACACAGCCAGCAGGCCAAATATCACGTAAGAGGAAAACACAATCAAAATAACATCTTGCGGGTAGCGTATCAGCAGTACTACCAAAAATACTAGCAGCAGTAGCGTCCATACGCTCAGGCGTTTTTCCCGTTTGGCTTTAAAAGCGGCATACGGTACGTTAGACACCATCAGTAAAGATAAAATCAGCATGGCAAACCACACAAAATTGTACAAATGCGGCAGGTAATGGGTTACCAGGCGCAGGTTGTGCCCGCCCAGGTTACCTTCCATAATGCTGTAAGAAATAGCAAAAGAAGCCAGTAACGCGGCCGGCGCCGGCACCGGTAAACCGGAGAAGTACTTTTTGGAGCCTTCCCCCGCGTGGGCCATGGTGTTAAATTTAGCCAGGCGCAGCACCCCAAAACAGGCATATACACAGGCAATGGGGGCGCCCCAGAGGGGTTGTTCGTGCAGGACAAAGAAATACATTAACATGGCCGGGGCCGTGCAGAAGGAAACGGCGTCCGCCAGGGAATCCATCTCCACCCCAAAGCTGCTTTCCGTGCCCAGCAAACGGGCAATGCGGCCGTCAAACATATCAAATACGGCCGCCACCAAAATAAGCCAGCCGGCTTGGGCAAAATTGCCTTTGGCGGAGGCTAAGATAGAAAAAAATCCGCACGCCAAGTTGCCTAAAGTAAATAAAGAAGGGGCTGTAATTGCCCCTGTGTGTTTTAGGCGGTCCACCATATTGTTTTCTTGTTTATTATCTGGCTGCATATCTGCCATGGTTAAAACCTCGCGTTTGATGCGCTATTTCCACAAAGCAAGCACGGTTAACCCGCCCTGCACTTTTTGGCCTTCTTTTACCATTACCCGTACGGCATTTTTGGGCAGGTATACGGCCACCTGGGAACCAAAACGCACCAAGCCCACATGCTCGCCCACTTTAATATCCTGCCCGGGTTTTACCCAGCATTCAATACGGCGGGCAATAGCGCCGGTAATTTGCTCCACATGGGCAAAGCGGTCGCTATTGGGGCGATAAAGTTGAATTAAATTGCGTTCGTTCTTTACCGCTTCCGGATTATTGGCAAAAAGGAAGGTGCCTTTATTGTAAAAAATTTCACCCACTTTGCCGCTAATGGTGGAGCGCTGAACGTGTACGTCAAAAATAGAAAGGAAAATGCGGATAACTACGGAGTTGGGGTCATCTTCCGTTTTAATGCTTAAAACGGTGCCGTCCGCCGGGCAGGCAATTTCGTCTTCGGTAAAAGAGGCTTCCCGTTTGGGATCTCTAAAAAAGAAGGCGCAAAATATGGCCAGCACGGCGCACACAAAACCCAGCGCGCGCAAATTAATTAAAGCTAAAATACAAGCGACAAGTGCCAATACGGCAAAGAATTTGAGCCCCATTGGCAGTACGGTAAAAACCCAACCAAAACATTTGGCAAAAGTTCTGTTAATGTCTTCCAACATGGCTCACCTCAAAGGAAGAGTAATAAAAAGAGTGGGCAGGGGGGGACTTGAACCCCCACGGCCTTGCGGCCAACAGATTTTAAGTCTGTCGCGTCTGCCATTCCGCCACCAGCCCTTAACTGTTTATTATTTTAACAAAAAAAAGACGCTTGTGCACAATTTTATTTTTTATTTGTCAAAAGTCTTAAAAGAACGGTAAAATTTTTGGCAAAATAAAGTTTTTACGCCTTCTTTTTTTAATGCGTTTTGCAGTTCCCGGTCATCGGTAACGGCAATTACGCGTTTGCCGCTGGCGTGCAAAAAGGAGGCTTTTTCGTAAATGATTTGGTCGGCCGTGTCCTGCTCGGAAAATTCAATATGCACCCCCGCGCGGTATAAAGGGCCCACGGGGCGGAAGGATCCGTCAAAAATTACATTATATTCGTGCATATTGTATTGTTCCTGCAAGGACATACTTTCCAAGAAATCAATAAAGTCCGAAGTTACTTCATCTTCCGTGCGGGAAAATTCATACAAGAAACTTCTTACCATATTAAGACCATCAATTAAATAAATGGTGGGTTTGGTTGTGGTATACATCATGATAGCGGTTGCCTTTACGCCTAAAAATTGTTATAAGAAAATGATACAATATAATACCGTTTTTTGCAGTACGGGGTTCTGTGACAATTTCCGTTTTTACGGGGGTGTAATAGATTCGACGGGTATCTGTTGCTGCCTGGGAGCAAGTGCCGGTTGGCCAGGCCGGCTAAAATAGGGCCAAAAAAATAACTAACAACAGCAATGTTGCTTGGGCTAACGCTTAGTCCCACCGTGCTCTTGGTGCCTTTCACACGCTAAGAGGCCACGGTCATTATGTGAAATGCCGCACGGGCGGCGCGTTTCGTCTTCCCGTGCGTAAGCCAAACGAAACAAACCATATTCTTGCCGCTCTGCGTTTAGGGTATGGTTAAACAAGCAGAGCTAAACTTGTAGCGCCTTGGCGGAGAAGATGTTCGGACGGGGGTGCGAATCCCCCCACCTCCACTTTTTATTTTTTATGCGGAAATGAACTATACCTTTTAAGGAGATTCTATGGCAACTGACATCAAGTTTGGTACGGACGGCTGGAGAGGCGTTATCGCCTGGGATTTTACCTTTGCCAATGTGCGCCGCATGGCGCAGGCCCTTGCCGATTATATTAACGAAAATGCCCCGGCGGAAGAAGAAGATAAAACTTCCAAAATATTTGTAGGGTATGACCGCCGTTTTATGTCGGATATGTTTGCCGATACGATCGCTTCCATTTTCCGCTCCAATAAGCTGGATGTTACTTTGTCGGACCGGCCCATCAGCACCCCGGTAGCCAGCTGCCTGACTTTGAATAAATTTTGGCTAGCTGTTATGGTAACCGCCAGCCACAACCCCGCCAATTACAACGGCATTAAAATTAAACTGGCCGGCGGTTCCGCCCCGGTGCGCGTTACCAAAGAGGTGGAACAACTGCTGGACCAAAACACCATTTTATCTTTATACGGCCAAAAAGCCGAACGCAAAGATTTGACCGACGTGTACCTGAAATATATTTCTTCCCGCGTGAATATGAAGAAAATTAAGGCCATGAAGGGCAAAGTGGTAATGGATTATATGTATGGCGCAGCGGCGGGCTATATGGAAAAATTGCTCTCGGAAGAGCGCGTTATCGCCCTGCGTGCCCAGCATGACCCCACCTTTAACGGTATTCAGCCTGAGACGGTGGAAAAGAACCTGGCCGATTTAAAGAAAGAAGTTGTTGCCAAAAAAGCGGTGTTGGGCGTAGCCTTTGACGGAGACGGTGACCGCGTTGCCTTGATTGACGAAAAGGGAACCTATCTTACCCCCTGCATTTTGGCGGCGGTACTGTTGGATTATTTTGTAAAGAATAAAAAATTGCAAGGCAAAGTGGTGGAAACTTTTTCCATGGGCTATTTATTAAAACGCATTGCCCGCAAATACGATATGCTGTTTGAAGAAGTGGGCATTGGTTTTAAAAACGTGGCCGAACGTATGTTCTTGGACGATGTGGCTTTTGGCGTGGAAGAATCCGGCGGGTACGCCTGGAAAGGTTCCGTGCCGGACCGGGACGGCCTGCTGGTAGCCTTGGCTTTCCTGGAAATTATGGCCGTAACCGGCAAAAAAGCCAGCCAACTGTGTGAAGACGTAACCAAAGAATACGGCGACTCCGTTTACTTGCGTAAAGATTTCCCCATCACCAAGCCGATGGACAAAGCGGCCTTGGTGGAAAAGATGCGCAAAAAACTGCCCAAAAAAGTAAACGGCCATAAAATTGCCGAAATGTACACCACGGACGGTTTGAAAATTATTTTGGATAATGACGAATGGGTGCTTATCCGCCCTTCCGGCACGGAGCCTTTGCTTCGCGTATATGCGGAAGCGGCCTTGAAGAAGGGCACCCAGGCACTGCTGGATTTTGGGGCTAAAATCGTGGGCCCGTATTTAAAGTAGAGGGTTTGTATTTATATGCTAAAAATAGCATTGGTAGATGATTCTGTTATTTTACGTTCCGCTATAC
>CALUXL010000084.1 GCA_944324735.1 uncultured Elusimicrobiales bacterium
AAAGAAACGTATCTTTACTTCAAAAAAATGCGCGCGGAAGACCAACTCCGCGTGAAAATGGGCAACTCCGGCCGCGCGATTGACTTGGGGGAAGAAGGCCCGCTTCGCATTGTAAAAGAAGAAAAAAAGACAACCGAAACCATCCGCAAACAACGCGCCGAACAGGCCGCCGTGCGCAAACCGACCACTTCGTCCGCCCATTTGCCGCTAATGCCGCAGCTGGATTCCACCCTTCCGCCGCAGCCTAAACGGAAAAATCCTTCTCAGCCCCGTATCCGCATGTTAGGGGCGGAAGCAGTAAAACCGGTGGATGTGTTTGTTCCGTCTCAAAACAAAACACGCTCGGCAGGGCAGATGACGGAAAAAGCAAAAAAATGGGTTCGCATACTGGGAAAAATGGCCATCTTCCTGCCTCTTTTTATGCTGTTGGCCGGAGCCGAAATGTATGTATTTTATTTGTTGGGAAAGACCTGCTCCGTGCATATAGATGCCAATGCGGGGCTTGTTTCGAATTTAATTATGCCTTTCTTTGCGCCGGCTTATGCTCCCAACCAGCTGCTCATGACGGCCCTTTCTATTGGTATGCTGGTGCTCGTATTTGCCTCGTCCTCCATTCGTGCGTTTGCCCGTTCTACCACTTTATTGTTGGTGCTCGCGCTGGTATCGTATATGACCGGACTGTTTACCCCGAATGTTCCCTTTATGGAGCTTTCCCGAATCGGTCAGTTTATCTTCACGCCAGAGTATTATTTATGCTTCTTGGTATTCGCAATTTCTTGGGCGGCAGGCCTGTGTTTGACGCTCAACCGCACCTTAGGACAAGGCGTTTTGGCGGCAGCGTTGGTGTTGCTGGGAGCGGTGCTGGCCTATTTGTCCGCCCATTTAACCATTGCGCCGGATGCACAGTCTTTAGTAATGAAAATCGTCTTTTATGTGGGCTTGTTCTGCACCGTTTCCTGCGCTTATTACCTGATTGCGCGAAGCGAAAAAGAACGCCTGCTCACGCCTTTCGTGTTAATGTTGGCAGCCGTCTTAGGAATATGGGCGTACTCCGTTTCCGGTTTGGCCGGAAACATCAATAAAACGTTGGATACGCTGACGGATAAAATAGTCGTTAAAGACTCGGATATTGTCAAATCCAACCAAAAAGTAGAAAAATGGGTGGGCGTAGAATCCAACCAACAAGTATTTGCTTCGCTTAACAAAACAAACGAACTGACCAATATGCCCGACGAACAGGCATTTGCTTTCCTAGAGCGGAAAATGGATCAGGAAGCCCCTGGCGTATTTACGGAAGAAACCAAGCCGCTGTTTAGTTATTTTCTATTGCATTATTACCGGGGCGGGGAAAGCAAAATGAAATTTCACGTTTGGGATTATGCCATCAGTTTTCCCATTCAAAATTTTAACCGCAACGCCCAAAATAACGACGCTTATTTCTTTTTGCTGGCGCTGTTATACGTGTTTGGGATTATTTCCTGTGCGGGAACTATCTTTTTCAGCGAGGAATTATGAGCAGCTTTGATATTGAGTTTGCCGCCGTAACCGATATTGGAAAAATCCGCGAAAAAAACGAGGATAACGTGTTAATCTCTTCCGACTTGGGGCTGGGCGTCGTAGCCGACGGAATGGGCGGCCACAGCGCCGGAGAGATTGCCAGCAACATTGCGGTTTCCGTATTGGCGGAGACCATACGCAAAGTAAACAACCAGCAATTAAAAATTCCGGACAATTTTTTGCCTAAATTAGACCCGGTGGAAAGGAAACTCTTAATGGCCGCCAATCTGGCCAATGCCGCTATTTACTCCACGGCGCAGTCCTCCAATATTTACCGCATGATGGGCACCACCCTGACGGGCGTCTTGTTTGACAAAGACTCCGCCACCGCCGTACATGTGGGAGATTCCCGCTTATATTTATTCCGCGACAATAAGATTGTTCAAATTACCACCGACCATTCCTTGGCCATGGAACATGTCCGCCGCGGCCTGCTGACCCGGGCGGAAGCGGATCACTCCAAGATTCAAAACGTCTTAACCCGCGCTATGGGCATCAAAAAGAACATCGAGTTTGATTTGCTTAAATTCCCGGTAAAAGTGGGGGATATGCTGCTGCTCTGCTCGGACGGGCTTTACAAAGGCCTGCGCGAATGCGATATGGCCGCCATGTTGGCGCAAGGCCAGCAAACCCCGATTGTAAAGCTTTGCAAACAATTGGTGCGCGTTTCCAATGAAAACGACGGGCAGGACAATATCTCGGCCGTTTTAATCAAGATTTTGCCCGCACAAAAGATGTCCTTCAAACAACGCCTGCGGCGTTTCTTTTCAAAAGCGTAAAATCCATTTGTACCGTCTTAAAAAACAACCCCTTTTTTAGCACTCTAAGAAAGGGGTTGACAATTTTAATCAGATATGCTAAATTAGCATTAAGCTTAAGCGAGTGCTAATAACACCGCAGGCGATTTGAAACATATTTTCGCAAAGGAGTGAATGGAATATGGCAGAAGTTAAAATTAAACCGTTGGGCGACCGCGTAATCGTAAAGCCCATCGAAAGAGAAACCATGAAGGGGGGAATCATCATTCCTGATACCGCCAAAGAAAAGCCGATGGAAGGCGAAGTATTAGCGGTAGGCGCCGGCAAACTGGACGATAAAGGCAACCGCATTGCCATGGACGTAAAAGTGGGCGACCGCGTACTTTACGGCAAATATTCCGGCACCGAAGTAAAACTGGACGACGAAACTTATTTAATCATCCACCAAGACGAAGTTTTGGGGATTTTGGGGTAATTACAGGAGGAATTTGATTTATGGCTAAACAAGTAATTTATGGTGATCAGGCCCGCGCCAAAATGAAAGCGGGTATTGAAAAAGTAGCAAACGCAGTAAAAGTAACGTTGGGGCCCAAGGGCCGCAGCGTAGTGTTGGAAAAGAAATTCGGCTCTCCGCTTATTATTGATGACGGCGTAACCATCGCTAAAGACATTGAATTGGAAGATAAATTTGAAAACATGGGCGCTCAGCTCATTCGCGAAGTAGCTTCCAAGACCAACGATGTAGCCGGCGACGGTACCACCACCGCCACCGTACTGGCCGACGCCATGCTTACCGAAGGTATCAAAAACATCACCGCCGGTGCCAACCCTACCTTGGTAAAGAAAGGGATTGAAATGGCCGTAGAAGCCACCAAAAAAGAATTGGAAAAAATGCACAAACCGGTAAAAACGAAAGAAGAAAAAGCGCAAATTGCCACCATTTCTTCCAACGACCGCGAAATCGGCAACATGATTGCCGAAGCCATTGAAAAAGTAGGCGCGGAAGGCGTTATTACCGTAGAAGAAGGCAAAACGGCCACCACTCAGCTGGATGTTGTGGAAGGTATGCAGTTTGACCGCGGTTATATTTCCCCGTATTTTGTAACGGATTCTGAACGCATGGAATGCGTGTTGGAAAACCCGTACATCATTATTACCGATAAGAAAATCTCCAGCATGAACGAGCTGTTGCCCGTGTTGGAAAAAATCGTACAGAGCGGTAAACAATTCTTAATCATCGCCGAAGATGTAGACGGTGAAGCGTTGGCTACCCTGGTAGTGAACAAACTGCGCGGAACCTTGAAAGGCTGCGCCGTAAAAGCCCCCGGCTTTGGCGACCGCCGCAAAGAAATGTTGGAAGATATTGCCATCTTGACCGGCGGCGACGTGCTGAGCGAAGAACGCGGCATTAAGTTAGACAAAGCCGAACTGGCCATGTTGGGCCAAGCCGCCCGTGTGGTAATCGATAAAGAAAACACCACCATCGTAAGCGGCAAAGGCAGCAAAGAAGCCATTGCAGCCCGCTCGGAACAAATCCGCAAACAGATTGAAAACTCCAAGAGCGAATACGACAAAGAAAAACTGCAGGAACGCTTGGCCAAGCTTTCCGGCGGTGTGGCTGTTATCAGCGTAGGTGCCGCTACGGAAACCGAACTAAAAGCCAAAAAAGCCAAAGTGGAAGACGCCAAAAACGCCACCAAAGCCGGCGTGGAAGAAGGCATTGTGCCCGGCGGCGGTGTAGCTTTGGCCCGCAGCCAAGCCGCTTTGGACGCGTTGAAAACCGATAACGAAGACGTACGCACCGGTATCAACATTGTAAAGAAAGCCCTGGTGGCTCCGCTTAAACAAATTGCCGTAAACGCCGGTTTAGACGGTGCCGTAGTGGCCGATAACGTGCTGAAAATGAAAGGCGCGGCCGACGGTTACAATGCCGACGACAACACCTACGGCGACTTGCTGAAAGCCGGCGTGGTGGACCCGGCCAAAGTGGTCCGCACCGCGTTGGAAAACGCCGCCTCCATCACCGGCACGGTACTGCTTACCGAAGCCTTGGTGGCTGACGCCCCTGAAAAAGAAGGCGCTCACGCCCCGGCCGCTATGCCCGGCATGGGCGGAATGGGGATGATGTAATTCTTACCCAATAACGGTTCTAAAAGCCCGGGTTCACCCCGGGCTTTTTTATTTTATATAAAGCTTTACAAGAAATGGCGTTTAGGATAAAATAGAAAGGTAGTTCTTCAATCTTATTTAATTAAGGATGCTCAACTATGAAAAAATGGATTATTGTACTTATTGCCGCCGTAATGGGGGCACAGCCGCTGTGCGCCCAAAATAAACTGAGCTGGAAAGATATTTTCTTGGGCCCTAGTTTACACAATACCCAAATAACCGTGGAAGAAAAACTAAAGCAGGCCGTTATCCGCCAATTACAGGCCAATGATACTACTCCTCAAAAGAACGGTCAAATGCGGGCCTATAAATTAAATAAAAACAACATGCTTCGCTTGCAATTTCAGGCGGAATCTTATATCCCCATAAACTACAACAAACACAATGCCGCCAACTGCCGCGCCATTCTGCTGGACAACAAAGGCACTATTTTAATGAATGATACCTGCCGCAAAGCTTTATTTCACACCAAAAAACAAGTTTCTTTTGTGGTGGATTTTAACAACCTGGTACCGGGTTATAAATTAAAAATTTCCCACTATCCAAAAAACACCATGGTGTTTAAAGATAATTACATTTTAGCCGTACTGCCCATCCCGGCGGATTTATCGGCCAAGCTGCCGGCGGTTTCCAGCCCTGTGTTTGTAGCCAAGGAAGACCGCTGGCTCACCGAAGGCAAACTGTATGTATTGCCCTTTTCTTTAAGCGGGTTGTTTGACCCGAAAAAGGACCAGCAGTCCCGCAAAAAGCTGGCGCAGTCCCTGCCGGATAATTTTTACGCAAAAGTAGAAGGTTTTTATTAACCCCTTGAAACCAACTTTTTATTTTCTATAATATAATAGAACAGTTGGTATAGGAGATTTACTATGAAAAAACTAATTGCCTTAACCTTTACGTTAGGTTTATGCGCCGTGTTAAACGCGGAAGCCACGTTCCCGGGGGCTACTTTCCCGGAAGCCAATGCTTTAGAAGAAAAAGCCCATGCGCAAGCGCAGGCTGCCCAAAACAAAGCTTCCCGCAAAGTGCCGGTGGTAATATCGGCCAGAGGGCTGGAACCCGTACACGCTTATGGCGTATTGCTGCGCGTTAACAGCAGCCTTACCCAGGCGGATATTCTGTTGGACGAAGAAGCCAGCCGCATGGTGGACGCTATTGGCGAAGGCGACAGTGAAGACTACATTGCCCCTGTGTCTATTTATGTAGACTTAAGTTCTTTTGGAAAAGGCTTTTACTCCAAAAACAACAATGCTTCCAAAGACATGTATGCCTCTCACGAAGAAGGCAAAGCCCCGCTGTATGTATACAGCATTACGGTAAACCCCAAAGGCAAATTTGCCAAAGCTATTAAAGGGGTTAAGCCCGTGTCGGAACACATGGCGCGCGAAGTATTGGAAAAATAAACCAGGCTATTTACAAAAACCCGCCGGAAGGCGGGTTTTTTATTGTATTGTAAATTATGGGCCCAAAGGCCTAGGAGGGGGTGGGTATAAGGGCCCTTGTTGTTTGGGGTGGTTTTTAGCTATTATAAAGAAAAGATGTATATATAAAAC
>CALUXL010000085.1 GCA_944324735.1 uncultured Elusimicrobiales bacterium
TTTTTCCGCCGCTTGCATACGTTTATCGTGCATTTGCTGGGAAAGGTGTAAAAGTTCGGCGTGTTGTTTGTCCCACTCTTGGCGAAGGAGTTCTTCTTCTTCGTTTTGGTGGTCCAGCGCGTGCAGGCGTTGTTTTAAATCCTGCGCGGTTTTTAAAACGTCTTCAATGCCGGGGCCGTATTTGCTTTTTAAGCGTTTGATTTTTTCGTGGCGCGAAAGCATATCGTCTAAGGCTTGCGGGTCCAGGTTGATATCGTCTTTATAAGCAGCCAGCGAGGAGGCCGCATCTTCCAGCGCGGCCAGGGCAGAGTTTAAATTTTCGGCCAGTTCGGCGGCGTTTTCGTCCAGCTGGGCCATGTCTTCCACACAGCGGGCGGCTTTGCCGGCGCGCTCGGTGGCGGAGCCTTCCTCTTCATACAGTTCACTGTAAGCGGTTTGGGCCAATTCCAGCAGGCGGCCGGAGTTTTTCATTTTGGGCAGGTTTTGTTCCAGTTCCAGGTCTTCGTCCGCGGTGGGGTTTACGTCTTCAATTTCTTTTAATTGGTAGGAACATAAATCCCGCATGCGTTCTTTTTCCTGTTCGGACAGAGTGGCCGCGTTTAGGCGCTCTTCAATATTTTTTAAGCGGGTGTACGCGTCCTGCACTTTTTGCAAAAGGGCCTGCTGTTTGGAAAATTTATCCAGCAGTGTTAAATGCACGGAAGGGTGCATTAAACTTTGGTGTTCGTGCTGGCCGTGAAAGTCCACCAAATACCGGCCAATTTGCGCCAAGGCCGAAACGGTAACCGGTTTGCCGTTTATAAAGGCTTTGCCTTTGCCGTTGCGGTCCAGCTCTCTTTTCAGGGTGAAGGTTTTATCGGTCAGTTGGCGTTCCCGTCGTACGGCCTCGGGCAGCATATTGGTGGAAAATTCCGCGCTGACGGTCATTTTTTGCGCGCCGTCTTTAATAGCGTCTGCATCGCCCCGGGCGCCCAACACAAAACCCAGTGCTTCTATAACAATGGATTTGCCGGCCCCCGTTTCGCCCGAAAAGACATTCAGCCCCGGCCCAAACTGCAAGGTTAAGTTGGAAATAATGGCAAAGTTCTGTACGGTAAGCTTGTTTAACATGCGCGGTTACCCCATTTTAATTTTTGGCTTAAAATGTTAAAAAAATCACGCCCCGGCAAAGTAATCAGCCTTGCGCGCAGCGGGCTGCGGGAAATAATTACGCGGCTGCCCGCTTCCAGCGGGAAGTTGGTTTGCCCGTCCAGGCTGGCGGTGGCTTGGTCCCCCGGGTATTTGAAGGCGGGGGTAAAGGTAAGGGCTCCGTCCGCCGGTAAGATAAGCGGGCGCTGGCCCAAAGAGTGGGGGCAAATGGGCGTAAGCAAAAACACGTCCACCTCCGGGGCGATAATCGGCCCCCCGGCCGCCAAAGAATACGCCGTGGAACCGGTGGGGGTGGATACGATAATGCCGTCCCCAAAATAATTTTGCAGTTCACGGCCGTTAAAATCGGTTTCCAAAGAAAATGCACGGGCTTGGGCGGAGCGGATGACGCAGTCGTTAAAGGCCAGTCCCTCGCCGGTGGTTTGCCCGGCGGCATTTTTTACGGCCGCGTGCAGCATAAAACGCTCGTTTAACAGGCCCTGCCCGTCCAACACCTGGGCCAGGGCTTGGCGGCAGTTTTGCACTTCACAGCCGGATAAAAAGCCCAGTGTGCCGCAATTAATGCTAAAAACAGGCAGGCCCAGCGGGGCCGCCGCGCGCGCCGCGTGCAGGGTAGAACCGTCCCCACCCAGGCAGATCACCAAGTCCGCCCCGTTTTGGGCGGGCAGTTGGGAAAGGTCCGTCAGTATATCGGCAGCTATCCCTTTGCCCCGGGCCAGGGCCAAAAGTTCCTCGGCCAGCGGGCGGTTGTGGGTTTTAAAGGCATTGTAGAAGATAACGGCGCGCTTAAATTTCATAGTTCCTTTATTTTAGCAAATATTATACCCCCGCTTTGGGCCCTTTTGGGGCAAGGCGCACAGCGGGCAAAATGGTATAATATACCTAATAATAAAGAGAGGTTTTGTATGTGGGATTATACCGATAAAGTAATGGACCATTTTAAAAATCCGCGCAATGTGGGGACCATCCCCAATGCGGACGGTACCGGCCAGGTGGGAAGCCTGGTATGCGGGGACGCGCTAAAGCTGACTATTAAAGTAAATAAAGAAACCGAAGTAATTGAAGACGCCAAATTTGAAACGTTCGGCTGTGCAAGCGCCATTGCCTCTTCTTCCATGTTAACGGAAATGATTAAAGGCAAAACCCTGGAGGAGGCTTCCAAAATTACCAACCAGGACATTGCCGACGCTTTAGGCACCCTGCCGGCGGAAAAGATGCACTGCTCCGTCATGGGTATGGAAGCGCTGGAAGCGGCTGTTAAAAGCTACCGCCAGGGCGGCAAACCCGTAACGTTTGAACAGGAAGAGGAAAAAATCGTCTGCCATTGTTTTAACGTGTCGGAAGAAACCATCATCAAAGCCATCCGCGCCAACCACCTTACCACGGTGGAAGACGTAACCCACTTTACCAAAGCCGGCGGCGGCTGCGGGCGCTGCAAAGGCGAAATTCAGAAAATTTTGGACAAAGTAAACGCCTGCCAAATCACCACGCCGAAAGCGGAAGAAAAAGATTTTTCCAAAATGACGATGGTGGAAAAAATCCGCCGTATAGAAAAAGTGTTGGAAGAAGAAGTACGCCCGAAACTGAATATGGACGGCGGCTCCGTAGAACTGGTGGATTTGGAAGGCACCTTGGTTAAAGTGCGCCTGCTGGGTATGTGCAGCGGGTGTATGGGTGCTGCGGGTACCATTAAAAACCTGGTTGAAAAAGCATTAAAAGAGCAGGTGGACCCGTCTTTAACCGTGGAACACATTTAAGGTAAAGTTTATGAAAACGGTCTATTTAGATAACAACGCCACCACTCAGTGTGCCCAGGAAGTAATAGATGCTATGTTGCCGTACTTTGGTGAAAAATATGGCAACGCTTCCAGCATGCACACGTTTGGTGGCTCTAACCGCAAAGCCATTGATATTGCCCGCCAGCAAGTGGCGGATTTAATCGGCGCGGAATATGCCGACGAAATTATTTTTACGTCCTGCGCGTCCGAGAGCGACAACACAGCCATTTTCTCCGCCGTGCGCACGCAGCCCAAAAAGAAACACATCATTACCTCTGCCGTGGAACACCCGGCCATTATGGAACCTTTTAAGTATTTGGAAAGCCAAGGTTACCGGGTGGACTTTATTGGTGTGGACGAAAAAGGCAATTTTGATATGGACCGTTTTAAACAAGTGCTGGATGAAGACACCGCACTGGTTTCCGTTATGTGGGCCAACAGCGAAACGGGCACCATTTTCCCGATTGAAGAAATTGCCCGTTTGTCCAAACAAAAAGGCGCCCTTTTTCATACGGACGCCGTACAGGCTGTGGGCAAGATACCCGTTCAGGTAGGGAATACGGATATTGATATGCTGTCTTTGTCGGCGCATAAATTCCACGGCCCAAAAGGCGTGGGCGCTTTGTATGTGCGCCGCGGCACGCGCTTTATGCCTTATTTAATGGGCGGCCATCAGGAAAAACATCGCCGCGCCGGTACGGAAAACGTGCCCTATATTGTGGGGCTTGGCGTAGCAGCGGTGCTGGCTCAAACCCGCCTGCAAGACGGCACCATGAAACGCGTGGCCGCCTTGCGCGACGCGCTGGAAAAAGGCCTTACATCCGCCATTGCCGATACTAAAATAAACGGCAACCCCGCCGCGCGCGTACCCAATACCACCAACATCAGTTTTGGGTATATTGAAGGGGAATCTATTTTGATGTTCTTAAACGATTACGGCATTTGTGCTTCTTCCGGGTCGGCGTGTACGTCCGGCTCGCTGGAGCCCTCGCACGTGCTTCGCGCGATGGGGGTGCCGTTTCAGTTTGCGCATGGGTCTATACGGTTTTCTTTGTCGGACCAAACCACCCAAGAGGATATAGACCTGGTGCTTAAAGTAATGCCCGGCATTGTGGAAAAACTGCGTAAGATTTCCCCTTTTAGCCGGTTGGCCGCATAATTTACGGGCCGCGGGGAAACCCGCGGTCCTTTTGTTTTAAACCCAAGGGAGGTTGTATGAAGAAACTTGCTGTTTTATTTATTGCCGTACTGTTTCCGTTGTCTTTATTGGGCAAAACCACGGTGATTTATCACACCAGTGATACGCACGGTTTTTATTATCCGAAAGACGGCCGCGGCGGGTTTGCGGCGTTGGCGGGTTTACTTCAGAAGGAAAAACTACCGTATATTTTGCTGGACTCGGGCGATTTTGCCAACGGCACGGTGGAAGCTAAAAACTCCCAGGGTGTTAAAAGCGTGCTTTTGATGAACGCGGTGGGGTACGATGCTTCCACCCTGGGCAATCACGAATTTGATTTTAAAGACCCGGCGGTGGAACCCATGCTGCGCGCGGCGCAGTTTCCCATTTTGTCCGCCAATTTTGTGCAGCGCAAAAGCGGCACCCAGCCCGATTATTTACAGGCTTACCGTATTTTTGATGTGGACGGCGTAAAATACGCCGTGGTTGGCTTGGGGCACGAATATCCCACCAATGAAACCAAGGAATATAAAATTTTAAAAGCTTCCAAAGTATTAAAAGAAGTGCTGGAAGAAGTAAAAAAACAAAACCCGGATGTAGTGGTACTGCTGGACCATAACTCCATTGCCGATGATAAACACGGGGTGGACTCCGGCCTGTTAAAACTGGCCACCAAACACAGCGGGGATATTAACATTGTTTTGGGCGGGCATGCGCATAAAATTATTCAAAACGAATATCACAACGGAATTTTGTTTGTGGAAAGCGGCTGCTACCTGCAAAACGTAAGCCGTGTAACGGTGGAAACGGACGATAAAACCGGCAAATTTGTGTCTGCCAAGTCTGAATTAATACCGCTTTATATCAGCAAAACCGGGCAATACGCCCCGGTGGCCGCCTTGGCGGAAGCGTTAAAAGAACCGGGTATGGATAAAGTGCTGGGTTCTGCCAGCGCCAAACTTTCCCGCACTCCGGTAAAAGGCAATGAGGGCGACAGCCCCCTTAACAACTGGGTAGCCGATATCTGCCGCGATTACAGCGACGCGGAAGTTTTTATTCACAACAACGGCGGCACCCGTGTGGATTTGGAAAAAGGCACCGTTACTAAGCGTGATTTGGTAAACATGCACCCGTTTGGCAATACCATTACCAATGTAAAAGTAAGCGGTAAATTTTTGGAAAAATTTGTAAAGTTCGGCTTAGCCCCGCGCAATTTGTTTTCTTACAGCGGTTTAAAGGTGGAATATAAACTGCGCAAAGGCAAAGTGCAGGACTTAAAAATTTGGGTAAACGGCAAACCCTTGGATAAAAACGCCACTTATATTGTAGGTACCAACTCTTACATTGCCGGCGGCGGCAGCGAAGGCTGGATGTTTAAGGAAATCCCCGCCAAAGATAAAAAACAAGTAGGCGATGATTCTATACAGGAAATTATGGAAGAAGCCATTGAGGAACAAAGTCCTTTAAAACCTGTTGCTACGGGGCGTATCATTATCAAATAAGTATGAAGCATAAAATTTCTATATTTTGCCTGTTGGCTGCCAGCTTATTGGCGGGCGGTTGTTTTAAAAAAGACCTTAAAACGGTGGATATTTTTTACACCTCAGACATCCAGGGCTTTTTTTGGACCCGCCCCGAGCCCCGTTTCGGTAACCGGGATGTGGGTGGTTTTGCCGTATTAAAAAACTTTTTGGAAAAGCAAAAACAGCCTTATTTGTTGCTGGACGGCGGAAACTGGTTTAGCCAAACGCCCGAGGGGCTTTTGTCCAAGGGGGAATTCTTGCCTCAGCTGGCGGGCAGCATCCCGTATACGGCGGCGGCCGTGGCCGATAAAGACTTAATTTTTGGCTGGCCGTCCTTGCGCCAGATTATTCAAAAAATGCCGTATCCGTATATTATCTCCAACTTAACCATAGACGGCAAAAACCCCTGGCCCACGCACGATTATTTAATCCGGGAAGTAAACGGTATAAAAGTGGGTTTGTTTGCCTTGTTGGACCCCAAACCCGTAAACACCACCCACCGTTTAACCGGCATGAAAGCGACGGACCCGGTAGCCGCCGCTAAAGAAATGAGCGAACGCTTAAAAGAAAAAGGCGTAAATGTGGTGGTGCTGTTAAGCTCGGTCGGCTCCCCGGAAAAAGAAGGCATTAGCGATGCCTCCTTGGCGGAAGAAGCCCCGGCCATTGACTTAATTTTAAGCTCCAATATGGACCGCGAAAACGCCGAAACGGACAAAATAAACAAAACTTTTATTGTCTACCCCGGCGCCAAGTTTGACAGCTTAGCCCGCGTGCGTTTGGTGTTTGATAAAGACAAGCAACTTTCCAACATAGAATTTGAAGATATTTTACTGGCTAAAGACACCTTTGGGGAGGACGCGCAAATTGTGTCCGCCACGGAGGCCCTGCGCAAAGAAACCCAACATAAAATGAACGCGCGCGTTACTTCCGCGCAGGAAGAGATAAAAGGTAATTTGCGGGGGGAATCCCAATTAGGGGATATTTTAACGGATTGTTTGCATAAATGGTCCCGCCTGGATGGTGCGGTGCTAAATTCGGACTCTATCCGCGCCTCTTTGCCCGCCGGCCGCATTACCGAGTATGACGTTTACCGCATGTACCCGTATAGCGACGCGGTAACCTTTGTTACCATCAAAGGGCGTGATTTGCAAAAAGCGTTGGAATCGTCTTTGGCGGCTAAGGATAATTTCCCGCAAATTTCCGGCATGACGGTTTGGTATAAAGTGACCGAAAACCAAACCCCCAAAATTACCCGTATTGTTTTTGACGGAGGACGTGTGCTTCGCCCGCAGGATACCTACCGCGTAGCGGTGACGGACCATATTATGGCCGGCGGTTTTGGGCATGACGATTTTATCAACGCCTTAGAATTTAAAAATACCTTTGTGGAAGCGCGCCAAATTATGCGCTCCTGCTTAATTAAATACAAACAGTTGGAGGTTCCTGTCTCCGGCCGCTGGAAAAAGGTGAACTGATGGATTTTATCCGCCCGCTTAAAATTGCCGGTGTTACCTGTGCCAATAACTTGGTGCTTGCGCCTATGGCCGGGATTACTGATTCTCCTTTCCGCATTTTGTGTTTAAAGGGCGGTGCGGGGCTGGTATGTGCGGAGATGGTTTCCGCCCATGCTTTGCATTATGGCAATGCCCGCAGCGGGCGCATGTTGCAGGTAAGCCCAAAGGAACATCCGGTTTCCATGCAAATTTTTGGGTCCGACGCGGACACCATTGCCCAAGCCGCCCGCAATGCCGAGGCGGCCGGCGCCGATATTGTGGACTTAAATGCCGGTTGCCCGGTTAAAAAAATCAATAAAGCCGGCGCGGGCTGCGTGCTGATGAAAGACCCGGACCACCTGGCCCGTTTGGTGGAAGCGGCCGTAAAAGCGGTAAAAGTGCCGGTTACGCTTAAAACGCGCATTGCATTAAACCATAAGGAGTTTTTGGGTGCCCGCTTGGCCCGCTTGACGCAGGAAGCCGGCGCGGCGGCTGTTATTATGCACGCGCGCGCGGCGGTGGACGTGCACAGCGGCCCGCCCAATGTG
>CALUXL010000086.1 GCA_944324735.1 uncultured Elusimicrobiales bacterium
GCGAATGGCGCAGTATCCATGCCGGTCGTACTTCCGATCTGTGTTATTACAGTCATTGCAAGCGGTATCAATTCTATTATGAAAAATGCTACTGTAGCACCACGAGCCGCGGTAACTATGCTCCCAAGGTGCAGTATAGCGGAAAAAAAAAAACAACAAGCAAATGTTCTGGTGAAAACAGCAAATGGACGGGTACCATCACGGATACGTACAACCACGATACTTGCTCTTGGAGCTATGGAAGCACGAGTAGCTGCAGATGTGCGGGCCAGCCTTCTAACTTAACGAAAACGGAAAGCTGCCCTGCTGGATATACGGGTAAGAAAACGTACAAATATAACACCAGCTTAAGTGTCTGCGCTTGGGAACTTTCTTCGGATACGTGTAAGAAAGAATGTACTGATACAGCGAATAAAGAGTTATGTGAAAACTGTGGTGGAACTTGGAGCGATGCAAGATGTGCATGTGATTGTGGCTTCTATAATGGTAATTCCTGTCAGTTTAAAGCTGGAAAGGGCTGTTTATGTGGAAACCTGTATAGAGCTTGTAGATAGTTTCTTATTAGAAGTGTTTCTAAAACGGGTTAGATTTTATCATCTAACCCGTTTTTGTTATTCTATTACATCTATATAATATTGAGGCTAATTGAGAGTGTATATGGGAACATAACCTAGTAAATTATTATAAATTTATTGATAATTTGGAAAGTTGCTAATGAAGTTCAAACTGAATTTATAGAAGGTTTAACTTTTACATATATACATCTTAATATTTTTACTCCATTATGAGGCTAGTGCAGAAGAATGCTTAATTTAAGAGGAGTATTTTTACGAGCAGTTTCTTAGGGGTTGTTTTTATTTTACCCCCGTTTGAGAGATTTCAAACGGGGGCTTTGTGTACAATCAAAGGCGTATGTTTTATTTCTTTTCTTCTTTGCTGTCTTTCTTTTTAAACAAAGAACCAATGCCTTTTAAAGCATCTTTGGCGGTGTTTACAGTGCCTTTTACGGTATCACTGGCCACCCCCACGGTGCCTTTCACCACATCTGTACCGGTTTTAACGGCCGTTTCGGCCACTTTGCCGGTAGTTTTTACTGCGCCGGTGGCCACAGCCCCGGCTGTGCTAGCGGTGCCGCTAATCAGCTTTCCGGGAGTGTCTTTGTTTAATATCCCCCCCACCAGGGAGCCTACGCTGTTTAAGATATCCAGCTTGCCGGAAGGATTATCCACCGGCCCCGTAATTTTAATTACAATCGGGGTTTGGCTGGTAAGCACGGTGGCGGAGACTTTCATATCAATATCGTCTTTCGGAAAATCCACCTTGCCGTAACCGTTAATGTTGGTTAATTTGGAAGACAAGGTTGTTTTTTCCACCGTCATGACCCCGTTTACAAAGCGGTACTGCCCTTCGGCCACGTCATAGACGATAAGACCCTTTTGGGCGGATTTTTCCGCCGGGAACAGGTCAATATTTAACATCTTGGCCACACGGTTAATGATGTTGATAGGCAAAAGCAGAATTTTAACAATTTTGCTTTCTTTTACCAAAGTATCAATATCCGTAATAGAGCCCGGCATTAACTGGAAGGTTACCAAGCCGTTGGCTTTTTTCATACTGGCGCTGGCAGAGGTTAAATTGGCGTTAATGGTAAAACCCTGCGTGCTAAAGTAAGGCACTTCAATAGAGCCTACTTTAATGTTTGCGCGTACGTTCATATAGGTTTCCGGCCCGGCCGCAGGGGCTTGAGCTTCTTGGGCTTGGGGCTGTTCCTGGTCCGGCAGCTCTTGCACTTCGGCCGTTTGGGCGGAAGCGGGCATTTTGTCCATTTTAAATTTGGACAGGTCCAAATCAAACACAATATTCATTACGTCCTGAATATTCTTGTAAGAGAAAGAAGTGGTGAATTTTTCCCCATTGAGTAAGCCCGTTAACGAAGAGCAGGACACATCATCCACGGATGCAATGGTAATTACGCCGTTTAAGTCAGATGCTTTAAACGGTTCATACATTACGCTTACGTCTTTTAACGTAATATTGCCGCGTACGTCTTTACCGTCCAGTTTATCCGTAGCGTTGAAGGTACCCAAAATTTGGCCTTCCGGTTTAAAGTCGGCCACGGTGTCCGTCATTTGTACGGCTTCGGCCAAGGCAATGTTTAAGTTGCCGTTTACATTATAAGTAGGCTTGGCACCCGCCCAAGAGGCGTTGCCGGCCGCCGTAAAGCCGGAGTTTAATACCCCCACTTTAATTTGTTTAATAACGGCCTGGCTTTTTTCAATATCGGCCTCCGCCTGCACATTTGCCGTCAGTTTCGGCAGGTTGAAAGAGGGCAAATCGGGCAAAAAGTCCGCGAAGGTGGTATTGTCGATACCGGTAATGGAACCGGTTAAATCCACCACCGGGGCCATAAAGTTTTTTACCCCCCCGGTTAATACCAGTTTGGCGTTTTTATAAGAAGCCGTAATGCCTTTAACGGTAATATAGGCTTTTTGCATGTCCAAATTGGCCAGGGATACCACCGTGTCCACCGTTACGGGTACGGTCATATCCATACCGGCGGCCGCGTCTTGATAATCCATGGTAAAGTTGACTTTGAAGGCAAAGGGGTTTGCCAAGTCAAAATCGCGTATTTCCAGGTTTAATTTATCCACGGAGGCGTTCATCCCGCTTTGCAGGTCTTTGTAAGAGAAAGCACAATCCGTAATGGTAATTTTGCCGATGGTTAAATCCAGGTTCATCGGGGCGGATTGGGTTTGATCCTCGGGGGTTTGTTCGGCCGGGGCGGCGGACAGGGCGGTTAAAGAATCAAAATTAAAAGTTCCGTCCGCCTGTTTAATTACGTTAATTTCCAGGCCGTCTAGCACTACAGTGCTTACTTCTATTTTCTTTTGGAACAGCGGCTTTAAGGCCACTTTTACTTGCAATTTATCGGCCTTTACAAAGGTGCCTTGTTCAAAGGTGCTTGTTTCCGATAAAGCAAAATTGTTCAGCGTTACCCCAATTAAATTGAAAGAAACGTCATCAAAAGTTATTTCCCTCTGGAAATTTTCTTTTGTGTAGCTTACGGCCATGGCCTTCAGCTTTTCCGGCGGGAACATGACTTTCAGCGTCACCAACCCCGCCGCCAGCAGGACAAGCAGTGTAATCCCGCATACCAGCAGTATTTTTATTAGTTTTTTCATAATTTTATTATATCACTTTGAAAAAATGAAAAAAACCGCCGTTTTTTGACGGCGGTTTTGGAATATTAAACTTTTATTTTTCTTTTGGTTTTTCTTCTTTTTTATAGGCTTGCGCGTCCAGTACGGTTTCTTTATCCCCCGGTGCTGCCAAGCTTTGGCGGTAGGCTTTTATGCTGTTTTGCCATAAGGCAAGCACCAGTACGATGAAGGCTCCGTCATCCGTAATGCCCAAAATGGGCATTACGTCGGGCAAGATATCCACGGGGCTAACCATATACACCACACACAATACGCTGGCTATTACCGGCCCCCAGGGAAATTTATACTTTCCCCGTATGGCCGCCCACAGCATGGCACATAAGGTTTTGGCGTCTCTTATAAAATCCCCAGGGCGGAAGTTCATGCGGCTTTCTCCTTGGTGGGCACGGTAATGTATTTGGTACCGTGTTCCGGCGCGCGGGCACCCAGGATATTTTCCGTTACGCGCAGGGCGTAATCGCCGATTCTTTCAAAGTTATTTAAAATATCGGCATAAGCGGTAATAAAGTCCGGGCTGGCTTCTTCGCCTTCGTAGTAGCGGGTGCTGCGGTCTTTTAAGAGTTTTTTGCGCAGCACGTTTAATTGTTCTTCCCGCGCGGCGGCCTTAGCCAGTATTTCGTTTGTTTCTTTGGCCGATTCCCCGGTGGGGTGCTGTACGAACACAATGGCCTTGCGGGTTTCACGCGTAATTTCTTTGGTCAGTTTGGCAATTTCTTCAATATTATCAATATCCGCCTGGGAGAAGGCGTTTTTGGTATGGAATTTTTCCAATATGCGGGCAATTTTTTCCCCGCAGTCTCCCATGCGCTCAATACTGTTTATGACGTCAAATAAAGACCATACATGCGCCACTGCATCATGCGATAAGTTCCCGTGAGACAACTGCGTTAAGTACACGTTTATTTTATGTTCCAGCACGTCGGTTGTTTTTTCGGCTTCTTTTACGTCTTCCACCAGGCGCACGAACATTTTTTCATCTTCCACTTTTACCGCATGCATTACCTTATCGGTAATTTTGGTAACAAAGCTCATCATGCGTTCCACTTCGTTGCGTACCGCTACCAGCGCCAGTTCCGGTGTGTTGGCAAAGCGGGTGGAAAGATAAATAAGCTCCGTTTGGCGGTTGTCTTCCCGTTTGGTTTTGGGAATAATAAGCAAGGTTAGTGCTGCTAGTTGTTTTAATAATGGCAGCATAATCAGCGTATTTAATACGTTAAACGTGGTGTGAAAGGCGGAAATGTGGTACGGTAGCACGGCGGTTAAGGTGTTTTTATCCGTTACATAGGGGCTGCCGGGAACCAACCAATCCACAAAATTTATAAAATGACGGAATAATATTACCGCCCACACTACGCCCAGTACGTTAAAGAGCGAATGCCCCACCGCAGCGCGGCGTGCCGTTTTGTTGGCGCCAATGGCGGCCAAGTTGGCGGTAATGGTGGTACCGATGTTTTCCCCCAGCACCAGCGCGCAGGAGGTAGGAAAGTCAATAATCCCCGCCGCGGCGCAGGTAAGCGTCATGGCCATAACGGCGCTGGAGGATTGCAAAATAACCGTTAGCACCGTGCCTGTGGCAATGAGCGTAATTAAGTTGAGTAAGTTATCGGGGCGGAATTTGGAAATCCACTCCATTACCTGCGGGTTTTGGGCAAAGTCGGCCGGGATGGTGTTTTTCATTAAATCCAACCCCAAAAACAGTAACCCAAAGCCCAGTAAGGCTTCCCCGGTTCTTCTAATAGCGGGGAAACGCGGTATAAACTGGGCAAAAAAGCCAATGGCTATTACCGGCAAGGCAAACAAAGAAATTTGTATTTTAAAGCCAAACAAGCTTACAATCCAGGCGGTCATGGTGGTGCCGATGTTGGCCCCGAAAATAACCCCTAAGGATTGGTATAAGTTAAGTAATCCCGCGCTGGCAAAGCCCACTACCATCACAGTGGTGGCGCTGGAAGACTGAATGATGGACGTTACCAACACCCCGCAGGCGGTGGCCGCAAAGCGGTTGGTGGTGGCGATGCCTAAAAGCTGGCGCATTTTATCGCCGGAGACTTTTTGCAAGCCGTCACTCATTAGTTTCATGCCGGTTAGAAAAATGGCCAGTCCTCCCAGCAAGTTCAGTACAGTCAGTACGGTGTTCATGTATCCTCCGAGTTAGAAGTAAGACATAGTTGTATAACAAAAAAGAGGGCGCATAATAGGCCCTCTTTCAAAATCAGTTGGGTTGCTGGGGTTGTTCGGTACGTTTTACAACGGCATATAACTCATATGCCAGCCCTAACCCCACTACCGAGTTTATTACCGTACATGGCAGCGATAATAGCCACGTGCCGGCAATCCCTAAAAACGTATTTACTACATATAACGGAATAATAAACATCTGTATCAGGCCTATTAATGTAGAAAACACCAAAATAATCAGCCCCGCCACGATGCTTAATTTCAGGGTGTGCCAGTAATCTTGCTTTAAGTATTCATATACCTTCGGCAAGGCCTGAAACACCGGGGTATCATCCACCGCCACGGCGTATATGCTAAACATAGCCCCCAGCAGGGTGGTAATAAACAGCCATACGGCCGCTATACCGGCCAAAATACCCACCAAAATATTGGCACTGGGGGAAATGGTATAAATGCTTACCACCAAAGCTATCACCACCAGCGCAAATACCAAAAATACCAGCCACATCAAGAATAAATACCAAATGCTGGCCCCCAGTACTTTCCAAAAGCGCCCGGCAGCCAGGTGCAGGGCTTCCTTCCAGGTAATAATATTGTCCTGACGGGCATTTTTTAAAATAAACAGGGCGGAAAGCATCATCAAAATGCTAATTACACCGGTAATTACCGTCCACACCATATACAGCAAGGGGTTTTGGGCCGGGTCATTATTAAAGGGGTTGGCCTGGCCGCACAGTAAGCTGACTAAAATAATACCCGCTTGCCCGCACAGCAGTGTTTGCACCAAGGGCTTGCCGCCGCGGCGCACCGTTTGCATGGCATTTTGAATATAGCTAGACAAAGAAAGTCTGTTTTCTTGGCTCATATTAATTACCTCTTGGAAAGTTTAATATTTTCCGGTCCGTTATCTTCCGGGGTGTCCGTCTTGGTCCGTTTCGATGCAAACATTTCCTGATTTTTTGCCATTTCTTTGGCCATTTCATCGTCAAACAAAATGGTGGGCATGCGGTCTTCTTCCTGGTGCATATATTGCTGTACTTTTACATTATCCGGGGAGTAGACCTGGTTTAAATGCTCATCTACGTTCATTTCGTTCGTTTCCGGGGAAACGGTAGTAAGCATGCCTACTTGCTCATTCGGGTTTAAAATATCATCTTTCGGGCGTGCCACCGGCATACCGGCCGTTACGGGCAGGGCAGTGGTGGAGGATTTACCGGCCAATTTTACCGCGTCGGAAATTTCAAACCCGTCGCGGTTGAAGCCGTGATCCAAATTTAAAAACAAAAGCGTGTTGGCCGTAAACGCAAAATAGATAGAGAATATATACACCAGCGCCGCCGCTAAAAATACAATATACCACCCCAAAGTTAAGTTGGTTATATCAAAGCTGCCGGCAAAGAACAGCGGTATCCCCACCACGAGGGCGCCCACCGCCACCGCCAACCCCACAAAAGGGGCCAGCCAAACGCTTACCAGTAAAATGGCGGTGCGGAAATAACGGCGAAATACCAAATCCATACTATAACGGATGGCGGAAACAGGGTTTTCCCCCCGCAAGGTGATAGCCGGCGCGGTAAAGGCCGAGGGTACATAAATACCAAATACCAGTACCGCCATTAAAATTAAACCCATATTGGAAAACCCGGCCGAGCGGATAAGCCACTGAATAATGACCGTCGGTATACCAATTACTAAGCTAGCCAGTAACAGATAAAAAGACGGAATAAGCGCCTTCCAAAAGCATTCCGGCAAGGCGGTGCCCACTTTATTGGCGCGGGCGGAAACCATATTAATAAGCGTGCAGGGAAAAATAAAATAAGCAATATAGCTGGCTATCATGATTAAGGTAAACGTGCTGATACCGGCCAGAAAGGGCGTTGTCATAGCGCCGGGTAATACCAATTTGGTGGACACGATGACAATTGTGGTTAGCGCAAAGGCAATAAAAACAAGTAGCAAAAAAACCAATAACACCAAAGCTCCAAAGGTGTTGTTGGCCAATTTAAAAGATTCTACCCATAAAGTGAACAGATTGAAAGGTTTTTTCTTAAAATCCATATATTCTCCGAAGGCAGCTTAAAACAGTTAGAAATATTATAGCAATAAAGGGGTTTAAATTCACAAAAATTTTACGACTTAAAAAATTTGCTCCAATGCTTTGGCTGCGGCCCAGCCGCTGCTCCAGGCCCATTGCAGGTTGTAGCCGCCCATCAGGCCGGTAACGTCCACCAGTTCCCCGGTAATAAAAAGCCCGGGGTGGCGGCGGCATTGCAGGGTAGAAGGGTTTAACTCTTTGGTGTCCACGCCGCCGCGGGTCACTTCGGCTTTCGTCCAGCCCGAGGTTCCTTGCGGCACAAAAGTAAACCGGTTTAAACATTGGGCGGCTTGCATAAGTTGGGCGGTGGTGGCGTTGGAAGCACTCACGTCTCCCCCGGCCAGCAGGGCTTTGGCAATTTTGGGGGCTAACTTTTCAGCCAGCAGGGCGGAAAAGTGCTTGGCGGAGTTTTTGTGTTCCCGTAAAAATGCCAAAACGTCCGTCCCCGGCAGGAAATTAACGGTTACGCTTTTCCCCTCGTTCCAAAATAGCGAGGTTTGCAGCACCGCCGGCCCGCTTATGCCCTCGTGCGTAAAAAGCAAGGGCCCGGTATAGGAAAATTTACCGCAGTGTATTTGCACTGGCAGGCTGTTGCCGGCCAGCGGGGCCGTGCGTTGTTTTAGTTCCCGCGGGAAGGTAAACCCGGCCAGTGCGGGGCTTTGTTCTATAATATTTAGCCCCAAGGCCCGTGCGGCTTGCACGCCAAACGGGCTGGCCCCCAAGGCGGGAAAGCTAAGCCCCCCGCAGGCAAGCACCAGGTTTTGGGTTTTTATATTTCCGCGGGAGGTTTGTACAATATATAACCCCTGCCCGTCTTTTTTTATACCCAGGGCTTGGGTATTTAGTTTAAACTCCGTGTTGGCCTGTTGGGCGCGGCGGTTAAGCAGGCGTACAATATCCTGCGCGTTTTGCGCAAATAACTGGCCGGAGGGAAGTTGCTGCCAGGGAACGCGGTTTTCGTCCAAAAGTTTTAAAAAATCCGTATTTTTATAGGCGGCCAGTGCGTTTTTGCAAAAATGCTTGTTTTGGCTTGCGTAATGGGCCGCACTTATGTTTAGGTTGGAAAAATTGCACTTTCCCCCACCGGAAACGGCTAATTTGGCCCCGGGGCGGGGGTTATGGTCAATAATCAGTTTGCGCGCGTTAAAGGAGCCCGCGCACATCAGGCCCGATGCGCCCGCCCCGATAATAACCGTATGATAAGGGGTGGAAAAATCTTCCGTCATATATAATAGGATACAAAAAAAGGGCTCCCCGCGGGGAGCCCTGGGCGTTATTTGTAAGCCGCTTTATAAATGGAAACGGTTTCCTGCATATTTAGTTTGTACGGGTCCAGTTCAAACAGGCCGCCCATGGTGTCCCAGGCGGTTTTGGCCATGGGTTCCAGGTCGGTGGGTTTGAGGCCGTAGTCGCTCATTTTCAAATGGTCCACGTTGCAGGCGGTTTGCAGTTTCTTTAAAGCGGTTAAAAAGGCCTGCGCTTGGGCGGCTTCGTCCAGGCCGGAGATATCTTCTCCCATGGCTTGGGCCATTTGGCCGTAGCGTTTGGCGGGGCCTTTGTCTTTAAAGAAATCATAATACGCCAAAGAGAGCATGATAAGCCCCGCCCCGTGCGGCAGTTTGGGGTAATAGGCGCTCATGGCGTGCTCCAACGAGTGTTCACTCGTGCACGAAGAGAAGGTTTCCACCATCCCCCCCAGCGTGTTGGCCACGGCCACTTGCTGGCGGGCTTGCAGGTCTTGCCCGTTTTTAACGGCGCGCGGCAGATAGCGGGCAATGAGCTCAATGGCTTTTAGGGCCAGCGCGTCAGACACAGGGGTGGCAATATTGGCAATAAACCCTTCCGTGCAGTGAAACAGCGTATCAAAGCCCTGGTAAGCGGTTAAATGGGCGGGAACGGAGGTCATCAGTTCCGGGTCTACAATAGACAGAACCGGGAAAGTGCATTCCCAGCCGGTGCCGGTTTTTTCTTCTTTGTTGGTAATTACGGTCCACGGGTCGGCCTCGGTGCCGGTGCCGGCGGTGGTGGTAATGGCCACTAAAGGAAGGGCCCCTTCTTTAGGGGTTAAGCCTTTGCCGGTGCCGGATTTAATGTAATCCCAATAATTGCCCGGGTTTTTGGCCATCACGGCAATGGCTTTGGCGCTGTCTATACTGCTGCCGCCGCCTAAGCCTACCACAAAATCGCACCCTTCTTTACGGGCCAGTTCGGCCCCTTGGGTAACGTGTTCCAAAATGGGGTTGGGAAGGATTTTGTCAAACACGACGCTTTCTACCCCTTGTTGTTTAAGTAAAGCGGTTACGCGGTCCAAATACCCCATTTTGCGCATGGACGTACCCGCCGAAATAACAATTAATGCTTTTTTACCCGGCAGGTTGGCGGTGGCTAAATCGTTCAAGCGGCCCGCGCCAAACAAAATACGGGTGGGAAGATAAAAATCAAATTTCATATATACCTCCTGTTCCTGTGCCGGTTTACCGGCGTTTTTATTATACAATTTGCGCTTGCGCGGGGAATAGTTAAATTTTTGTTGACAAATTGTTTTTTAAATATGCTATACTTAATTAAGAAAAATTATTAATAAGGTTTTTATGAACACTCATTCCACCTGCGCCGTAACGGCCGAACAATTAGAGCATTTCAAGCAAGCCTGCAAAGCCCGCGAGCTGCGTGTAACGCCGCAGCGCATAGAAATATTTAAAACGGTGGCGCAGTCTAAAGAGCACCCGGACGCAGAACGCGTTTTTGAAATTGTTCGCAAAACCATGCCCAATGTATCTTTGGATACGGTATACCGCACGCTGTCTTCGCTGGAGGCATTGGGGCTAGTGTTTCGGGTGGGGTTTTCCAGCAAGGCCCGTTTTGACGCGGATTTGGATGAACATTACCACTTTGTATGCACCCACTGCGGGGAAGTGTTTGACGTGGTACCCGCATCGGGCGAGCAGCTGTCCATCCCGCCTGAGGTACAACACTTGGGCCGCGTGCAGAAAGTAAACCTGCAGTTTAGCGGGCTTTGCCGCCGCTGCCAGGAAAATAAAAAAGATTTGTAATTATAAACACAAGGAGACTTACCTTATGGAACTCAAAGGATCTAAGACCGAAAAAAACCTGATGACCGCTTTTGCCGGCGAATCTCAGGCCCGCAACAAATATACGTATTACGCTTCCAAAGCCAAAAAAGAAGGGTTTGTTCAAATTGCCAGACTGTTTGAAGAAACCGCCAACAACGAAAAAGAACACGCCAAACTGTGGTTCAAAGCCCTGCACGGCGGTGAAATTGCCGACACGGCCGCCAACTTGTTAGACGCCGCCGAAGGCGAAAACTATGAATGGACCGACATGTATGCCACTTTTGCCAAAGAAGCCAAAGAAGAAGGCTTTGACAAATTGGCCTACCTGTTTGAAGCCGTAGGCAAAATTGAAAAAATGCACGAAGAACGCTACCGCAAACTCCTCAAAAACGTAGACACCAAACAAGTGTTTGCCAAAACCGGTATCGTTATGTGGGAATGCGCCAACTGCGGTCATATTCACGTGGGTGAAAAAGCCCCCGAAGTATGCCCCGTGTGCGCCCACCCGCAGGCTTACTTTATGGTCCACCCGGAAAACTTCTAATTTCCGTTGTATACCAACCCCAAACGCCCCGTTTCAAACGGGGCGTTTTTTTATGGGCAAATTCTGCATAGTGTAAACGAAACCGAGTGTATGGGTAGATTTCCCCGGGGAAGATTTTTTATGGGGCCGTGCATCCTTTACCGCAGAATAGAAAACAAAAAGCCCCGGCAAAAGCCGGGGCTTTGGGTAAACTTAAAAGAGTTACTATCTAACCGAGGATATAATCCCCCCCACAAACGCCGTTCCCGCGCCAAAGAGCATAGCGGCTTGGTAGCCGTTCATAAAGGCCTGTTCATGAGCGAGACCGGTGCTTTCAAAATAGCTTTGCACGGCGGCGTACACGGCCACGGATAAGGCAATGCCCATAATCATGCCCGCATTGCGCGCAAGCGCATTTACGCTGGAAACAATACCCAGTTTATTTTTTGGTGCCGCACTGATGACGGTGTTGTTATTGGGTACCTGAAACGTGCCTGAGCCGCATCCCGTAATAAATTGGGCCAGGGCAATGTATAAAAACGAGGTTTCTTTCCCCATAAAAGCAAACATCAGCGTGCCTATGATTACAAACCCCAGCCCCACCGTGGTGATAATGCGCGCGGGGTAGCGTTCGGACAGGACTCCGCTAACGGGTGAAGTAATAGCCAAGGCGATGGGAAAAGGCAAAATAAGCAGGCCGGTTTGCACCGGGTCTATATGTAAAATATCGGTGGTGTAAAATGGGAACAGCACGGAATTGCAAAAAATAGCCATAAACCCCAGCACCGCCACGGCGTACCCGTAAGAGATAGCCGGTATTTTAAAGATGGACAGGCCCAAAAAAGGGTTTTTGGCGGTTTTCTCCCGCACAAAAAAACCGGCAAAAAATAACACGGCCGCCACAAACGCGGCCAAAATAATATGGTTTCCCCAGCCTTTGGCGGGGCCTTCGTTTAAAGCGTATAAAAAGGCAAAACTGGCCAATATAAAGCACAGGGCACCCCATATATCCATACGCATTTTTTGAAGCGGGTTGAACCGCGGGATAATCTGCACCCCTCTCCAAATACCAATCACACACACGGGTACATTTACCCAAAAAACAGAAGTCCACCCGAAATGTTGTATAAAAAAACCGCCCACGGCCGGGCCCGCCAGCGAACCAAGCGCCACCACGGCGCCAATGCCACCCAGTGCGCGCCCGCGAGTTTTGCCGCTAAATGCTTTTGCAATAATGGCTTGGGAGTTGGCCATCATGGCCGAAGATCCCAACCCCTGCATGGCGCGGGCCATAATCATAAAAGGCAGGTTTCCCGCTAAAGAGCATAAGATTGACCCTACCCCAAACAAAGCAAACCCTCCCAGGTACATTTTTTTGCGGCTGTACATATCGCTTAGTTTGCCAAATACGGGCAAAAAGCAGGTAACCGCCAGCAGATAAATGCTTACCACGGTTTGTATGTTTTCAATATTGGCGCCAAACTGTTTGGCCATGGAAGGCAAAGCAATATTCACAATCCCCCCGTCCAGCGTACCCATAAAGGTACCGGTGGCGGTGACGGAAAATATCAGCCATTTGCGCGATAATTTAAGCGGTAGTTGTTTCATAAAATCCACGGGGTTGTTTCTTTCTCTTTTTGCGTTTTTCGCGGGCGGCGGAAAAATAACCCGCCAGTACGCAGCAACATATGCAGAAAATCATAGAGCCTTGATACGCGCTCATAAACGCGCCTTCCTGCGGGGCGCCGCCGGCCAACAGGTGGCGTTTTATAGTAGAAAAGATAAGTACGGACAGCGCAATCCCCATCACCGCCCCCATATTGCGCGCCAAGGCGCTTAAGCTAACCACCATGCCCAGCCGGTCCGCCGGGGCGGCGCTGATAATGGTATTGTTGTTGGGGGCCTGAAAGGTGCCGCTTCCGCAGCCCATAATCATTTGTGCGGCCACTATATAGGCAAAGGACGGGTGCGTTCCAATGCACACAAACATACTGGCACCAATAATTAAAAAGCCAAATCCGGCCGTGGTAATAAGCCGGGCGGAGTATCTTTCAGACAACCAGCCCGATATGGGCGAGCATACCGCCAACGCCGCCGGAAAAGGCAGCATTAATAGGCTCATTTGCACCGGGGTCAGGTGCAGTATGTCCGCCATATAAAACGGGAATAAAATGGAGTTGCAGTTTAGCGCAATAAACCCCAGCACCGATACAATACACCCATAGGAAATGGCCTGTATTTTGAATATGGATAGCCCAATAAACGGCGCGGGGCTTTTTTGCTCGCGCATATAGAACCCCACAAAAAACAGGGCCGAAAGCGCAAACGCGCCCATGATGAGGGCAGAAGTCCAGCTTTGGGTGCTGCCTTCGTCCAGCGCGTAGAGGAAACAAAAGGAAAACAAAATAAAACATACCGCGCCGGTAAAGTCCATCTTTACCCGCTTGTGGGACATAAACAGCGGGATAATTTGTATCCCCCGCCAAATACCAAACAAGCTAATAGGCACGTTAATCCAAAATACGGACTGCCACCCCCACTGCTCAATTAGCAGCCCGCCCAAGGTAGGCCCCGCCAAAAAACCAATGGCCACCATGGCCCCAATGCCGCCCAGCGCGCGCCCGCGGTCCTTCCCGTGGAATGCCTTGGCAATAATGGCCTGGCAGTTGGAAATCATGGCAGAGGCTCCTAACCCCTGCACCGCGCGGGAAAAAATCATCCAAGCCAAACTGTGCGCAAACGCCGCCAGCAAAGACCCAATGCCAAACAGCAAAAACCCCGTTAAATACAGGTATTTACGGCTGTACATATCGCTTAGTTTGCCAAATACGGGAAAAAAGCAGGTGGTGGTAAGCAAATAAACGGTTACCACCCATTGGATGCGTTCCAGCGTAACGCCCAGGTCTTTCGCCATCACGGGCAGGGCAATGTTTACAATGCCCCCGTCCAGCGTGGACATAAATACCCCAATAGCCGTGACGGAGAATATCAGCCATTTATAGGCGATGTGAAAATGAGGTTTAGACATAGCTATTTTTTACCGCAGCGCAGCAGCGTATAGGCAAAACGCCCCACGCCGTTAAAGGTTTCTTTTAGGGTTAAGCCTGCGTTTTCTACACAGGTTTTCATCTGCTCAAAGGTATACATTTTGCTGTTGCCGTTGGCAATATTGGTGAAATACAGCGAAGTGTGATTTAAACAATACGTAGCGGCCGTATATTCCTGCCGGTCCCACAGCGGTTCCAAAATATAAATATCCGTAGAGGCAGAGGCCGCTTTTTTTACTTTTTTTAATATGTCGGTTATTTGCTCTTGGGAAAAGCAATCCAAAAACTGGCTCATCAGCACCGCGTCCGCCCCGGTGGGCAGAACGGATTTTTTGTCCAGCACGTTGGCCGGCCAAAAATGGGCCCGTGCGCCAAAATTTTTGAGGTTCTTTTTAGCCACAGCCAGCTGGCCGGGCAAGTCCACCAGTGTTACTTGCACGTCGGGCGAGTACTGCAGGCATTTTTTAGCCCACTTGCCGGTGTTGGCGCCAATGTCCATAATATGCCGGGGTTGGCGGGCAAATACCAGGGGCAGAATTTCCGGGAAGGCAATGTCGGAATAAAAATGGTCAAACGCAAACCAGCTTTTGCGCGCTTTGGCCGGCAGTTTGCTAAGGCCTTCGTAAACGGTTTTCCATTTACCAAACACTTTTAAACCCGTGGGTTTGCCGGTTTTTAAGGATTTTTGAAGCGAATGCATACCCAAATAACATACGTCGTTTACAAAATCGGCATTGGCGCGGGTCATCGGGTCGCACAGCCAAAACCAACCCGTTTTGGTAATATCGTACAGTCCTTGTGGGTTTTTTTGCGCCAGGTCCAGCGCGCAGGCGTTTTCCAGCAGGGTTTGCACGGCATATAAAGAGAGTCCGGTAGAACGGGCCAGTTCTTTATCCGTAGCCGGGGCTTGGTTTAAGGCGTTTAAAATGCCCAAATCCCGCAGGGCCAGGGCCGCTTGAAAGGAAATTGGCGCAAACGCCAGTTTTTGTGCGTCAAAGGCTACGTCCGCCATGGTGCGCCCGGGGGTGCGTTTACGGCGGTATTTTGGGTTGAGTTTTGCACTGTTTTTAGCTATCATATATCTATTAAATTTTATCTTATTTTAGAGCGTTTTTACAATGAAAAAACCCCTACAAAACCGCATTGCCCTGGTTACCGGCGCCAGCCGCGGCATTGGCCTGGCCATCGCCAAAACTTTGGCGCAGGAGGGCTGCCATATTTGGCTTAATTACCACTCCAACCACTCGGCCGCGCAAGCCGCCAAAAAAGAAATAGAGGCTTTAGGCTCTTCTTGCACGCTGCTGCCTTTTGACGTGGCCGACGCACAAGCCGTGCGCGCCGCGCTGGAGCCTTTGCTTCAAACCCAAACGCCCTATATTTTGGTAAACAACGCGGGCGTACGTAAAGATAATTTGCTTATTTGGATGAAAGACGACGAATGGACCGGCGTTATTAATACCGTTCTGGGCGGATTTCATAACGTAACCAAAACCGTTTTGGGCGCTATGATACACGCCAAAGAGGGGCGCATTATTAACATTGCCTCCGCCGCGGCCCATGCGCCCGTTCCGGGGCAGACCAATTACTCCGCCGCCAAGGCGGGCATTGTGGGGG
>CALUXL010000087.1 GCA_944324735.1 uncultured Elusimicrobiales bacterium
GTAACGCCGTTGGCCTGGATAGAGGCCACGGAGCCTTTATCCTTACCAATAATTTGAAGGGTGGTTTTACCCTGCGCCCGGGCGCAGGCCGTACCCGCCAGCCAAAGCGTGGCGGCCAGTATAATAAATAAAAATTTCTTCATCATAGACAAACAGTCCGCGCCGAACCCGGCGCGGACTCCATCAGTTTATTCCAACACAATTTTGTAATCTTCCCAAGCAATTTGCGGGTCCGCCTGGATTTTCAGCGAGCGGTGGATGTTTTCTTCTATATCCGCCTGTTTTTGCTTGATGGCTTCCGCCAACAGCGGATGCAACACCACACGTAAAGTACCGCCGGGGCGGCCGCTTGTTAAATCATAAATTTCACGCTGGATTTTAATGCGCATGCTCTCGGCCGATAATACGCGGCCGGAACCGTGGCACTGGGGGCATTCCTCGCTAATAAAGCTGCCGGTGCTTTCCCGTTTGCGCTCACGCGTCATTTCCACCAAACCCAGGCGGGTAATGGGCAGGATGCGTATTTTGGCGCGGTCCCCCCGTACCGCTTTGGAAAGGGCTTCCACCACGCGGTGGCGGCTGGAGGCTTTGCGCATGTCAATAAAGTCAATCACAATAATACCGCCGATATTGCGCAGGCGAAGCTGGTGGGCAATTTCGTTAGCGGCTTCTATATTGGTTTGGGTAACGGTTTCTTCTTGCGATTTGTTACCCGTAAATTTGCCGGTGTTTACGTCAATGGCGCACAAAGATTCGGCTTCCTGTATGATAATACTGCCGCCGTTGGGCAAGGGCAGTTTAATTTTGCGCAGGTTGTCAATTTCCGGCTCAATGTCATAGGCTTCAAAAATAGGCGTTTTGCCTTTGTAAAGCTGTACGCGGTCCGCCAGTTCGGGCGAGTTCTTTTTTACAAAGTCCAGCACGCGTTCATAATCTTTTTGGTTGTCCAGCAAATATACGCTGGCATTTTCGGAAAGTACATCGCGCGCCACCTGCAATACGGCGTCCATATCTTCATGCAAAAGCTGGGGAGAACGCACACTGTCAAACTTCTTTAAGATAGACTGCCACTGGCGGTACAGGTATTTCACTTCCCGTTCCAGTTCGTCCCGGCTGGCTTCTTCAGCCTCGGTGCGCACAATGCAGCCCATGCCGTTTAAGTGTTTGTCGGCCAGTTCCTGCATAATCTCGTTTAATTTATGGCGGGCTTCGCTGTCTTCAATATTTTTGGATACACCCACAAAACTTTGGTTGGGCGTTAACACCAAATAGCGGCCGGGAAGGGTAACATCCATGGTTACTTTCATGCCTTTGGTGCCAATGGCGTCTTTTACCACCTGCACCATTACTTCCTGCCCTTTTTTAAGTACTTTATCAATGTTCTTTTTATCGCCACCTAAAATATCGGAAATATACAAATAGGCGTTCTTCTCATAACCGATGTTCAAAAACGCACTGGATATACCGGGCAGCACGTTTTCCACCGTGGCTTTGTAAATATTGCCCACAATGTTTAACGCGCCGCGGCGCTCCCAAATCAGTTCATTAATGCGCCCGTCTTCCATAATGGCAATGCGGGTTTCCTCAAACGAAGTGTTTACAATCACTTCCACCTTGGGGCTGGTTTCCAAATTCTTACTCATAAAAATTCCTCTCTTAGGTCTAATTCCAGACCTGTTAAATGCGGTGCAACCCGCCCTGCGAGTCACGCCAGAATAAACCTTCTCTAATAAATCGTACACCCGGAACGGTAAACTCTTCCCCCTGCGTAATGGGTATGCCCAGCCAAGCGGCTACCACATATTGCGGTTTAATGGTTTTTTCATACACCGTTTGCAAGGTAAGAAAATATTTATTTTCTTCCGGTTGTTCACACGCAGCTATATACGGGTTCAGCTGCACTTCCTGCGTCATGGTGGCGTTTGGGGCCGTGAGTACGGCAAACGCCTTTTTCCCGTTTAAAAATTCAGTCAGGGTTTGCTTTGGAGCCCAAGGGGAAAAATCCCCCTCCACAATATATCTTGCCGCCTGGGCCAAATTGGCTACAGAAGGCAATGCATACGGCACTCTTTCCACCCGTTTAATGACAATATTCGGGCCGGCCGCACGAGCCAACGCCTGATATACTTCCTGCGGGGGTATATTTTGCAGTAAATAAATATCTGCAAATTCCCCCAAACTTTCTTGTCCATACCCCAGCACCGGGCCATAAGCCAGGCGGGGCCAATTTTTATTTATTTTAGCCGGCTCAAACGCAAGCCCGCTTTTTAAAACGGCACTGCGCAAAGCCGAAAAAATGCGTTTGTTATCCGCCGCGGCGGACACAGTAAACTCTATACGCATTTTATAAATTTTTGGGGCGTTTATCATACCATACCCGTCTTATGCGCGTATACGCCGCGCGTGTACCGATTGAGCCACCCCCAGCGCAAATAAGCTGGCCACCAGGTTGGACCCTCCATACGAAATAAACGGCAGCGGAATACCCGCCACAGGCACAATACCTATCAACATGCCAAAGTTAATTAGCATATAGGTAAAAAACATCCCAAACATACCCCCGCATACCAAATAGCCGTATCGGTCCCCCGCGCTGTAACCTATCATTACCAAACGCCATAAAATAACCAAATACAGCCCCAGTACCAGCAAGGTACCCCACAGGCCCAGTTCTTCCCCCACAACGGCTAAAATAAAGTCCGTATGTTTTTCCGGCACGAACCCTAAGCGCGACTGCGTACCCGAAAACAAGCCTTTTCCAAATACCCCGCCCGAGCCCATGGCAATCTGCGCCTGAAGCACGTTGTAACCGGCGCCCTGCGGGTCAGACTTGGGGGCCAGGAAGGCCTCCACGCGCTTGCGCTGGTAGGTTTTCATTTGGTGGTCCACAAATACCCCGGCAAAGAACCCGGCCAAAACCACCACCGTGGCTAACACAAAATAAAACGAAGGCAAAAAGATGCGAAGCTGCCTAAAAAACCACCACGCCCCATACCCTAACAACGCCACCCCGGCGCACACACCACCCATATAGGCAATGTTGGAACCGGTTTGCTGGAATATTTTAATAAGCGTGTATTGGGTTAAATCCGGGTGTAAATAAATATATGTCCAGCCGATGGTGCAAATACCGGCCACCGCGCCAAACAACACCAAAAGCCACAAATAAAACATATTTACCCCGGTGCAGTATAACAAAATCACCAGTGCGGGGAAGCTGATAACAATGGAAGAAAAATCCGGCTGCATCATAATAAGCCCAAAGATAGGAATCAGCAGCAACCCCAGCCCGATGACGGAGCTGGTGTCTCTAATACGAGAACCGCGGCGGTCCAAAAATGCCGCCGCCACCAACAGCGTAAGCACGCGGCAAATTTCCGAAGGCTGCATGGAGAAAAACGGCAACACGAACCACGAGCGGGACCCGCGCTGATACGTACCAAACAATAGCACCCCTACCAAAAGCATCAAAATAAAACCGTAAAGGGCTTTCCATTGTTCATCGTAAATTTGGTAGTTAAAACTCCACCCCGCCACAAATGCAGCCGCCCCCACGCACAAAGCCAACACGTGCGTGCGCACCACCCCGTTAGCCAGGGAGATGCTGTTCATGGCCGACATAATACACAACGCGCCAATCAGCACCAAGCCCAACATGGCGCCAAATAAAATCCAATCCAGTTTACTGCGTCCTACCGCTTCCTTTAACATTTTTATTCTCCAACAGGGGCGTCCAGCAATTCATCATAATTTTCCTGCGCCAGTAAAGACTGGGGCTTGCCCACCGGGTTACCCAAGTCGTCCACGCCAAAATACGCTTTTAACATTTCCCGCGCAATCGGCCCGGCCGCGCTGGAACCGTGCAGCCCGTATTCCACAAACACCACCACGGCAATAGAAGGTTCTTCACCGGGTCTTCCGGCAAAAGCCATAAACCAGGCGTGGTCATCCCCGTGCGGGTTTTGCGCCGTGCCGGTTTTGGCATATACGTCCAACCCCGGTATTTTGGCCCAGCGGGCGGTGCCGGTATCGGTGGTGTACTTCATAGAAGTCCAGATTAAATCGTAAGTAGAGGCCGGATAATCCGCCTTATTTAAAACTTCCGTTTTGCCCACTTGCGTGGTTTTTCCGCTGCGGTTGCTGACTAATTTATCAATATAATACGGCCGGTATACATTGCCCTTGCTGGCCAACGCCGCAGCAAACTGCGCCAGTTTAAGCGGGGTAACCAGCAATTCCCCCTGGCCGATGGACAAGTTTAGCGTGTCCCCAATAAACCAGTAGGATTTATTGCGCGCGCGTTTGGTGGGGCCGTATAAATTACCCGAACGTTCCCCCGGCAAATCAATACCCGTAGGACGCCCAAACATAAAAGCTCTTTGCACCCGCTCAATGGCCGAAGCCCCCACCCGTGCGGCCACATCATAAAAATACACGTCGCACGAATTGGCTAACCCGTCCAATAAATTCATTAATCCGTGCCCGGTCTTTTTCCAACATTTAAAAATACGAGATCCGGCATCATAATGGCCGGGGCAATTTACATGGGCGGATGGGTCAAAATCCGGGTCCGTTAAAGCGGCAATAGCTGTAATAATTTTGAACGTAGAGGCAGGCGGATAGGTGCCCTGTACGGCCAGGTTGTATTCGCTAATATTTTTAGAGACATTGGACACGTCCGTATCGTTATACGGCACAAAAATATTGGGGTCATACGCCGGGGCACTGGCTAAAGCCAGCACCGCGCCGGTGCGCGTATCCAGCGCCACGGCCGCGCCACGGCCGGTAGAAGTGCTTTTTAAACCGTCTTCCGCCGCGCGCTGTACGGCAAAGTTTAAAGTAAGGTGAACGTCACTGCCCGGGTGCCATTTGCGGTCTTCAATCACGCGGCGCACGCGGCCGCGGTAATCCACTTCCAAATAAGCACCGCCGTCTTCCCCTTTCAGTTCGGCTTCGTACTTCTTTTCAATACCGTTTTTGCCTATTTTGGAATTTAAACGGTAATTCATGGCCGGGTCTCTGCGGCGCCATTCCGCGTCCGTCATACTACCCAAATAGCCAATTAAATGGCTGGCAAAGCTGCCGTAAGGGTAGTCTCTCTTGGTTTCTTCCAGCAGATACACGCCCGGATAGTAAATTTGCAATTCCTGCAGGGCAATGGTGGTTTTGGGGGAGAGGTTTTCGGCCAAGGCAACGGCTTTGCCGCTTTTAAGGCCTTCGGTTAGTTTGGCGGTGAGGGCTTCTTCGCTCATGCCCAGTTTGGGGGCAAAGTCCTGCGCCAGCTGTTGCAGGTAAGGTATATCCTTGCGGCCGGCCGCCAAATAATAAAAGCTAAACGACGGGGCATTGCTGGCAACCACAATCCCGTCTGAAGTAAATACGCGCCCGCGCGGAGCCGTTTGATACAACACCTGCGTACGGTTACGTTCCGCCATTTCCAAATAGTCTTTATGGCGCAACACCTGTATATCCACCAAACGCAAGGCTATAATACCACACGCCGCGCACGCCACAAAAAATAATATCTTTAAACGTGCGTTAAAAAAAATCTTGGTAGCGGGCATACA
>CALUXL010000088.1 GCA_944324735.1 uncultured Elusimicrobiales bacterium
ACTCCGGCGCGGAGGCAATGGTTAACAACCGCGCATACTGTGTGGCTACGTCTTTATCCACAGGGAACAAATCTTTTACATACTGTATCGGCAAGCGCTGCGGGCGCCCCAATAACTGGAACAAATAGAACATACGCGCGCCGGGCAAGGTGGCAATGATGGTGCTGGCCGCCAGGGATTTTTCTTTCCCAAACGCTTTTAAGCTTTCTTCTTCGTCGTGGTTGGCAATAAAGCGGATGGAGCGCATTTGGAATAAATGTTCCGCTCCCAAGTGGGCTTTAATGTCTTCCGGCGTGGAAAAGCGCAGGCGGTCATACAGGATTTTATCGTAGGTATAATCAAAACCCATTTCCTGTATATCCCACTCTAAGCCCCAATATACTTCCGCGATGAAAGTAAATTCCGGGTATTTATCACGCACCGCCGTTAACGCCTGGGACCAAAACTCCTCCTTCGGCATATCCGCGCCTAAAAATTCCCACCAGGTGTCCCGGTGTACTTTATTTAAGCTTAGCATGGCCATATCGCAACGCACGCCGTCGCACTGTTTGGCTACTTTTAACAAGTTATCCAACATAATTTGGCGGGTGCGCGGATTAAAATAATTCAGCTGTGCGGTATCCGTCCACGGGGCAAAATACGGGTCCCGCCCGTGGGCAATGTACTGGCCTTTTTTATTCTTAAAAAACCAATCTTTATGCACGCCGGGTTCGGCTGTGCCGGTGGTAATGTACAAATCGGGGTCGCTATCCACCATGGGGGCGTCAATAGCCGTATGGTTGGCTACAAAATCCAATAATAAAGAAATACCCATGCCGTTTAATTTGGCACGCAGTTTTTTAAGCGCTTCCGGACCGCCTAAAGCGTCGTCCACTACATATTCGGTAATAGCATAGGGAGAGGAGATGATGTCCTCGGAAGAAAATTCCGGCAGCACTTTTTTAATAGAATCCAATACTTCGGGATGGGAACGGGCAATTTCACGCCCTTTTTGGCTTTCTTTCCAAACGCCCATAAACCACAAGGCGTCAAACCCCAGGGCCTTAATTTCCGTCCAGTACGAATCGGGAATTTGGTCCAAGGTAAATACTTTCCCGTGGCGGCGTTCCAAACGCTTCAGCCACGCCCGTGTATTAATTTCTAGAATGTGCGGATTTGTACGCATACGATTACCCCTGTTTAGTTTATAGCACTTTTACGGCAAACTTGTAAACCTTTTTTTTTACCGCTCGGTACATTTATTTATTTTTGGGTTTTACGTCCATAAAAAAGCCCCCTGCCCAAAACGGGCAAGGGGCTTAAAAACAACTTAACCGCGGGGTTATTCTTCGCTGGAAGATTCCTCCGCTTTTACCACAGGGGCAATGCGGGCAATCTTATCGCCCGGTTCCATCTTGGCCAGGGTTACACCCTGCGCATTGCGGCCTACGGAGCGGATATCCTCACAGCGGACGCGGATTGTCATACCCTTTTCGGTTACAATCATTAAGTCTTTGCTTTCGTCCACCAGTTTAATACCCACTACTTTGCCGTTGCGTTCGCTGGTTTTGATGGTAATTACACCCATACCGCCGCGGTTCTGGCGTTTGTATTCGCTAAATTCCGTGCGTTTACCAAAGCCGTTTTCACAGACGGACAGCACATCCGGCTGCGGCGCGTCATTGGGGGCTTGTTCCATACCTACCACCACGTCGCCTTCCATCAAGTTGATGGCGCGCACACCCTTGGCCGGGCGGCCCATGGCGCGTACTTGGTTTTCGTCAAAGCGGATGGATTTACCGTTGCGCGTGGCTACGATAATGTCAGACTTGCCGTGCGTGGTTTGTACGCTGGTTAACACGTCGCCTTCGTCCAAACCGATGGCAATAATACCCGTTTTGCGGATATTGGCAAATTCCGACAGTTCCACACGTTTAATGGAACCATACCGCGTGCACATGGTAAGGAAGGTGTTTTCGCAATGTTTCGGGTCAAAGTTTTCAATAGACACAGCGGAGGTTACTTTTTCTTCACCCACCAGCTGCAGCAAGTTCACAATGGCTTTACCCTTAGACATGCGGTTGCCTTCCGGTATTTCAAACGCGCGCAGCGCAAATACGCGGCCGCGGTTGGTAAACATCAAAATCGTCGAGTGGGAAGACGTTACAAACAAGTGTTCCATAAAGTCTTCCTCTTTGGTTTTACCGCCGATAATGCCCTTACCGCCGCGGTTCTGGCTGCGGTACGTATCCAGCGGGATGCGTTTGGCGTAACCGTCGTTAGAGATGGTAATGACGACGTCTTCTTTTTCAATTAAATCTTCCATCGAGAAGTCCGTCATATCCTGGCCGATTTCCGTGCGGCGTTCGTCGCCGTAGTTCTTTTTCAGTTCGGTCAGTTCGGTTACGATAATGTCCAAAATTTTCTGCGGGTCGGCCAAAATGCCCTGCAGTTCGGCAATCAGTTTAAGCAGTTCGGCCTGTTCGTTGGCAATCGCCTCGGCAGACAGCTGGGTAAGCTGATGTAAACGCATATCCAAAATGGCTTGGGCTTGCAGTTCAGAAAGGCTAAACGTGCTCATTAATTTAAGTTTGGCTTCGGCCGGGTCTTTGGAATTGCGGATAATGGCCACCACCTGGTCCATATTGGCAATGGCAATTAATAAGCCTTGCAAAATATGTTCGCGCCGTTGGGCTTTGTTCAAGTCAAACTTGGTGCGGTTGGTGATGATTTCTTTGCGGTGTTTTACATACGCTTTCATCACTTCTTTGAGCGATAAAATGCGCGGGCGCCCGTCCACAATGGCCAGCATATTGACCGGGAAGGACGTTTGCAACTGCGTATGTTTAAATAAATGATTCAAAACTACCTGGGCGTTTCCGTCGCGTTTTACTTCGATTACCAGGCGCATACCGCGGCGGTCCGACTCGTCGCGTATATCCGAAATATCGGTAATCTTTTTATCGCGCACCAAACCCACGATGGTTTCAATCAAAGAAGTTTTATTTACCTGGTACGGAATTTCGGACACGATAATCGCTTCGCGCCCACCTTTGCGTTCTTCAATTTCCGTGCGGGCCTGCACTTTTACGCTGCCGCGGCCCGTTTCAAAATATTCATAAATACCTTTGGTACCGCGGATAATGGCCCCGGTAGGGAAATCCGGCCCTTTGATGATTTTCATCATGTCCTTGGTGGAAATGTTGGGGTCTTTAATATAAGCGATAATCCCGTCGCACACTTCCCCCAGGTTATGGGTGGGAATATTGGTAGCCATACCTACGGCAATACCGGAAGAACCGTTTACCAAAAGTGCCGGCAATTTACCCGGCAGAACGGAAGGTTCCTGCAAAGAACCGTCGTAGTTGGGAATCATTTTAACGGTGTCTTTGTCCAGGTCAGCCAGCATTTCATCGGCAATACGCTGCAGGCGGCATTCGGTATAACGCATGGCGGCGGCGCTGTCACCGTCGATAGAACCGAAGTTACCCTGCCCGTCAATTAACGGCTTGCGCAGGGAGAAATCCTGCACCATACGCACCAAGGTATAGTATACGGCGCTGTCACCGTGCGGGTGATATTTACCTAATACGTCCCCTACCACACGGGCGGATTTTTTGTAGGGTTTATTGTATTTTAAACCCATTTCGTTCATGGAATACAACACACGGCGGTGTACGGGTTTTAAACCGTCGCGCACGTCCGGCAGGGCGCGGCCTACAATAACGCTCATGGCGTAATCGATATAATAAGACCGCATTTCGTTAGCGATATCGCGCTGTTGAATGTTGCCAAACAAGTCTACATTGGTGTTTTCGGCTTGCGGCTGATTATTTAATTCTTCGCTCATTATAAAAATCTCCTGTTACGGATAAATCGTACCCGGCCGGGGAAAAACCCCGGCGGGGAAATTAAATGTCCAAGTTTTTTACTTCCAAGGCGTGCGATTGGATAAAATCACGCCGCGGTTCCACACGGTCACCCATCAACATGGTGAAGGCTTGTTCCGTATCGGCCGCATCGTTAATTTTTACTTGGATTAATTTGCGTTTGGCCGGGTCCATGGTGGTTTCCCAAAGCTGTTCGGGGTTCATTTCCCCTAACCCTTTGTAGCGCTGGATGGTAGCGCCGGAAGAGGCCGCTTCTTTTACCGCGTGCAACAGTTCCGCCAGGCTGTAAACCAACACGTCCGTCTTGCCGTTGTTTACTTTAAACAGCGGGTTTACGCGGTCTTTTTCGTTCTCCACCGTGGGATAATGTTTAAATGTAAAGCCAAATGCTTCCATTTTCTTTTCACAGGCTAAAAGTTTGCCAAATTCAAACAAGGCTTGGTGTTCCGGCATCAGGCTGTCGTTGGTAATCATGGCGGCGTCTACACCGTCGGCTTCCAACTCGGCGCGTTTTTCTTCCATATACTGGCTTTCAAAATCGCGGTATTCCTGTTCCGTGTAAAAATACCGGTAACCGCCGCTTTGCAGCGGGGTGCGATACACCGGCACGCGGCCCTCGGCCAAGAAGGCCAAGAAATCCGCCAGCGTGATGTTTTTTACTTCCAGCTTAGCCAAGGTGTTTTCCACATCGCGCAGAATTTTAAGCATATCGCTTAACTGTTCCTGCGTAAGAGGAACATTTTTCACCGTATCGGTTACCGTTACGCTGGCTAAACCTTCTTTCATCAGCCATTGCTGCATTTGTTCTTCGGTCTGCAGGTATTGTTCGGATTTGCCTTTCTTTACTTTATACAAAGGCGGCTGGGCCAAATATACGTGCCCGGCTTCAATAAGCGGCTTTAACTGGCGGTAGAAGAAAGTAAGCAGCAGTGTAGAAATGTGCTGTCCGTCCACGTCAGCATCAGCCATTAAAATAATTTTGTGGTAGCGCAGTTTGGTAATATCAAAACCGCCTTCCCCTTCACCCACGCCGGTACCTACGGCGGCGATTAAATCGCGGATGGTATCGCTGGAGAGAATTTTAACCAGCGGGGCTTTTTCCACGTTTAAAATTTTACCGCGAAGCGGCAAAATGGCCTGGAATACGCGGTCACGCCCTTGTTTGGCGGAACCGCCGGCGGAGTCACCTTCCACCAGGAAGATTTCGCATTTAGAGGAATCTTTTTCCTGGCAGTCGGCCAGTTTACCCGGCAGGCCGCCGCCTTCCAACGCGCCTTTGCGGCGGGTTAAATCACGCGCTTTGCGGGCTGCTTCACGCGCTACGGCTGCGCCCACGCATTTTTCACAAATGGCACGGGCCGTTTTGGGGTTTTCTTCAAAGATAGTAGCCAAGGTTTCCCCCACCACAGAGCGGACAATACCTTCTACTTCCGAGTTACCCAACTTGGTTTTGGTCTGCCCTTCAAACTGCGGATGCGGGATTTTAACGGATAATACCGCCGTTAAACCTTCTTTAATATCATCCCCGCCCACGGAAATGTCTTTGTGTTTGGAGATGTTGTTGTTTTTAATATATTCGTTAATAATACGCGTAAGAGAAGAACGGAAACCGCTTAAGTGCGTACCGCCTTCCACCGTGTGAATGTTGTTAACGAAAGAAAATACGTTTTCGGAATAACCTTCGTTATATTGCAAAGCAAAAGCAATATAATTATCCCCCACTTGTTTGGTCAGATAAATCGGTTCCGGGTTGATGACGGTTTTGTTGGTATTTAAATACGTAACAAATTGGGAAATCCCCCCCTCAAAATGGAAGGTAACGGACGGGTTTTCCTCTTTACGTTCATCAATATAAATAATCTTTACGCCCGCGTTTAAGAAAGCCAGCTCGCGCAAGCGGTTGCCGATGGTTTCATAAGAGAAGGCAACATCGCCAAAAATTTCTTTATCGGCATGGAAAGTAACCTTGGTACCGTGTTCGCGCGTATCGCCAATGATTTGAACTTTATCTTCCGGCTTACCGCGGTGATAGCGCTGGAAATGCACATGCCCGTCGCGGCGTACTTCCACTTCCATCGTTTCGGAAAGCGCGTTTACGCAGGATACACCCACCCCGTGCAAACCGCCGGACACTTTATAAGCGCCGCTATCGAACTTACCGCCGGCGTGCAACACGGTCATTACCACTTCCAAAGCGGATTTATTGCGAAGTTTAGGGTCTTTGGCGGTTTTCATTACGTCTACCGGGATACCGCGTCCGTCGTCCTGAACGGAGCAGGTCATATCGTCTTTAATGGTAACCGTAATGGTGGTAGCACCGCCGGCTAAAATTTCGTCTACGGAGTTATCCACCACCTCATACACCAAGTGGTGCAAACCAGGCAAACCGGTGGAACCGATATACATGGCAGGGCGCTTGCGCACCGCTTCCAAACCTTCTAAAACGGTAATTTTAGAAGAATCATACTCCTTTTCTTTTTCTGCTTCAGTCATTGGTTGCTCCTTGCTTAAAAATGGGCAAATTATAGAATTTCAATCTTTTGTATCCAGGGCCGGTCAAAATGCTTGTTCATTTCCCGAATCAGCGTTTCGCGCTGGGTAAGTAAATGATTTTTGGCCACACTGGCGGTAACTTTTACATACAGGGTACCGTTTTTTACCCCTTGCAAACGCCAAAACTGCCCCCGCACGCCTGTTAAACGGGTCCATACATGGTCCAGCACCATCAAACGGTTTAAAGTAATATTTAAGCTGTTAAACGTGTTTCCCAGTTCGCGGGTGCTGTGCCACGCTTTGCGGGGCGTTTGGCCAAACTTCATACTAAGCCCGTACCGGCATAATGACGTATTTAAAAGTACCGTTTTCCACCGGTTCAATTAACACCGGCTGGGAAGAGTTAACAAACGAAAAAGATACTTTTTCTTCCCCCACGTTCTTCAGTACGTCAATAATATATTGCGGGTTAAAGGCCGCCTCAAAAGGTTCCTGGGTATATTCGATGGGCAGTTCGTCCACAAATTCCATGTTTTGAGAGTTGGACGTTACAATAATGGCATTGTTTTCCATTTTGTATTTTACGGTGCTGCCAAACTCGCCGGAGCACAGAGCAGAGCGGCGGGTGGAAGCCAGTAAATCCTTGGTAAATACTTCAAAACCCAGGTTTTTCTTGGTAGGAATTACTTGGTTGTAGTTGGGGAAGTTGCCTTCAATCAAGCGAGAAATGAACGTGGTTTCGTTCATACAGAAGCTGACCTGGTTGGAAGATACGTTTACTTCCAGGCGGGCATCTTTTTCCGGCTTGGCAATAGAGATAAAGCGGCAAACTTCGTTTAAAATCTTGGTAGGAATAATAATTTTGAATTCTTTGGAGCCTTCCAGCGGGGCATGCGTGGCCAAAGCCAGGCGGCCGCCGTCGGTAGCTACGATTTCAAATTTTTCCGGCGTATTGTTCCACAGTAAACCGTTCAAAATATAGCGGGTTTCCTGGGTAGAGGCGGAAAAGGCCGTTTTTTCAATCATGTCTTTTAATTCCAACGGATCCATAGACAGGCTGTTGTCTTTTTCCACTTCCGGGATGGCGGGATATTCGCTCTTAGGCGTACCGATCACCCAAAATTTGCTTTTGCCGGATTTGATATGAAATTTGTTGTTTTCGTCACTATAGAGATTAATTTCTTTGTCATTGGGCAGGTTTTTGATAATTTCGGAAAATTCCTTCATAGGTACCGTAATACTGCCTTCTTCTTCCACTTCCGCATTGATGTAATGCACGGTGGCCATTTCCATATCCGTGCGCACCATTTTTAATTTATTGCCTTGGGCTTCCAACAAGAAGTTGTGCAAAATAGGCAGTGTTGTACGGGAAGATACCCCCGCTGAAACAATTTGGATTCCTTCCAAAAAGGTCTCTTTAGTTATATTTATTTTCATATCTATTAATCCTATTATTAATGTCCTGTTGATAGTGTTTATTGTGTGGATTTACCTATACACTCAAATGGGTTTGCTTTGTGCATAACCCGGTTATTTTATAAACACTACCCACAATTAAAAATTTTGTTCCCCCCCTGAGCCGGTTATACACAGAGGTTTTCCACAGTTTATTTACTTTTTATCCACAGCCTTAATGTCTAAAATAATTTGGTTGATTTCAGCTGTGAAAAAGGGGTCCGCGTCCACTTTTTCTTTAATTAAGTCCCGCGCGTGGACAACGGTGCTGTGGTCGCGGTTAAACTCACGGCCTATTTCCGGCAGGGATAAATCCGTCAGTTCCGTAGCCAAATACATGGCTATCTGCCGCGGCCAGGTGATAGACTGGGTTTTGCGTTTGGAGTTAAAATCTTCCATATTTATCTTAAAATGCTTACCCACTATCTTTTTAATTAAATTTACGTTAATGGCCAGCTTTTTCTCTTCCTGGGCCAGGGTATCGGCCAGTACTTCCTGGGCTACGCCAATCGTGGGCGTAATGCCGTGGGACGTGCAGAAAGAAACTAAGCTAAAAAAGGAACCTTCCAACTCGCGTATGTTGGTTTGTATCCCCTCGGCAATAAAAGCCAGTACATCGTCGCCAATATCAAAATTGATACTGTCTCTTTTTTGGCGCAGGATGGCAATGCGGGTTTCCACATTGGGCAGTTTAATTTCCGTTACAATACCCGACAGTAAACGGGAAGACAAACGTTCTTCCAGTTGCAATTCCTGCGGGGTTTTATCCGAGGTTAAGACAATTTGTTTTTTATTGTCAAACAAAGCGTTAAAAGTGTAGAAGAATTCCGCCTCGCTGCCCACTTTGGTGGTGCCTACCACAAATTGAATATCGTCCATTAAAAAACAATCCAACTGATGGTATTTTTTGCGGAAGTTTTCCCGGTCTTTATTGACCACGGAATCTACATAATCGTTTACAAATTCTTCGCCGGATTTATAGAGTACGCGCGCATTAGGGTTGGTTTGCAGAATTTTATTTCCAATCGCGTGCAATAAATGGGTTTTTCCCAGTCCGGGCGTGCTGTAAATAAATAAAGGGTTGTTTTGGCGGTTACCCAGTTTATTGACTACCGCCTCCGCCATGCGGTAAGCAAAGCGGTTGGAAGGTGATTCAATAAAATTATCAAACGTAAACGAAGAGTTTAAATTAGATATAAACGGGTTGCGCCGCACCGATGCGGAAAGTACCGGGTCCGCCAGGACGGGCGCCACAGCAGGGGCGGCTTCTTTAATAATATAATTTACGGTAATTTCCGCTCCTAAATGTTTTAAGAACGCATCTTTAATGATATGTTCATAACGTTCTTTAATGGTTTTCCCCCAAAATTGATTGGGCAGTTCAATTTCCAATACATTATTATTGTAACGAAACACAGCCGGACGCAGCCACATATCAAAACTATCCGTACCCAGTATGGTTTCAATTTCGGTTAAAATAGAAGCAGGTATACTATTTGAAGTTACATTATCCACAACTTATTCCGCCATATAAAAAGATATTTTATATGATACTACTTATCCCCCCCTTGCGTCAATTTAAGAAAGGGTTAAAATCTTTTTAAAAGCTTAAAAAGGGGGGTAATTTCAATTTTTTGGGTTTTGGGGGTGCTTTGTGTTATTAAAAATTAAAAAGCGTTTTAAAAGAAAAATAAACTAAAATACTGTCTAATTCATTTTTAATCTGGTTAAAGGGGAAAATAACCGTATAATAGCATTGTCAGAGTATAAGGATATTTTATAAAATAAATAAGAAAAATTATTATTAAGCTAACTAATCTATTTAAAAAATAGACAAACGATATACAATAAGGTATATTCAATACAAAGACTAATTCATAAGGGGATTTTTATGACCAAACAATATGAAGTATACAAATGCAATGTATGTGGCAATATCGTAGAAGTATTGCACGCGGGCGCGGGGGAATTGGTTTGCTGCGGCCAACCGATGAAACTGCAAGTACCCGGTGAGACGGACGCCGCCACCGAAAAACATGTACCCGTCATTACCAAAGTAGAGGGGGGGTATCATGTGGAAGTAGGCTCCGTAGCCCACCCGATGCAAGACGTACACTGGATTGAATGGATTGAACTGATCTGCACCGAATGCGGCAAAATCCAGCGCAAATACTTAAAACCGGGCGAAAAACCGGAAGCGGACTTTAAAACCACGTCTGATAAAGTATTAGTGCGTGAATATTGCAACCTGCACGGTTTGTGGCAGAAAGAAAATTAATTTGTAACTGTTCGAGGAGTATATGCAAGCTGTAAAAATTACCGATAAAGTTTACTGGGTAGGCGCCATTGATTGGAATATACGTGATTTCCACGGTTATTCCACCAAAAAAGGCACTACTTATAACGCATTCTTAGTATTGGGTGAAAAACCCACTTTAATTGATACGGTAAAAAAAGAATTTTACGGGGAAATGATGGCGCGCATTAAAAGCGTAATTGACCCGAAGAAAATTCAAATTATCATTTCTAACCATTCGGAAATGGACCATTCCGGCGCGTTGCCCCAGGCTGTGGCGGAAATTGAACCCAAAGAAGTATATGTTTCCGCTATGGGTATGAAAGATATTACCGCCCAGTTCCACCAAAATTTAAATTTAAAAGTGGTAAAAACCGGTGACAAAATCGAAGTGGGGGGGGACACCATTTCCTTTGTGGAAGCCCGCATGTTGCACTGGCCGGACAGCATGTTCTCTTACCTGGAAAAAGAAGACGTTTTATTTACCAACGACGTTTTTGGTATGCATTATGCCACTTCTAAATTATTTGACGACGAGAACGAAGAACGTTTATGGCTCTACGAGGCGGAAAAATATTACGCCAATATCGTACTGCCTTATTCGGATATTGTACTTCGCTTTTTGGATCAGGTAACCAAAATGGGGTTATCTCCCAAGATTATTGCGCCGGATCATGGTTTTATTTGGCGCAAAGATCCGTCCAAAATTGTTAAATTATACGCCAAATGGGCTGCCCAGGCTCCTAAAAACAAAGCCGTTGTATTGTATGACAGCATGTGGGGCAGCACCGAAAAGATGGCTGTACAAATTGCCGAAGGTTTGCGCCAGGGTGGAACGGAAGTAAAACAGCTTTCCATGCACAGCTGTCACCGCAGCGATGTAGCCACCGAACTGTTAGACAGTAGTGCCTTAATTATTGGCTCTCCCGTCTTAAACAGCGGTATTTTCCCGGCGATGGCCGACGTGCTTTGCTACTTAAAAGGCTTGCGCAAAAAAGGCCTGGTGGGTGCGGCGTTTGGCTCTTACGGCTGGAACGGTGCCCCGGTGGACGAACTGACCAAAATGTTGGAAGGGATGGGTGTTCAGGTGGTAGCTCCGGCGGTGAAATCTTTATTTGTGCCGGATGAAACTGTGCTGGCTTCCTGCCGGGAACTGGGTTTAACTATCAGTAAAGAAGTAGCCAAAAAATTACAATAAGAGGGGGGAGTATGTTACCCAAAGAAGTGGGCGAATCGCTTAGTTATATTACGTACGGGTTGTATATTGTTACGTCGGTAGATGGGGATAAAAAGAACGGGCTGATTGTAAATACCGTGTTTCAGGTAACGGCGGAACCAGCCCGTGTGGCCATCTCCGTCAATAAAAACAGCCTCACGCACGAGTATATACTTAAAAGCGGGGTATTTGCGGCCATGCCGCTGGCCCAAAGCACCACTTTGCCTTTTATTGGAATTTTTGGCTTTCGTACCGGCCGCAATTTTGATAAATTTGCAAATGTTCCGTATAAAATGGGGCCTTCCGGCTGCCCGATTGTGTTAAAAGATACGCTTTCTTATATGGAAGTAAAAGTTTTTAACACGGTGGATATGGGAACCCATACCTTGTTTATCGGGGATGTAACCGGCGCGGATATTTTATGCTGTGAACACGGCGTTCCTTTAACTTATGAATATTATCATACAGTCATTAAAGGCAAAACGCCCGAAGGTGCCACGCACCGTTAAAAACAAAAACCCTTTTAGGGGAGGTTGATTATGATTAAATACGTATGTGAAATTTGTGGTTATGTTTATGATCCTGCCGTGGGTGACCCGGATAACGGCGTACCGGCCGGAACCGCGTGGGAAAACGTGCCGGAA
>CALUXL010000089.1 GCA_944324735.1 uncultured Elusimicrobiales bacterium
TAAGGCAGAGGTGGGCATGGTGGTCCGCTTTGCTGACGAGCGCGCCCAGGAAATGAGCGTGGTTTACGTCACCCAGAACGACTTTAATATCCAGCGCTACATGGACTTCCCGGTGGAAGAATGCCTGGCGGATGTAGCGGCCGATAATGTGGCCATATTCCCGGATTTAGGCAACACTTCCTGCACCCGCTGCGTGCATAAACGCAAAGAATTTGCCGCCATGATTGCGGCGCCTATTTGCGTATCGGGCAAACCGGCCGGGGCCTTGTGTTTTGCCTCGCGTCAGCCGCGCCGCTCGTTTGAGGCGGGGGCGGAAGAATTAATTGGCCTTATGGCGCGTATTTTAAGTTTGCGTATCGAATTACGCCAAGCCGGCAAAGCCGTGAGTGAGACTTCCCAAAGTTTAACCCGCACGCTGGATTATATGGACTTCCCGGCCGTTATGATTGGGCTGGACTATCGCATCCGCTCCGCCAACGCTGCTTTTACGCAGGCCACGGGCTGCCGGGTGCCGGTGAGGATGGAGTTTTTTGAACGCTTTATCCGCAACGCTTCCGCCGCGCGGGCCGCGTTTAAAGAGGCTTCGCAAAACGGCTCGGCCAAGGCGTTTCGGCTGCGTATGGATTTGCAGACGGAAGATGAATCCTACGTCAGCACGGATTGGGACGCTTTTGCCGTAAAAGACGCGGACGGAAATTGTGAAGGCTACGCCTTAATCGGTGTGAAAAAATAATTCTTGCCCGCCCTAATTGTATTTAAACCACCCCGCGCTTGTTTAGGCGGGGTGGTTTTTTGGAGGGGATACGTAGCCCTGTTTAAGCCATCTGTGGCGGGGGAAAAAACGCTAATCTCATCGAGCCTCTTATTTGCGCAGGTAAAGGGTTCCGAGCAAAAGGAATTTACAGGTATGCCATAACCTATAACCAAATAAAAACCCGGGGTGTTAAACCCGGGTTTTTATATTTTTAATGGTCTGGCTCTAAATACTGTTAGAGCGTAAAGATTATTTAATAATCTCTTTTACAATTTTATAGGGTTTGGGTTTTGCTTTGCTGAATTTTACCGCTTTTGCAAACAGTTCCAAACCGGCGTTTAGGCGTTCTTTGTCAGAGGCGTACAGGGTGGCTACCACGTCTCCTTTTTTAACGCTGTCGCCGCCTTTTTTGTCCAGCCAAATGCCGGCGCCGTAATCGATGGCGTCTTCCATGCGGTTTCTGCCCGCGCCCAGCAACACGCTGGCCTGGCCGCATAATTTGGCGTCAATATGGGCTACATAGCCGTTTTGCGGGGCGGTAAACTGCACTTTTAATTTAGCGGGTTTAAAATATTTTTCGGGGTCGTCCACCGCTAAGGGGCTGGCGCCTTGCCATTTAATTAATTCACGCAGTTTGGCAATGGCTTCGCCGTTGTCGATTTTTTCTTCCAGCAGTTTGCGCGCTTTGGCGGCGTCTTTTTGTTTCCCGCTGATTACCAGCATATGGGCGGCCGTTTCCAAAAGCAGTTCATAAAAATCGGGCGCCAGGTCTTTTTCACCTTTTAAAATGCGTATGGTTTGCAGCATTTCGTTTCCGTTGCCGATGGCGCGGCCGAGGGGCTGGTCCATATACGTAATTAAGGCGCGGCATTTAAGGCCCAGCAGTTTGGCGGTGCTTACCAGGGCGCGGGCCAGTTTGCGGCTGTCTTCCAGTTTTTCCATAAACGCGCCGGAGCCGTATTTAACGTCCATTAACAGGCTGTCTACGCCTTCGGCATATTTTTTGGAAAGGATGCTGGCCACAATTAAAGGCCGGCTTTCTACGGTGGAGGTAGCGTCTCTTAACGAATAGAGTTTTTTATCCGCCGGGGCTAAATCCTGCGTTTGGCCAAACATACACACGCCTAATTTTTGTATTTGACGGCGGATTAATTTAACCGGTACGCGTACTTCAAAATTTTTCATGGATTCCAACTTGTCCAACGTGCCGCCCGTATGGCCCAGGCCGCGGCCGGACATCATGGGCACGGCTACGTCCATGCAGGCCACCAGCGGGGCCAGCGCCAGGGAAATACCGTCCCCCACGCCGCCGGTGGAGTGTTTATCCGTCTTGGGCATTTTAATGTCTGAGAAATCTAACCTTCCGCCCGAGTGGGCCATCGCTTTGGTAAATAGGGCGGTTTCTTTATCGGAAAGCGGATTTAAAAAACACGCCATTAAAAAAGCAGAGAGCTGATAATCCGGCACGGTGCCTTTGGCTGCGCCTTGGGCTATAAAATCAAACTCTTCTGCTGTTAAGGCTTTTTTGTCACGTTTTTTTGCAATCAGGTCAATCATTCTCATAGGTGTAACCTCCATAAGTTGGTACTGCCTGTTGGAACTTTCAGCATAGCATTTTACAACACAAAAGAGAATACATTTATAAAAAAAAGGCCTGGCATAGCCAAGCCCTTGTTGCTTTTATTGGTTAAAGCCGGACGTTTGATACAGCCCGATTAGTTCCGTCTGCACCTGTTTCATACGGGCATTTATTTGGTTGTACACTTCCTGCAGGTGTTGCAAATCCAGCTGGCAGTATAATTGGTAGGAAAGTTTTTCCATCCGTTTTACCGGGTCCTGCGGGAGCGGCTGGCGTTGTATTTGCTGCATTTGGTATTTGCGCGTAACCATGCGCTGTGTTATTTTTTCCGCACGTTTGTTTAATAATTCCCCATAGCTGGCTAAAGCCGTCAGGCGGCGGTGGCTGTTAAATACGCCCGTTTTGGTTTGCAGGCGCGCTTTGGAGAGCGGGGCGTTTCTCCACGTTGCTTTGGCTCGGGCGGCTTGCACTTCAGCGCGCAGTTTTTGGGTAACAGGCTGTTCGCCGGGGTGGGCTAACAGATAGAGGGCGGCGTCCGGCTCCAGGTAAGTAAGGGCGGCCAAAATATCGCGCTTGTTGGTTTGCGGCAGGAAGACGCTTACGTCAAAAAAAGCATTGGCTTGGTCTTCTGTCCAGCTTTCGCCTTTTTTTAATTTTTCAATTAAAACCAGTTGCGTGTCCCGTGCGTATGCTTGCAGGGAGGGGGATACTTCCGCCTCCAGCAGTCCCGGCGCTTTTAAAGCGGGCAGTTTGTGGTATACCATCATATAACCAAAAATAAATGGGTAACCCACGGTATCGTTTAGTTGGGCCAGGTGTTGCCAGAGGGTTTGTTTTTGGTACGGGTTTAAAGGCGAATAGGTAATAAAATCCATGGCAGAAATAAAATCCTGCGGGGGCTTTTGCGCCAGTTTGTAGATGGTGTTGCGGGCGGAGAAAAGCGGGTCCTGCGGGCCTTTGGGCATGCGGGCGGGGCCAAGGGTTACTTCGTCCCAACCTTTTTCTCCCCAGGAAAATTTTTCCTGATTCCCTTTTATGGCTTCTAATTGCACGTCCCATTTTTTGATGTCTTGCGCGTTGGCCAGGGTGCGCTCGTGGCGGGCGCGGGCCCAATGGATGTGGGGGGAAGAAAGCGCTTTTGTAAAGTTGTCTTTCGGGCGCATGTGCAGGGCCAGCAGTTCTTCTTCCTCCTTAAGGCGGCGGTTTATATATTGGCGTACTTGGGTGGCGTATTGCTGCTTTTCCTGCGCGGTGGCCTGGGCGGCAGGCGCGGCCGGCAGGCCTTCCCCAATTAGGGTTAAGGTTTGGGCATATTGGGAAAATGCGGCTTCGTTCGGCAGGTGCGGGTTGCGGCGCAGGGTGCGGCTTAAAGCGCTTAAGGCCAGCAGGCGGTTTTCAAGTGCAAGGCTTTGCTCAAAAGACATAGGTTTAGGCAGCAGCCTTGCCGGGTTGGAAACGGGGGCTGTTTTTTCGGCCCCTGTTTTTAATAAAGAGGCCCATTGTTTAGGGGTTTTTTGCGCGCACGCGGGGCTTGCCAAAAGCCCCGCGCATAACAGGGGGGTGATGTAGGTGATGTGTTTCATTAGAGTTTCCTTTATTGTTCTATTTCTGGAAAAAATGCTTGCAGAGAATTTAACTCTTCTTCCAAATCTTCCATATATGTATTTAGTTTGTTGTATAAATTTTTAATGCGCATATAATACGCTTGTGCGTAAAGCGCCTCGGACACGTTGTTTAACGTGGGGGTAATATGGGCGGTTTTGGACATTTGCTGCTGGGCAAACTCAAAACTTTCTATACGCTCTTCCAACTTGCGCATGTGCACAAAATGCTTGGCAATGCGTTTTCTTAAAAGTTTTATATACGCCTTTACCGCTTGGGAAGAGGTTTCCTTTTTTAAAGTTCTTTCGGCGGCGGTAATGCCTTTCTGCCGCGCATGGTTTATTTGGGTTTGCATTTGTTTAAGTTGCGGCGTTTGGGGGTACAGCAGCAGATGCTGCGCGGAAGCGGGGCCCAGATACGTTAGTACCGCCAGCATGGTGCGGGATTCTTCTTCCGGCAAAATGGAGGCCAAGTCCAAAAATAAATTGGCTTCTTTATCCGTCCAGGGCGCTCCTTGTTTTAAGCGTTCTATTAAGGCAATTTCTTTGTGGCGTAAATAGTTTAGCAAAGTAGTGCCCTGGGAGCTGGGTGTCCAGTCTTGCAGCTTAACGGCGGGGATTTGTTTGTGGACGAAGAAATAGCGCAAAATAACGTCCGCCCCGATTACTTCGGTGGTTTGGGAAATGTGGCGCGCCAAGGCCAGTTTTTGCTCCTGCGTTAAGGAAGAGTTAAAAATAATGTCAAAAATTTCACTAAGTGAGCCATGCCGCTCTTCCACCAGTTTCGGCACGATCTGCCCGCAAGGGTATAACGGGTGCTTGGGGTTAGCCGGAAAATGCGCCGGCC
>CALUXL010000090.1 GCA_944324735.1 uncultured Elusimicrobiales bacterium
AATTCAATGGCAATAACCAAGTCAAACAGTACGGTGAGGGAGAAGGTGGTCAGCAAAATCAGCACGTCGCTTAGCGGGGCTTTAAAGAGGGCTTTAAAGCTTCTCCAGTCGCTCATGCGGTAAGAAACCAAAAACAAAATGGCGGCCAGAGAAGTCATCGGTATGCGCCCGATCCAGCGCATTAAGCACAGCATCATAATAAACAAAAATACCGCATGCGCCATGCCGGCCACCGGCGTTCTGCCGCCGTTTTCTATATTGGCGGCGGTGCGGGCAATGGCCCCCGTGGCGGGCAAACCGCCAAATAAGCCGGAGGCTATGTTAGCTACCCCGGTGGCTACCAGCTCCATATTAGAGCGGTGGCGTTTGCCAATCATACCGTCCGCCACCACGGCCGAAAGCAGGCTTTCTATCCCAGCCAGCAGGGCAATGGTCATAGCGGGGCGGATGAGGTTTTGAACGGTGTCCCAGGTTACGGCCCCGGGCAGGTGCGGCATTACCAGGGCGGTTTCCACTTCGCCAAACGTACTGGTGATGGTGGGGACGTTCAATTTACCAATGCCCACAATCAAGGCCGTTAGTAGTAGTGCCGCCAGCGAGCCGGGAAACGCCTTCCATTTCTTCGGCCAAAAAACAATCACCGCCAGTGTAAACAGCCCGATGTCCACCGTCTGCCAGTTAATTTGGCTTAAACTGTTAAAATACAACTGCCACTTGGCCAAAAAACCGGACGGAATGTGCGTAAGCCCCATGCCCAAAAAATCGTTAATTTGGGTGGAAAACAACACCACGGCAATCCCGCTGGTAAATCCGGTAGTAACGGGGTAGGGGATAAATTTGATAAATCCGCCAAATTTAAATACGCCCATTAAAATTAAGAATACGCCTGCCATAATGGTGGCGGTCAGCAGGCCGGCCAGGCCGTATTTTTCAATAATGCCGTAAACAATCACCACAAAGGCGCCGGTAGGGCCGCCTATTTGCACGCGGCTTCCGCCCAGCAGGGAGATAATAAACCCGGCCACAATAGCGGTAATAAGGCCTTTTTCCGGCGTAACGCCGGAGGCGATGGCCAAAGCGATGGACAGCGGCAATGCAATACACGCCACTACCAGGCCGGCGCTTAAATCTTTTAATACGCGGCGGGAGGAAAACTCTTCCGGCCGGTTTTGGATAAGAGTTAGCAGTTTCGGTCTTAACATGGTTTTTAACGAAGGATTAACTTAGAAAACAGCCTGTCATAATGGGGCTGCGGTACGGCCATGCCGGGGGTGGAATTGCGCCCGCTGTTGGGGCCGTGATAGTCGGACCCGCCGGTAGCAAACAAATCATACTTGCGGGCAATTTTAAGCAGTTCCTGCTTCATCGTGTAGGTGTGGGCGGGGTAGAACACTTCAATAGCGTCCAACCCGGCCTCTTTCCAGGCGGGAAAGTTCCACACGTCCATTACCATGCCCGGGTGGGCAATGGCGGCCATGCCGCCGGCCAGTTTTATTTCCCGTATGGCTTCCAGCACGGTTACCCCGGCGGAGGGCACATATCCTGCCTGGCCGGGCACTAACCAACGGCGAAAGCCTTCCTGACGGGTGGGCACAATGCCTTTTTGTTTTAAGGCGTCTGCCACGTGTGCGCGCGAAACGGTGTTAGGCGCGCGGGAGAAAACGTCTTCTTCCGTGATGTCCACCCCGGCCGCTTGCAGCTGGGCAATAATTTTTTTTATGCGGTTTACGCGCAGGCGGCGGTTATTTTCCAGGAATTGTAAGAAACGGGTATTGGTAATATCCACATTCAGCCCCAAAAAGTGCAGGTGGTCATGTTCGCGGGTGCTTATTTCCACCGCGGGGACAAACGGGATATGGCGGGCCTCACATTCAGCCTGGGCCTGGGGTACGCCGTCCACGGTGTCGTGGTCGGCCAGGGCATAAAGGCCCACCCCGGCCTTTTGGGCGGCAATAACCACCTCCTTGGGGGAGGTGGTTCCGTCAGAAAATACAGAATGGGTATGCAGGTCCGCCTTGGGCATGGGTTATACGCGTTCTACGGCGGTTACGCCGGGTACTTCCGCTTTAATTTTGCGTTCCACCACGGCTTGCAGCGTCATTTGGGCGTGCGGGCAACCGCCGCAGCGGCCGCGCAGGCCTACGGTAACGATGCCGGTTTTTTCGTCCACGCCGATGAGCTGAATATCGCCCCCGTCGGACTGTAAAATCGGGCGGATTTCTTCAATAACTTTTTCCACTTGTTCTTTCATAAAAAAACTCCATACTTATAAATAGATACTTTTATTATATCTTTTTTATGAAAAGGGAGGGCCTTATTAAAATATTGTAAAAACCGCGGAAATATTTGCTATACTTTTGGTGTAGCAGAATAAATTTGAATTGGAATTTAGGATGAGGAAGAAGGAAGGAGATAATATGAAAAAAATCGCATCCGTATTCGTAATGCTTTTATTGGCGTGCGCCCCTGTATTTGCGCAGAAATATGCCAGCGTGAATGCTAAAAAGGCGAATATCCGCTCTTGCCCCAGCACCAAATGTGCCGTGAAATGGTATGCGTGGAAATACACGCCTGTTATTATGGTAAAAACCAACGAAACCAAAGACTGGGTTTTGGTAAAAGATTTTGAAGGGTTTAACGGGTGGATTTCCGCTTCTTTGTTAAGCTCTAAGGGCGGTATGGCCGCCACGGTGGATTTGAACGTACGCAAAGGCCCCGGTGCCAGCAATGAAATTGTGTGCACGGTGGAAAAAGGCTATCCTTTTAAATATTTGTCCAAAAAAGGCTCCTGGATTGAAGTACAGGATGACCCTGCCAATAAAGACGAAGGCGTCTGCAAAGGCTGGGTATATGCCAAAAACCTGTGGGGTTTCTTTAAACAATAAGCGTTTTGTTTAATAACCGGCTGGGGTTATCTTCTGTTGTGAGAGGGTAACCCCGGTTTTTGGCCTGAAGAGGTTGAATTTTGTTGTTTTAGGACTAAAATAATAGTAATGCTTCATCCGCCGGCTTGAAAGACCGGCTTTAAAAAGGGTAAAATAATAGTATGAAAAAGATATTGGTAGCTGCTGCGGCAGCCAGCGTTGTAGCGTGTGTATTCTGCTTGGCCAGAACGGTGCAGGAAGGGCGTTTTAATATTTCCGGCACGGTAAATGTACCGGAAAGACTGGTCAAAGTGGCACAGGCTAACAATAATTCCTGTTCTATTATCGTTAAGAACGAGGCCGATGTTCCCGTGGCCATTAAAAGAGTGGTTAACCCTAAATTCCCGTTAAACTTTCAGATGGGGGAAGAAGATTTGCTCGCCCCGGAACTGGAAGGCAACTTAAAACTGGAAGTTCAAATTAACAGCCACGGCCAACTGGGCGTTTTGAAAGAAGGCGATATTTTTGGTTCCAGCCAGGATATGATTAAACCCAATGCCAAAAATATTATCGTACAGGCTGACAAAATGACCGGTATGCCCCGTTTGGCAAAGGGTTCTACCCGCGGTAACTTCTTCCGCACGGCAGCCCGCTAAACCGTTTTTAAAAGCCCCGCTGAAAAGCGGGGTTTTTTTATGCTTTATTTTTTGCTTGACGAAATGCCTTATAAATAGCACAATAAGGAATAGTAGGGGTTTTAATTTTGTAAGGAGGAGGGTTTTAAGCATGAAGAGATGTCTTCTTTTATTGGCGGTATTGGCAGCGGCTTCCAGCCTGTATGCCCAAGACAGCCAAAAATACACCCAGGAAGAAGTATTGGCCGTATTTGCCCAGTACAATCCTGCCGTTTTAGAAAAAGCTAAAACGAATGAACAATACAACGATATTTTGCAAAAATTAGCCGCTTCTTATCAGAAAGATAAAACGGCCGATACCCAAACGGAATTAATTGCTTTAGCCAAAAATTTTGATAATTCCCTGCGCTTGTTTATCATTGCCAAAACGTACGAAAACGGCTTGGCTTTGCAGCAGGCTTCCAATATTGACTTAGCCGCCCTGGAAACCACCACCCAAGATGATTTGTTGGCCGTGTTTGAAGACATTTACGAAAACACGTTGGCTATTCATGAAGAAGAAATTAAGCTTTGCAAAGCGCGCATTAAAGCGTTAAAGAAAGACAAATCTTTAACCAAAGAAGACCGCAAAGCGCAAATTGCTAAAGAAAATGACCGTATTAAAGCTTTAAAAACGGAAATTAAACAGCTTAAAAAAGATTCTAAAGAAAAAGTCCGCTCCGCCAGTGAGCTGTATTTTGCGGATTTGAAGGACGAGGTTTCCTCCAAAACGGTCAGCGTAACCAAAGCCGCCCAAGAAGAAGCCCAAAAAGCCAAATCTACCAAAAATTTACAGGTAAAAACCAAAAACAAAAAACCGGTAGGTAAATGAGGCCCTTTTTACAAACGCCTTCTTCCCGCTTAAGCGGGAGGGGGCGTTTTTTGCCGTATCTTAATGCTAAAACCCAATTTATGCAGTACCCTACTTTAATTTGATAAGGAAATAACATATGATCAGAACCGTAATTGACAAAGTTTTTGGAACCAAAAGTGAAAGAGACCTCAAAAAAATTCAACATTATATTGATGATGCCAACCGCTTTACCGAGCAATTTGCTAATCTCACGGATGATGAGCTGAAAGCCAAAACGCAGGAATTTAAAGACCGCCTGGCTAAAGGGGAAACATTGGATGATATCCTGGCCGAAGCGTTTGCCGTGGTGCGCCTGGCGGCCCAGCGTGTAATTGGCCTGCGCCCTTATGATGTACAGCTTTTGGGGGGTATTATTCTCCATCAAGGTAAAATAGCCGAAATGGGCACCGGGGAAGGTAAAACCCTGGTAGCTGTGTTGCCCTCTTACTTAAACGCGCTGACGGGTAAAGGCGTGCATGTGGTTACGGTAAACGATTACCTGGCCCGGCGTGACCGCCAGTGGATGGGCCCAATTCATGAATTTTTAGGCCTCACGGTGGGTTTTATCGGCCATGATATGAATAATGACGAACGCCGTGAAATGTATGCCAAAGACATCACCTATGTAACCAATAACGAACTGGGTTTTGACTACCTGCGTGATAATATGGTCATTTCGCGTGAGGACCGCGTACTTCGCCCGTTGAACTATTGTATTGTGGACGAAGTAGACTCCATTTTAATTGACGAGGCCCGCACCCCGCTTATTATTTCCGGCCCTTCGGACCAAAGCACGGATAAATACTACATTGTAAACCGCCTGGTGCCTTCCTTAAAAGTTCGTTTGATTACGGAAAAAGACGAAGTAAAAGCCAAATACGAAGGCATTAAGCTGGAGGAAGGCTACGACGCCATTGTGGACGAAAAGAACCACACCGCTACTTTAACGGAAGCGGGTATCGCCAAGGCGGAAAAGTTTTTAAATGTACCCAATTTGTATGATGACGTGGGCGCCGGCTGGGTGCACCACATTACCCAAGCCTTGCGCGCGCACCATTTGTACGAACGCGACGTGGCCTATGTGGTCAAAGATGGCGAAGTAATTATTGTGGACGAATTTACCGGCCGCTTAATGCCCGGGCGCCGCTGGAGCGACGGCCTGCACCAAGCGGTGGAAGCCAAGGAAGGCCTGCAAATTAAAGAAGAAAACCAGACCTTGGCCACCATTACGTTCCAGAACTTCTTTAAGCTATATAAAAAACTTTCCGGTATGACGGGTACCGCCATGACGGAAGCCAACGAGTTTTGGCAAATTTATAAATTGGACGTGGTGGAAATCCGCCCCAACCGTCCTTCCAAACGTATCGATTACCCGGACCAGGTTTTCTTAACGGAGCGGGAAAAATTCAACGCCATCGTGCACGAGGTGGAAGACTTGTGGAAACAAGGCGCCCCGGTGCTGGTGGGTACGCGCTCTATTGAAAAGTCCGAAAAATTATCCGCCATGTTGCGCGGGAAGGGCATTCCTCATAAAGTGTTAAACGCCAAATATCACGAGATGGAAGCCCAAATCATCAGCCAAGCCGGCCGCGAAGGGGCCGTTACCATTGCCACCAACATGGCTGGCCGCGGTACGGACATTGTGCTGGGCGGCAACCCGGCCGATCCCCAAGAACAGGAACAGGTAAAAGCGCTGGGCGGTTTGCATGTAATTGGCAGTGAACGGCACGAAAGCCGCCGTATTGATAACCAGCTGCGCGGCCGCTGCGCCCGCCAGGGGGACCCGGGCTGCTCCCGCTTTTATGTGTCTTTGGAAGACGAACTGATGCGTTTGTTTGCCAACACGGCCAAGATTTCTTCCATCTTAAGCGCTATGGGTATGAAGGAAGGCGAGGCGATTGAATCTCGCCTGATGAGCCGCCAGATTGAAGGCGCCCAGCGCATGGTGGAAGGCCGCAACTTTGATATCCGCAAACAACTGTTGGACTATGATAAAGTAATGAACCAACAGCGCACCGCGGTATATGGTTTGCGCAACGCCATTTTGGACGGGCAGGACATGACCGAAAAAGCCCTTCAAATGATGGAAGAGTGCATTTATGATTTGGTGGAAGCGTACTATCACCCCACGCACGCGGCGCGCAGTAATTTTGACGCGCTGAACGTGGCGCTTAAATCGCTGTTCCCGGTGAATTTTAATTATAATGTAGATAATGTTTCCGGTAAAACGCGCGATGATTTAGCCGCGGAAATATTCAACCAGGTCAAAGAGTTGTACCACGTGCGCGAAGCCTATTTTGCCGAGCAAGGCCTTAATTTTGCGGAAATTGAACGCATGCTTTTGCTGCAAATTTTGGACAGCGCCTGGAAACAAAACCTGTATGAACTGGACCAGCTGCAAAACAGCGTAAGCCTGCGCGGTTATGCTCAAAAAGACCCGCTGATTGAATATCAAAAAGAAGCGTATAAATTGTATTGCGCCATGATGAACCGCGTGCGGGACTTGATGGTGGGTTACATTTTCCGCATTCAGCTGCCGCCCCGGCGCGAAGTGCAGCCCGTGCGCCGGCAGGAAGAACAAGCCGAGGGCGAACAGGGCCCGGCCCACAAAATTGGCCGTAATGACCCCTGCCCCTGCGGCAGCGGTAAAAAATACAAAAAATGCTGTGGAGCCAAACAAGCATGATGAGTAAAATGAAACAAGTATTGTTGTTGCTTTTGGCGCTTGGGATATTGGCCTCGATACCCATGTTTCTTTCCCGCCGCAGTGTGATTGAAACAGACATGCCGGCTTTATCCAAAGAAGAGATCATTGCCAACAAAGAGGATTACCAGCGCCACATGGCCGAACAAGAGGCCGAAGAACGCGCCCGCCGTATTGCCAAAAAACGCGCGGCCAACTATGCCTGCCAGGCGGACAGCGATTGTATTATTGTGGATAAAGACCCCTGCGGCTGTTTAATTGGCCCCAAAGGCGTAACGGCTATTAATGCGTCTCGCTCGCTAGAGTTTTCGCAGTCTTTGGGCAATGTAATGGCCAAAGCCTGCCCGGAGGGTGCCCCCTCTACGGAAAAAGAATGCAGCCCCACGGCCCGTGCCGTGTGCCGCAACAAAGTGTGTAAGATTGTTTATTAACGGATAGAAGATGCCCGTATTTCGCCGTAAATTTTTAGATACGCCGCCGCAAGCGAAGCCTTCTTTAGGTTCCCGCGCGGCGGTGTTTTGCAAAGTGCTGGGCAAGGGGCTGTTTTTAATTTTATGTGCCGCCGCTACGGCGGTGCTGGTTAAATACAGCTATCCGCGTGCGTCTTATTATGCGTTGGCATGGGTGGCGGTGGCCCCGTTTATTGTGGGGCTGATGCGCGTAAAAAATTTATGGGGCGCATTTGTATACTCTTGGTTTACCGCCGTGTTGTTATACGGCGGTGTTTTT
>CALUXL010000091.1 GCA_944324735.1 uncultured Elusimicrobiales bacterium
CGTAAATACGGGCAGACAGGTCATCCCCCTGTTCAAAAGAAACATCAATATCCCCATCTACCACCAAAGTATCAAAAGGTTCTTCTATTTCCGCATCCGTGGAAATATAATCCTGGCTAGCGCGTACTTTTAATACATCCCCCGCAAAAAGCGGTGCAGCCGCCAACAATAACCCCATTACGGCTAATAATAACTTTTTTTGCATTTTTTTCTCCTTTTCTAAACTCGCGCCCAGTTACAAGCGCGGATATATATTGTAACAAAACGCCCCGCATATGCAAAGCGTTTTTTTAACACTAAAAATAAGGCCCGCTTTTACAAAAGCAGGCCCCTTAAAACTTTTTAAAAAAGCTTTAAAATTGAAGCATTTTTACGTATTCTTTTAAACGTTTGTTAATTTCCCGCTTGGTAAGAGAGGCAAGCCGGGTAACGCTAAAAGATTCAATGGTAAAAGAGGCCATCACGTTGCCAATCATCATGGCGCGTTTTATTTCCAGGGGGCTATCCCAGTTTTTTACGCTGGCCAAATAACCCGTAAAACCGCCGCCAAACGTATCGCCCGCACCGGTAGTATCGTGCACGTGCTCCAAAATAAAAGGAGGCAACTGCACAATGCTTTTTTTGCTTACCAGCATGGACCCGTTAGACCCCAGCTTAATAATTACGTATTTTACGCCTTGTTTAAGCAGCCACTTACCGGCTTGGATTAAATTATATTCTCCCGTTAATTGGCGTGCTTCCGTTTCGTTTAAAAACAAGATGTCTATTTTTTTAACCACCTGCAAGAGTTCTTTTTTCTTGGAAGAAATCCAATAGTTCATCGTGTCGCACGCCACCAGGCGGGGCTTTTTGACTTGCTTTAAAACGGAAAGCTGCTGCACCGGGTCAATATTGGCCAAAAACACGGCAGAAGCGTTTTTTTGCTTTTCGGTTAAGCGCGGTTCAAAGTTTTGAAAAACATTCAAATCCGTAAATTTGGTAACGGCCGTATTAAAATCTTTATCATACTGGCCGCCCCAATGGAAGGTTTTTCCCTCTTTTACCTGCAAGCCTTCCAAATCCACCTTGCGGCGTTCAAACGGCTGGCGGTATTGGGCGGTAAAGTCCGTCCCCACCACGGCCACAATGGAAGGCTTGGCAAAATAACTGGCACAGATAGAAGAATAACTGGCCGCGCCGCCCAGCACGCACTGGGCGTGCCCGTTGGCGTTTTCAATCGTGTCAAAAGCAACAGAACCTACAACCAACACTTCATTATTCACGGTAAATCCTATTTCAAATACGTTTTAATTTCCACTTCGTTATTGAACTGGTCAAAAAATGCCTGTTGGGCCGTTTCCATTTTGGTATCCAACAAGGTGGAGGCAAAATCCTTTTTGTTCTTTTCAAAATCTTTCATTTTGCCGTTCTGGACTTTGTAAGAAAATTTAATTTCTTCCGGCGTTAATTTGTAGTGGGAATACAAGATACCGCGGAAGCGGTCCGCCATTTTGGTTTTGCGCAGCTGGCTTTCAAATTCGGCCGGCGTCATACCCAAGGAATGTTTCAGCGCATATTCATAAGCAATGCGGTTAAACTGCCCGCCGGCATTAAACTGCGGGGCGGTTTGGATATCGTAAGCAATTTCATAATCCGCCACGTGCAGGCCAATGTTTTGGGCGGCTTGGTTTAAAACTTCTTCGCTAATTAAGGCGGAGAGGGTTTGCTGGGTGATAAACTTCATTAAGTTTTCATCCACGTCCACCCCTTGGTTGCGCAGCAGGCTTGCGCGGTCTTCGGCCATTTTATAAAGGGAGCGGTAAGAAATATCCGTTCCGCCCACGCTGGCAGCCGTGGTGCTAAACGCGCCGCGCTGGTAAGAATCCAGCCCTAAATAAATAATACTGCCGATAAAGAACGCCAGCGTGATAATTAAAATGCTTTTTTTATACTTGATGAGAAACGATATCATGTTTTTGCACTCTCCGGTATTTATTTTTTAGGCAAGGCATCGGTTTCGGAAACTTCTTCCTCCCCGCCGATGGCACAATGGCCTTCAATCCGTCCGCCTTCTTCCACAATCATTTTTTTGGCGCGGATATCCCCTTTAATGCGGGCTTTGGCCAAAACTTCCAGCATATCTGCGCAAATGTTTCCTTCAATCTCGCCCCCGCAAACAACCACTTGGGCGGTAACGTCACCGGCGATGCGGCCGCCGTCCCCCACGATTACGTGGCGGGCGTTGTCCACCGCGCCTTCCAGGCGGCCGTCCACGCGCAGGGAACCCTGCACGCTAAGCGTACCCTGAAAGTAACATTCGGCACTGACGATGGAAAAATGTTCGCCGGATTCAAAATCGGAATCTTTCTTTAAAAAACCCATATACTCCTCCTAAAATTATTTAAAATAGTTGCGCGGGTTTACGGGCTGGCCGTCTTTCCACACCTCGTAATGCAGGTGGGTGCCGGTGGAACGCCCGCTGGAACCCATGGTGGCAATCGTCTGCCCGCGTTTTACCACGTCGCCCGCTTTTACGCGGATACCCGTGGTGTGCGCATATAAAGTGGAATAGCCAAAACCATGGTCCACTAGTACCGCCTGTCCGTAACCGTTCACCCAGCCTGTATGGCGCACTACCCCGTCGGCGGTTACCATGATGGGGCTATCGGGCTTACCGGCAAAATCCAACCCGTTGTGGCGTTTGGTGCTGCGGCGGCCAAACGGATCCAACCGGTACCCAAAGCCGGAACTAATGCGGGAAGTGGACGGACGTATAGACGGTGTGGAGTGTAACCCTTCCCGTGCGTTGGCATAGTACCAGGCAATTTCCTGGAATCCGGCCAAACGCGTTTGGGCGGTGTCTTCAATTTCGTCTATATATTGCTCAAACTCTTCGGTATCAAAATCTTTTAAATCTTTGCCAAACATCGCTTTGGCGCGGGCGTCTGCCTTTTCCTGTTTTTCTTCCCACCCTTTAGGCATATTAACAAATTTTCCGCCCGGCATACCCAACATTTGGCGCATTTGGGATTCGGTGGTGCGCGTTAATTCCAGGTATTTTCTTCCGCGTTCAAGCTCGTCGGAAATTAATTGCATTTTTACGCGCATTAGGCGGTTATCGGCTTTGGTGATATTATAGTCGTACGCGCGGATAAAAAAGAAGATGCCAATCCCCGTTACCGTCACCCATAAAATAAAGGCCAGCACCACGGTTATTACGCGCACTTTGAATTTTTTGGACGAGCCAAAACGCGGCATGATCAATATGTCCACCCGCTCGCCCAGCCAACGCCCCAATGAATTGATTATTTTATCCATCTTTTGTATTCTATCATATACAGAGCGGGAGGTGTATTTCCCGTTCAAAACTTACCTAAAGGATATTCATATGAAAAAACTGCTTTTTACCCTATTTTTGGCACTTTTTGCGGCCGCCTGCCTGCAGGAACTGCCCCAAGCCCCCAAGCTGGAAGCCGAACTGCCCGTGGCCGGCAGCGAAGAAACCTGGAAAACCGCCGACCAGAAAGGCCAGCCCGTGCTGATTGCTTTTATGGGTACCTGGTGCCCCTGGTGCAAACGCTCCCTGCCGGCGTTGGATGCCGCCTCCGAAGCGTTTGCCGGCAAAGCCGTAGTAGTAGGCGCGTTTGTGGATGATGACGAAGAAGCCGTGTTGGACGCAGTGGAAAAACACGATATGAAAACCAAAGCCCTTTACAACGCGCGGGAAGTATCCCAAAAGATGGGTGTGGCCGGATTCCCCCACATTATGTTGTTTGATAAAAAACACCGTTTGGTGAAAGTATGGAACGGCTACGGGCCGGACTTGGAAGTGCAATTTAAAGAAGAACTTTCCAAATTAACCGATTAACAAATTCCAAAACAAAAACCCCGGGTTTTTAAGCCCGGGGTTTTTTATGGTTTGTTAAAGGTTTTGATAAACGGCTTTTACCACTTGCGGGTCTTCCATACACAAATAGACCACCGTTTTGGGGAACAACTTCTTTAACAACGGCACCAAATAGCGGTATACTTCCAGCCGTTGGGCGTCCCCATAGCGCATTTTGCCGTCAAAATCCAGCAAAAACTCCCCATCCAGCAGTTTCCCTTCGGGAAAGCGGGTTTCCATCATCTTTTTCAGTTCCCGGCTAAAGCGCAGGGTTCCCACGCTAATCCAGGCCACTTTATCGGCCGGTACGGCCTGGGCCAAAGCCTGGGCCGTTTGGGCATAATCTTCTTGCCAGCCGTCATAAATAATAACCGGGTCAAAATGGAAAGCCGTGCGGTACCCGGCCTGCACCACCCGGGCGGACGCGGCCAGGCGCTCCTGCAAAGACGGGGTAAAATGCTCGGCCTGTTCAATAACGGGGGCCGCATTGACGGACCACGCCACCACAATATTTTCCGCCCCGCCCTCCTTTAGCAACCCTTCAATATTGGTGCTTTTGGTTTTAAATTCAAATTGCAAGTGAGGGCGCGCCTTAAAAAACGGCACAATTTGGCTGCTGTATTGGGTGATGTGGTCAAAGACTAAAGAGTCGGTAAACTCCCCGCTGCCAATGCGGGGGCGGTCAAACGGGCCTTGGTGAAAGGAGGCGGTGTCTATTTTTTGCAAAAATTCTTCCACATTGGCGGGCAACAAAACCGCGTGCAGGTTTTGGTATTGTTGCAAAAAGCAGTATTCGCACTCAAAGCGGCAGCCAAAACCTAAGTTTATTAAATTGTACCCGCACCCGGCGGCCGAACAGCTGCAGGGGCAGGGTTTTAAAAAGTCATACTTTTCACGGTGGATGAGCAAAGTTTCCGTACGGTGGGAGAAATTGGCACTGCCCACCTGGGTTTTACCATCGGTTAGTTTAAACTCGGCCCGGGGGAACATTTCCCGCACGCGCGCGGCAAGCGGGGTGTTTTGCACGCTTTCTTCTATGTACACCGTTTTGGGGTAAAAAGGGCGCGGGGTTAAATCCGCCCGAAGGGCAGGGTCCAGCTCCAGCTTGGGCAAATAAAAACGGTTGCGGGCCGCGGTTTTAAAATTGACGGGATAGCGCTTTTTTAACAAATGGGTTTTGGCTTTTTCAAAATTCCATTTTTCTTCCTGCGGTAAAATTTGCGTAAGGGGCAGAGAGTCCCTCTTGGCAATTTCATACAAAAGCCGGCTTAACTCCCGCGTTTTATTAATACCTAAACCGGGCAGTAAACCCAGTAAATAGTTTTCTATTTCAACGGGCTGCATGTGTTGGCCTCCAAAAAATCCAAATCTCCGGGTTGAGGGCACCACAACACGGCCTGCGCATTTTGGCATACCTGCGCTTCGCTACGCGCACCAGCCAGCACCCCGGTTACGCCCGGCATATGCAGCACCCAGCCAAGCGCCACCTGCGCGGGCGGCACGCCGTCCCGCTTGGCCAAGCGGCAAATACGCGCCACCACGCCGGAAGTATGAATAAAATTTTCCCCTTTATAAAAACGGTAAAAATAACTGCGCGCGTCCGCCCGGCGGATATTGGCCTCTTTTTTATACTTGCCGCTTAATATCCCCCCGCCCAATGAACCGTACGCCGCAAAAGCCCGGTTTTGGGGTTGAATAAAAGGCAGTATTTGGCGGGATTTTTCTTTATCCAATAAAGAATAAGGGCCCTGCACGCAGGAAATATCGGCCATATCACACGCCTGTTTTAATAAATCCGGCGGGAAATTGCACACGCCGATAAAGCGTATCTTACCAGACTGTTTTAAACGGGTTAATTCTTCCAGCGTGTCTGCCAGCGGGGTGGCCGGGTCCGGCCAGTGGATTTGGTATAAGTCAATATAATCGGTTTGCAGGCGGCGCAGGGAATCTTCCAGCTCACGCCGGATAGAATCCGGCTTTAGCCAATGGTTAATTCCTTTCGTAAAACGCACCAGGCCGCATTTGGTGGCCAAAAAAACATGTTGGCGCCGCCCCTGCAGGGCACGGCCCAGTACTTCCTCGCTATGGCCTAAGCCGTAAATGGGGGCGGTGTCTATCCAGTTAATGCCTTGGTCCAGCGCGGCGTGTACGGCGCGGACGGACTGTTCATCCTCCACCGGGCCCCAATCGCTCCCGCCGCCCATGGCCCAAGTGCCCAAAGCAATGCGGGAAAGAGAGACGCCTTGTTCTTTTCCAAACGCCGCGTATTGCATTACCACAAACCGTTTTCCGCCATAAAACAGCCGTCCTGCGCGTCAATACCCGCGCGGACGGCCAAATCAAACGCTTCCTGCGATTGCGCCCCCGGCTGAAACCAAATTTCCTTGACGGCGCACTCCACGCACTGTTCCACCGCCGCCGGCAAAGCCTGCGGCGGAATTACCATAATTACCGTATGCGCGCGCTGGGGCAAATCCGCCAGTTTGGTATATACCGGGGAACCCAACACCTGCCCGCCTTTGGGGTTAATGGCAAAAACCGTAAACCCCTTGGCCAGCAAGGTTTTAAAAATTTTATGGCCGTACTTGGACGGATCTTGCGATACGCCAAACACCGCCACGGTATCGTGCGGATTCATAAGCTTAGGCCTGAGGCATGGTTAAACCGGCCATACCGCCCATCGCTTGCGCCGCCATGGACTGGGAATCCCGCACCGCTTTGTTAACGGCGGCTTTAATTTCTTCGCCCAGTTCGGCCGGGGTAACGTCTTTATAATTTTCGGCCAGTTTTACTTCTTTAATTTCCTGAGAGCCGGAAATGGTTACTTCCACCAAATGTTTGGGGCTTTCGGCCTTTACTACCATGCCGTCCAGCCGTTTTTTTAATTCTTCCATTTGGCTTTTTAATTTCCACAAATCTTTTAATTGTCCTAATTTATCAAACATACAACAACCTCCAAAAGTGTTTTATTTATTTTAACTTTTATAAATCTACCCCCGCAAATTGCCGCACAAAAAACACCGTGCAACGCACCGCCTGCCCGGGGAATAATTTTTCCACCGCTTGGCGGTAGAGCGCCAGCTGCGGGGCGTATTTTTGGGCGGCGGTTTGCAGGTCTTCCTCTTCCACCATATCGGTCTTATAATCGGCCAGCCACAGCCCCTGCGGGGTGCGCACCAGGGCGTCCATCTCGCCCGAGACGGTTTGCCCGTCCTGGTCAATAAACGTAAACGGTATTTCATACCCCACAGGCTCGGCTTGCAGGAAAGGGGCAAAAGCTTGGCAAGAAACAAAATTTTCCACAAGCATACAGGCTTCCTGCTGCAGGGCTTCATCAGCCTGTAGCAAAGCGGCCGCGCGTGCCAATGCACGGGCCAAATTGCGGGCCGGGTCCGCCAAGTACAGCTCCAGCGTTTTGTGGGTTAAACTGCCAAGGGCCAGGGCCTGCCCGT
>CALUXL010000092.1 GCA_944324735.1 uncultured Elusimicrobiales bacterium
GCTGGCGGGTACGGCCTGCGCTCGGGCGCAGGGTAAAACTACCCTTCAAATTATTGATAAGAATAAAGGCTCCGTGGCTTCTATCCAGGCCAACGGCGTTACTTATTTGGACGTACAAAAAACGGCCAAAAAACTGGGCGCTAATGTAGAGCTTTACGCCGCCGCCAAACAGGCCAAGGTAACCTTAAAAGGGTTTTCGGCCATTTTAACGGCGGGGGAAAGTTCCGTGGTGGTGAACGGCAGCCAGGTTGCGCTGGGGGAAAATGTGATTGCGTATAAAGGGGATATTATGGCCCCCGTTACCTTTTTTACGCTCCCCTCCCTGCAAAAAGCGCTGGACCGCCAAATTGAATTTAGAGACAATATCCTTTGGGTGGAAAAAAACTTTAACTTAGCTTATGAAGATAAAGTACAAACCGCCAAAGGGGATCAGCTGATTTTCTTTCACTCCGGGCCCGTACAGCAGGCCCTGCGTACCGTTAACAAGCACACGGTGGAAGTTACTTTTCCTAGAGCGGTGGTAAAGCGGGAGCTTTCTATGCGCTTGAAGGACGATTATATCCAGTCCTTTAACCTCCGCGAAGAGGAAGACAAAGCCGTGTTGCGGGTTGTGTTGGGGCGCAAGGCCAAGAATTGGTCCATGGAAGAAGCCGGCGATAAATGGGTGCTGCGTGTAGCGCAAAATGCGGCGGATATGCAGCCGGAGGCAGCGGTTCCGTCCCTGCGGGAAGGACCTAAAATTTCCTCTTCCGCTCCTGCTCAAACCAAGCCCGCTTTCCTGTTGCCGGCCCCCAGCGTAATTGGGGAAGAAGAGGAGGAAGAAAGCCCTGCTGCTTCCGCCCCGGTTCAGGCGGCGCCTGCCGCCAAGGCCCCGGCCAAAGAAAACAAAGATTTAAAACCGGCCATTGTGCAGCCGGCCCCTGCCCAGGCGCATAAGAAAATGCGCATTATGGTGGACCCGGGGCACGGCGGTAAAGACCCGGGCGCTCTGCGCCGCGGATATCGGGAAAAAACCTGGAACCTGGCCGTTGCTAAGGAACTGGCCGCTCTGCTTAAAAAAGGCGGGTTTGAAGTGCGCATGACGCGCGATAACGATAAATTTATCGCCCTGTCGGAACGCTCCAAAATGGCCAATAATTTTAAAGCGGATTTGTTTGTATCCATCCATACCAACGCTTCCAAAAATTCCCGTGCCAATGGTTTTCAGGTGTATTTCCGCTCCGAAAAAGCGACCGACAAAGAAGCCGCCGAAGTAGCTGCTTTAGAAAACGAAGCCTTACAGTATGAAGAGGTGCATTATAATTTTGTGGATGCGCTTTTGCAGTCCTTGGCTAAGAATGAGTACATTAACGAAAGTTCCAAACTGGCCGGCTATGTGCGCAATGCGGTATACAAACAGCCCGGCATTGGCATTGCCGTAAACCGCAACAGCAGCGTGCGCCAGGCTAACTTTTATGTGTTAAAAGGTGTTAACAGCCCGGCCATATTGATCGAAATGGGCTACATCAGTAGCAGTAAGGACCGCGCCCGCCTATCCCAAAAAACAGTGCAAAAGCGTATGGCATTAGCCATCTATAAAGGCATTTTTGATTATGCTAAAAAAGAAGGCTGGCTGAAATAATTATTAACCCCCTGCATAAGGGGGTTTTTTATAGCTTCCTGCATGCGCGGGCGTGGTTTATAAATTGATAAAATATACAAGAGATGGCAAACTACTGGACCTTATTTTTAATTTTTTCCAAAATCGGCGCTTTTACCCTGGGCGGCGGATACGCCATGTTTCCGCTTATCCAGCGGGAAATTGTGGAAAAACGCCAATGGATAGACCGGCGGGAATTTTTGGATCTGCTGGCCATTGCCCAGTCTGCCCCCGGTGTAATTGCCGTAAATATTGCCATTTTTGTGGGGTATAAATTAAAAGGCATTAAGGGCAGCATTGTTACTACGCTTGGCACGGTACTACCTTCGTTTTTTGCCATCCTTTTAATTGCGCTGTTTTTTAGAGAGTTTAAAGACAATATTTACGTACAGCATATTTTTATGGGCATACGCCCCGTGGCGGTGGCATTAATTGCGGCGCCGGTGCTGCAAATGGGGCGTGCCGCGTGTGAGAAAAAAATTTTATGGCTTATCCCGCTGGTGGTGGCGATGGCTATTTGGCTGGCGGGTATGTCCCCGGTGGGGATTGTGCTGGCGGCCGGGCTTAGCGGCTGGCTGGGCGGGCGGATAAAGGAGCGGCGCAAATGATTTATTGGCAGTTGTTTGTTACGTTTTTAAAAATAGGCCTGTTTAACTTTGGCGGCGGGTATGCCATGGTGTCTTTTATCCAGCACGAAGTGGTGTTTAAACAGGCTTGGATGACCACGGCCGAGTTTACCAACGTGGTAGCCGTTAGCCAAATGACGCCCGGCCCCATTGGCATTAACTTAGCCACCTATACCGGTTACACCGCTACCGGCAGTATATGGGGGGCGGCTTTGGCCACGGCGGCTGTGTGTTTGCCTTCTTTCTTTTTAATGTTGTTTGCCAGCAGTTATTTTTTAAAGCATCAAAATTCCCAAAACGTAAAATCCGTTTTCTATGTATTGCGCCCGGTAGTGGTGGGGCTGATTGCCGCCGCGGCCTTGGTGCTTTGCAATAGTGAAAACTTTGTGGACTATAAAAGCACTATCCTTTTTGCAGGGGCTTTTGCCGCGGTATTTTTTAAGCGCGTGGGCCCCATAAAGCTCATCCTTCTGGGCGGGTTGTTTGGCCTAATCTTGTATTAAAAATCCCATAATAAAATAAAGCGTAGTAAAACTCTCTCGTGATAAAAGTTAGGGAAAACTAAAAAATGCTTGTTAGGTAAACCTAACTTTTGTTATAATTTCTTTATCCAAGCTGTATAAAAGTTGTATTTTAGGAGAAAGAAATGAAACATGCCGTTGTTGTAACTGCCGCCTGTATGCTTTGTGCATTGCCCGCTGTTTTGCAAGCCCAGCCGGACGCGCAGGTGCAGAAAGTCTTGCAATCCAAAACACAAGCCGCCCGCCGCGCGCAGGCATTAAAAAGCCCGGTAGTGTCTTTACAGCTTTCTTGGCAGTGGGACGCACGCTACAGTAAAACTTATCGCTTTCGCAACCGTTTCCGCCCGGGAAGCCCCATCGAATTTTCCCTTCCAAAAGGGGACGTAAAAACCAAAACCACCCTTTGCGCGGGTGCTGCTTTGGCTAGCGGTAAAGTAGTTACCCATAAAAACTGTTTTGCGGCTCCTAATGAAAATAAAAAACAAAAATTTGTTTTGCAGTCCGTCTCGCTTACGTTTAAAAACGGGCGTACGCTTACCGTGCCCGTAAGTAAAGTGCAGTACAGCGGGGAGTTTGCTTTTATGGCTATTTCTTCCTCTTTTACGCAGGGCATAAAATTGGTGGAAGTCCACGTCCTGCCCAATGGGCAGACCTTGCAAGACGTGTATGGGGAAGCCTTTGGGGAGATGAAACTTTCCCAGGCGTTTAAAAATATGGAATCGTCTTCCCGCTTTTCTCGCCGGTTAAGAAACAAGCCCGCCGAGGTTTTTGCAAAAGCCATGCCGGGGCAGCCTTTGTTTTGGCGCGGCAAGCTGGTGGCGCTTAGCAGTGCCACGGCCGATAATTTTTGGAACAAGATTAAAAACGGGGGGGAAAACTTCATCTGGACGGCTTTTCATTTTGCCAATGGCGCCGGCCAGCTGATTTAAGTTCCGCAGGCGTTTGCCATGGCGCCTAAGGAATAATAAACACGCAGCTTAGTCTCCTAGCGTGTGCAAAAAGAAAATTCGCGCCGCACCGGGCAGGGTGCGGCGCGGTTTTATTTGCTTGTGCCGATAATTACGCGGAACGGCGTGCTTTTTATAACAGTGTATTTGCGTAGGGGCAAAATTTTTGTAAGTGCCCAAACAGGCATCGTGTGGGTTGCAAAATAAAAACCCCGCTTTTAAGCGGGGTTGTAAAGAGGTGGCTGGACTAGTTGTTTTCTGTAGTTGTAGCTACGCCTTCATCTAGCGGGGCGCTTTGCTCGGCAGAAGTTTCTTGGGGTTCCGGCGTGCTTTGCGATGCGGCGGTTTCGGCCGCTTCGGCAGTTTGGGGTTCGTCCAGCGGTTCTTCCTTATAGGTTAATTCCACTTCGGCAAAGATAGAGCCTTTGTTTTCATTTAACCATTTGCGGTGGTGGTTGTAATCCGGGCAATACTGCGCCACCAGTTGCCAATATTCCTGCCCGTGGTTCATATGAACCAGGTGGGAAAGCTCATGCACGATTAAATAATCCTGCACGGCCAGCGGCATTTTAATAATGCGGTAAGAATAATTGATGTTCTTCTTGCCCGAGCAACTGGCCCACAGGGTGCGTTGGTCTTTAATGGTGATGTTGTTGTACTCCACGCCCATTTTTTCGGCCCATTGTTGGGTTTTTTTGCGCAGGGTTTCGCCGGCTTTATCTCTAAGCCACTGGGTTACCAGGGTGGAAGGGTCGGAATCTTTGCTTTGCAGA
>CALUXL010000093.1 GCA_944324735.1 uncultured Elusimicrobiales bacterium
TGGAATCTTCCCGCCAGGCGTGCCAAAACGCCCAGCAGGCCAAAGACCTTTCCGCCCAAGCGGCGCAGGAAGCGCAAGCGGCAAAGGACTCTTTATCCGCTTACGCCCAGCAAGCCCAAACGGCCAGCCAGGAGGCGCAAGCGGCTAGCCAGGCGGCCCAGCAGGCCAGTTCCCAGGCGCAGGGGTTTGCCACTTCTGCCGGGCAGGATGCCGCCAGCGCGCAAGATGCGGCACAAACGGTGGCGCAGCACCACCAGCAAACGCAAGAACTGGCCCAAAGTGCCCAGTCCCATGCACAAACGGCCCAGCAGGCGGCCTTGTCAGCCACCGCTTCGGCCCAAGCTGCGGCACAAAGCGCACAGGAGGCGGCCCAAAGTGCCGCCGTCATTGTGCCGGACAACTATGTAAAAAAATCGGGCGACGTGATGACCGGCCCCCTTCAGCTGCCCGCCCCGGCGGCCGGTTTAAACGATAACACTGCCGTCACCGCCGCGTGGGTGCTCTCGTTACTTACCGGTAAAACGCTAGTAAAAGATTATCTTACGCAGTACTGGCGTGACGACAACGGCAACTGGTATGAAGTTTACGCCAGCGGTAAAATCCGCCAGGGGGGAATTGTAAACAGCGGGGCTTGGAACGGAACGGTTACTTTATTTAAGCCCTATGCCAATACGCAATACATTGTAACCGGTTCCTTGCTTTATAGCGGTACACAGGATGTGAAAGACGGGTACAATTATTTCTTTTCTGCGCAGGCCGTGTCCGCTACGGCGTTTCAATATGGAACGGTGGGGCATGCGGGCTCTCAATTTTTTAGAGATTTCCAATGGATAGCCGAAGGGCAAGGAGCTTAATTATGGCGTTTAAAATCGGACAAATGATAACTAAAGAAACCTACACCCAAGCCGCCGTTTGGTGTAACCAAAATGCGGCGCATATAGAAGATCAAGGCGGCAAGTATGTAATTGTATCCAACCCTGCCCCACCCCCGCCCACCGTGCAGGAAAAAGTACTTGCGTTAGAGGTGCAAACCGGCCTTACCCGCACCCTGCGGGAACTGGTACTGGCGGAAAATTCCGGCGCGAGCGACTACGCAAAACAGCAGGCGCAGGAAATAGAAACCCTGGCCACGCCCCTTCGGGGGGCTTTACCATGAACCCTGAGAAAATAAAAGCCTGGCTGTACATAGCCGGTGCGGCAGGGGCAGTGTTGTTTTGGTGTTTTACCATGTACGGCCTTCCGCCGCGGGTGGAAAAGCTGGAAGCCACCGTAAAAGAGCACGAGCGGCGCCTGACGGAAAGCGGCGTAAAAATAGACATTATTTTAGACGACGTAAAAACCATTAAAGGCTTTATCCTTCAACGCCACGGAGGGGGTAATTGATGCCCGCATTTAGCAAAAAAAGTGAAGCCCTCCTGCTTACCTGCCACCCGGATATTGTGGCCGTATGCCGGGAACTTATCAAACAAATGGACGTAAGCGTGCTATGCGGCCGGCGCACCCGTGCGGAGCAGGACGCCGCCTATAAAGCAGGTAGCAGCCGGGCCCGCTACCCGCAAAGCGCGCATAACCGCGTGCCCAGCCACGCGGTGGATTTAGCGCCATACCCCATAGATTGGAGCAACCAGGAGCGGTTTAAAGAAATGTGGCTAAGGTTTGACGCAATTGCCCGCGTGCTCAAAACGCGCGGAGAAATTGTGAGCGAATTTATATGGGGCGGTGATTTTAAAACTTTAAAAGACTGCCCCCATATTGAAATAAAGGAGAAATAATATGGAATGGATAACAACGCATTGGGATGATATTCTTGCCATTATCGGCGGCGTGGTGGTGATTGTTTCCACCGTGGTAAAACTAACCGCTACGGAGAAGGACGACACCGTATGGGCCAAAATTTTGGCGGTGCTGGCGGCCTTGTCTTTGGTCAATCCGGACGGGTCCGTCATTGGCAAAAAAGAGGTTAAATAATGTGGCCGGCCATCGGCTGCGTATGCGGCTTGGGCCTGGTGTTATGGGTGGTTATTGCGCTTGCTAAAAACAGCGGGCGCAATGCCGCCCGGCTGGAAGCTTTAAAACAAGAGGCCACCCGCCAAGCCCAAGAACAGGAGGTCTGCCATGAAGTTAAGAACCGGGTTTATCATCTGCCTGTTAGCGCTGTGCGCAAGCGGCTGCAAAACTTGGCGCACAAGTAATGCCACCGCCTGCCGGGTGGGGTTTGATTATAAAGACCCCGGTGTAAACGACCAAAACGCCCGCGCGCTTTTAATCCACTACTGCCTGTGCGTAAGCCCACGGCCCTGCCAGTACCGCTAGGCCTAAACACGCCTACCGCCTGGGCCCAAAGGCCCATGTAATAAACGCCTAAAAAGTTTATCATAAGTATATGAAAAAGTTTTTAGGCGTATTTTGTGTATTTTTTGTATTGGGTGTTGCGCCCAGCGTGCAGGCGCAGAAATGGCAGAGCATTAAAAAAACGCTTTGCGGACCTAAAACCAAAATATCGTACTTTTCTGCCAGAAGCAAGGTGGAAGCGGCTGTTTTTCGCGCTGTAAAAAGCGGGCAGATAAAAGCGCTGTCCTCACTGGCTGCCGGGGGAAAGGTACTGTTAAAAACGCCTTCGCTGTCGGCTTTTGCCCCGGCAAAAGAGGAGTTGTCTTCTTTGTCCTCCATCCCTGCTTTTGCTTTTCAGCCCAATGAAAAGGAAATGTACCGCGGCATGGCCTTGCCGCCGGACGGTGAGGACCTGCGCTTTATTATGCAAAACGGGCTGAAAGTTTCCAAATCCCATTATGAAAATTTTGCCGCTTATGACGGGCGAGACTATCCGGACGGAACCAAAGCCATTTATGCATCTTTCCAGCCAAAGTACGCCGTGCGCTTTATTTTTGCGGAGCAGGACTGGCCTTCCTACATACCGGTTATTTTGCATTTAAAAAAATTGGGGTGGAGGGATTTTGTATCCGTCCCGCACGATATTCCCCCGTCGTGGATTTACCGCGTAAGCGCGCTTTTAAAGGTAAACGGGCGCTTAACGTGGGGGGAGTTAAAACTAAAAAATAAGGAATTTATTTTTACCCCTTATCCACCGGCTCCCCCGGCGGCAAAAGAATAGTTTTTATTTAACCATAACAAAACCCCCGTTACAAAACGGGGGTTTTAAATTTTATTGCAGTTTTTACTACACTGCCTTATAAAAATGGTGCGCTCGGCGGGAGTCGAACCCACATTTCCAGCTTCGGAGGCTGACGCTCTATCCATTGAACTACGAGCGCGCAAAACGTTTCTTTCTTTTATTTTAGCAAATTATACGCCGTGGCGGAAAATGTCCCGTTTCGCTTGGCCGCCTTGAAATGATAAAGGGTATTTATACACTTAGTTTATTAGTAAAGCATATGGGCCCAAGTTATACGGGGGTATAGGTCCAAAGCCCCAAGACAAACAAAGCATAAAAGGCTATTATAAAGTATATGAAAAAGTTTTTTAGCGTATTTTTGATGGTATTCTTGTTGGGTGCGGCTCCCTGCGCGCAGGCGCAAAAGTGGCAGGGAATTAAAAAATTATTTTCTGCTCAAAAAGCAAAACTATCCATTGTTGCCGCTCAAAATAAGGCGAAGGAAGCCGTTTTTCGCGCTTGGGCAAAGACCCGCTCCGTCCCCTATATTGCACAAGTGGTTATTGGGGGGGAAGTGCATCATTATGCCTCCCTTTCCTCTTTATTGCCAAAAGGGAACGAAGTTTCTCCGCATGTGCCTTCTTTCCCGCTGCCTGACAACCGTAAAGAAATGTACCGCGGCATGCGGCTTGGCGCAGATGGAAAAGATTTGTTGTATATTTTAAAAAACGGGTTGGAAACTTCCAAATCGCATTATTATGAAGACGGTATGTCTTATGACGAAAAAATATATCCGTCCTGCACAAAAGCCATTTATGTAACCACAGATCCGGAATTGGCGGTCTTCTATATGGCAAAGACCCAAAACTCCGCTGCGTATTTGCCTGTATTATTGCATTTAAAATCCGTTGTGGGGACAAAGGATGTGGCTTATAGCATTCCGCACGATATTCCCCCGTCTTGGATTTACCGCGTAAGCGCACTTTTAAAGATAGACGGACGCTTAACGTGGGGGGAATTAAAAGTAAAAGACGATACTTTTGTTTTTATTCCTTATCCACCCGCAAAGCCAGGAAACAAATAAACATTTTTTTATTAAACAATCATAAAAACCCCCGGTGTAACCGGGGGTTTTATTTTTTAAATGAAGGTGCAGAACGGAAAGTTTTTTCCGCCAGAGGGCCTGTTTACTGCGCGCGGAATTTGCGCGGCAGACCCAGCCAAATGGCCAGTAACGCCCCTATGCCCAGCAAATACGGGTAGTATAAATACTCCATAATATGCAGGGGGGAAATACCGGTTAAGCTGGCCGCCATAAGCAGCTGCGCCCCGTAAGGGATAATGCCCTGCACAAAGCAGGAAAAGATATCCAACAAACTGGCGGAGCGGCTGGGCATAATTTTAAAGCGGTCCGCAATTTCTTTGGCGATGGGCCCCGCCATAATCAGCGCAATGGTATTATTTGCCGTGCATAAATTGGCAAAGCTGATTAGGCCCGCAATGCTCATTTCCGCCCCTTTGCGCCCTTTAATGTGGGAGGTTAATTTTTGGATAATCCACGCCAGCCCGCCGCCGGTGCGTATCATTTCCAGCATGCCGCCGGCCAGTATGGTTACTATAATCAGCTCGCCCATGCCGGTAATGCCGGCCCCCATGGAAACCGTCCACTCCCAAATGCCAAAACTGCCCAGTAAAAGCCCAATCAGGCCGGAAAGCACCGTCCCCAGCAAAAGCACCACCATCACGTTTACGCCCATAATGGCCGCCCCCAGTACAATCAGGTACGGAAGCACTTTTAACCACTGCACTTGGGCGGGTTCAAACGCGGCTTGGGCATGGCTGCCAAGCAGGATGTACAAAATGGTGGTCAGCAGGGCAAAGGGCATTACAATTTTAAAGTTGGTTTTAAACTTGTCCGACATTTTACACCCCTGCGTGCGGGTAGCCACGATGGTGGTATCGGAAATAAAAGACAGGTTATCCCCAAACATTGCCCCGCCCACGGTGGCGGCCGCCATTAAAGCGGGGTTCATGCCGGTTTTAACGGCAATCCCAGCGGCCACGGGTGCCAGGGCCACAATGGTGCCTACGGACGTGCCCACCGAAACCGAAATAACACACGCCGCCAAAAATACCCCCGCCGCCAGCACGTTGCCCGGCAGTATGGACAAGGCCAAATTGACCGTGGCATCCACCGCGCCCATGGCTTTAGTGGTTTGCGCAAACGCGCCCGCCAAAATAAAAATAAGCACCATCAGCATAATATTGGGGTTGGCCGCGCCCTGGCAGAAGGTTTCAATGCGTTTGTGCAGGTTGCCGTTTTTGGCCATGGCCACCGCCACGACGGACGATATAACAAACGCCACCGTAATGGGCATTTTGTAAAAATCCCCGGCGATGATAGACACCACTAAATAAGAAATTAAAAATACCCCAAGCGGCACTAACGCCCAGGCATTGGGGCGGGGTTGGTTGGTTTGTGGGTTCATAAACTAAAAATATCCTTAAAAAAAGCGCCTTAAGGCGCGGTTAAATTAAAATTTTACTTATATATTATATGAAATTTTGACGTTTTAATTGGTAACCCCTGCCCGGGGCAAGGGGTGAAAGATTTTAAAAAAATTCATACAATGAACTTATGAAAGCCGCTATCATTACCATTGGGGACGAAATACTGCTTGGGCAGATTACGGACACCAACTCCCGCTACATCGCGCAGGAGCTGGCTTCTTTAGGCATAGAAACGGCCGTTATGTATACGGTGGCCGATTCCCGCGCCGACATTATAAACGCTTTACAAAGGGCGCTTTCCCGCGCGGAGCTGGTGCTTATCACCGGCGGGCTGGGGCCCACGAAGGACGATTTAACCAAAAAAACCCTGGCGGATTTTTTCTCCGCCCCGCTGGAATTTAACCCGCAGGTATACTCCTGGCTGGAGGAAATGCTCCTGCCCCGCCGCGGGGAAATAAACGCCTACAACAAAACCCAGGCTTATCTGCCCAAAGGCTGCCGGGTGCTGCGCAACCGGCGCGGTACGGCTAGCGGCATGTGGTTTGAAAAAGATGGCAAAATTGCCGTTTCCCTGCCGGGTGTTCCGTTTGAAATGGAATACCTGATGCAGGCGGAAGTATTGCCTTTACTCAAACAAAAATGCGGGGATTTATTGCTGGCTTACACGTTGCTCCACGTATATAATATACCGGAGGCGGAACTGGCCATGCGCCTAAACGCGTTTGAAGAACAACTGCCCCCGGGTATTGGGCTTGCTTATTTGCCGTCGGTAGATGAGGTAAAACTGCGCCTCACCGCGCACGGCGAGGCTTTAAAAGAGCTGGAAAGCCAAACCCAAATTTTAAAAACGCACTTGCAGGGCCTTCGTTTTACCGAGGGGGAAAAGCCTTCCAACGTGGCGGAAGTGGCCGCCTTGTTTAAAAAGCGCGGGCTAACCCTGGCCACGGCCGAAAGCTGCACAGGGGGAAATATCGCGCATTTAATTACGCAGCTGGCGGGTGCGTCGGACTATTTTTTAGGCGGCATTGTTTCTTACGCCAATGAGGTAAAGCAAAATGTGCTGGGCGTAAGCGGGGCAGATTTGGAAAAATTCGGCGCTGTTAGCGAGCCTGTTGCCCTGCAAATGGCGCAAGGCGCCCGCCGGGTTACGGGGGCGGATTGGGCCGTTTCCACCACCGGCATAGCGGGCCCCACCGGCGGAAGTGCCGAAAAACCCGTCGGCACCGTGTGGATTGGCGTGGCGGGCCCGCAAGGCAGTTTTGCGCGGAAGTTTGTTTTCTCTTCCGTGCGGGAGCGCAACATCGGCAAGGCCTCGGCCAAGGCGCTTGAGTTACTGGCTGATGCCGTGCGGGGCAAATAATCAATTTTATTTC
>CALUXL010000094.1 GCA_944324735.1 uncultured Elusimicrobiales bacterium
GCGCATAGTGGACTCCTACTATAACAGCATATTGATTTTTTGTCCTAAAAACAAGCTTTATTTAACAAGCCGGCCTTTTTTCCAATCAAGCACTCCTGTTTTTACATTATCCGTCTCTTTTAAAATTCCTTCATACTGCGGCAGGGAGGCACTTTCCCAACCGGTTTTTCCAATAACTAATTTAATCACCTGTACTTTATGGTTTGCCGCCAGTTGTTCTTCCACTTGGCGGGGTGAAAATTTGCCGGTTACTTTCTTTTGCCACAAGAGGTTGCCTTTTTTATCCAACAACTCTACGGAGGATACAAATTCATCTACATTTAAGCGGGTAATTTCTTTGCCATTTAACACCAGCGCAAAGGCCCCTTCCCCCCCGTTGTGGTAGGCCTCCACCAGCCCCCTCAGCAAAGAAGCCGGTGCCACATACCCCACGTCTTTAGCCGGGTTTTGCAAATTGGCCGAACTACCGGTATGAATACCCACCAGCTCGTGGCGTTTATTTAAAACCGCACTTCCGCATAAACCGGCGCGGGATTCTTTTTCCAGCGGCATGGTAGTCTTTATCACCCAAGGGGAAACCGCCTTTACACTGCGGGAAGAAACCGTCATCGGCAACCCGCAGGCAAACCCGTGGGAATATACTTCCCCCTCCGCGGGGCTGGCTTTCGCCAGGGTAAGCGGTGCAAACAACGCTTCATCCTGCGGGCGGAATTTTACCAAAGCTACATCAAATAATTTACGGGAAGACACCTGCACCACCCGCACCGGCACCACATGTGCCTGACCGTTGCGCACCACCGCTACGCGAAAGGTCTTTTCCAGCACGCCCGGCATTTGAGGCATAGAACGTAGTGTATGGGCGGCTATGGCGCCAAAAATTTCCGTTTTGCCGTTATAAACCGTTTTAAACACCGTGCCGGAATAGGTGTTTACTGGGGCCAACCCATCCGGTATGGCTTGAAAGACAGCCAAGCGGGTGCGGTTTTGACCCTCTAAAAATAGTTTTTGTTCCAGCAGGTTTTTTTGTAAAGTTTCCAGTTCGGCCACACTGCGGCGCAGTTCTTCCAGCGAAGGGGCCGCCTGACGGGAAGTTTGATAAGAAGGGCCTTTTAATTTAACCGAAGATGCCTGCCGCGCCAGGCGGGTTGCTTTTTTGGCGGTTTCCACCGGGTAAGCCCTTGCGGCTTCCCCTGCGGCGCGTTTATATAAGCTTTTAACCCCGCTGCGCTGGGCAAAACAGGGCCGGGGCGCACACAATAAAGCGCCCGCCAAAACACATAACAGATAAATATGTTTATTATTTAACCCTAATTTCATACTTTTATTATAGGTTTTCCCCCCTTATAAAAACAGGGCCAAAAGACCTATATTTCCCATCCTTTAAGGCCTATATTATAACGAACAGAAAAAAGACACAAAAAACGGCACCGAAATATCCAACACCACCCCATGAAAAACTGCCAAAAACACCAAGTCTTTCCCGCAATATTTGGCAATCACCGGCAAAGTGGCATCCATAGAGGTTACCCCCCCGGCACAAATGGGTGCCAAACGCCCAAAATATTTGACCAACAGCGGGGTAAAAAGCAGGGTGAACATTTCCCGAATCATATTGGAAAGCAAAGCCACCGTGCCCAGTTGCGCCGCCGCGGCCGCGCCTAAAGAAGCCTCTTTTAACTGCGTAATTAAAATAGAAGAAAGCGAATAATAACCAAACCCGCTGCCTACGGCCAAATAATCGGCCCAGCCCCATTGTTTAAGTAAAAACCCCGCCGCGGCGGCACCCAATAAAGAGCCCACCGCCGTACCTACCGGCAATAACACCATCCGCGGGCGCAAAGAACGCAAAATTTGCTTTAACTGTCTGTCACTGCCCAGGCTCATGCCCACCAGCAACATTAAGGCATACAACACCCATAAAGCCGCTTTGGACGCGGGAAACAACCCTCCGGCCGCTACTCCCGCCAAGATACCCACCGCAAAACAACCTAATACCAGCAAAGCGTTTTTCATTTTTCGCGGCTCCACCAGTGCCAAAGGCCCCATCCGCACAGCACACTGCCCAGCGTACCCGCCATGGACACCACAAACGCCTGCCCCCCTAAAGAAGCCACATCCTTAAGCAAGGCTTTATTTTCCCCAATGCTAAACCCCATTAAAAACAGCAAAACAAAAATCACCACGCTTATAAAATGCGGCAGTTTTTGCGTCCAGGGTTTGTTTCTTAACGCATAGCCCAAGGCTATACCCAAAAACATAACAGAAATTAATGTAATCATTTTTTATCCAAAAAATACCCCGGGCCCTAAGCCCGGGACAAAAGCAACTAATTATATTTTATCAAATCCATTAAACGCGCAAGACGGGAAGTTACGCCTAAAAGGCGGCTTCCCGTCTTACGTATGGTACATTCCCATGGGGTACCTCCCCCTGTTTCCCTTTCGGAAACTTTACAGATACAACAGCTTAAATCCGATGCTTAACCCCCAGTCTTTTTGGTCCCAGTTGCCGGCGGCATGGGTGCTAAAGTTGGCATAAAAGGCGGTGCCCTCATTTACCAAAGTACCCAGTTCCAATTCCGGGGCAAACTCACTTTGCATATGGTTGGCAAAGTCAATGTAGTAGTACAGGTTTGTCAACACATACCATTGCGAAGGGGATGTATACCCCAGCGTAAGCCGCGGGCGCGCATAGTTGATATATGGGCGGGAGCCATCCCCCGCGGCAGAAAAATAATGTTTATACTCCCAATGCATATAAAACTGGCTGGGGAACGTGATAACCGCAAATGCGGTGGGGCTCATAACCAGTTTACCAGTACCCAGTTCGTCCTTGGTGGCGGTAGGGGCCAGCATTTCCATTTTAACGCCCAGGCCCAGCATATCGTTAGCCTGATAAAGCCCGGTGGCCGATAAACTTACGTCCCCAATACCGTTTACCGATTTGCCCGGTGCTTCATAGCGGGCGAGGGGCAACTCCACCCCCCAGTTGTAGTTTTCGTTAATTACCCGATAGGTTTTTAACGTAACTGTATTCAAAGAAACACCGGCTTTATCATCAATAACGGTTAAAGCCGGGTTAACCTCTAAAGTGGTTATGTTTTCAGTTGGCTTTACCCCAAAGTGCCAAGTATCCTGCAATTGCGCCCACGCCGGGGCGGCAAACCCTAACAAAACGGCTAAACCCACTGTAATTTTTTTAATAATCATAATGGTTTATCGTCTCCCTTGTTTACAGTTTACGTTTTTTTGGCCGCTTGTCAAGCGCAATTTATAAAGAGGAACCCGCACTGTGCAGGTGCGGGTTCCCTTGGGGCGTAAACTCTCGGCCATGAAAAAACCGAAAGCTACGTAAAACAGCTTACTACGGGTATGAAACTTCTTTGCAAATACTATACACTGTTATGACACAAGCACAGCCATAAGCATTACCCTGGCCATAGCCTCCAACGCGCTTAACTTTTTTTCCTTCTTCAGTACAAGGGCCAGATTCAACCAAGTTTCCTGGATAAGATGTCCAAAATGCACATGCATTGGTATCGGAGTTATGACAAGCAGCATTTTCTTTCTCCCAACTATAAAATTGCCAACGCAATTTTTTACAATTTCTAGAAGTTTCTTCCCAGGCACATTTGTCTAAACTGGTATTGTATTTGTAAGATATCGTACCAGTATACCCACTAGGGCATTTTTCCGTTTTGGTTAATTTAGCCGGTTGATTTTTGCACTTACAGTTGCTATTGTCCCCGTAACTCCAAGAGCAGTTATCGTGGTTATACGTATCCGTAATGCTACCCGTCCATTTGCTGTTTTCACCAGAACATTGGCGAGTCTTGGTGCTTGTTCCGCTATACTGAATTTTCGGCGCATAGTTACCACGGCTCGTGGTGCTACAGTAACAATTTTCAGAAGTTAAATTCCATTTGCAACCATCAAAATCATAACGTTCATTAATGTTACCGTCATATTTGCTGCCAAAACCTCTCACTTTATCGTATCGGCAACTGCGGGTACGGGTGGAAGAAGACTCATTCACCATGTTCCCATTAATCGCACCGCTCTT
>CALUXL010000095.1 GCA_944324735.1 uncultured Elusimicrobiales bacterium
TATTCAAAGCATATTTAATATTTCACTTATTGCCCGCCCCTGCCGCCAAAAAAGAACCCCAAAAAGAAGCATAAACCATTTATTGGCTATTAAAAACGCCCTGCTTTGGCAGGGCGTTTTTTTGTGCGTATAAGAGGGGAGAAGTTTGGTTTTTAAGTACAAGATATCCCATAAAAAACCCCGCCTGCAGGCGGGGTTTTTTTATTTATATTTGGAAACCACTTCCTCTTTCAACTCCAGGAAAGTGCCGTTTTTAATGGCTTCTCTGGCCCGTTCCATGAGGTGTATTAAGAAACGGATGTTGTGTATGGAAATAAGGCGGTGGCTGGTAAGCTCGGCCGCGCGGAACAAGTGGCTGATGTAGGCGCGGGAATAATGGCGGCAGGTGTAGCAGTCGCACTGCGGGTCCAGCGGGCCGGTTTGCAGGCGGAACTCGGCATTTTTAATATTCAGTCTGCCTTCGCTGGTCATCACCTGGCCGTTGCGGGCTACGCGGGTGGGCCATACGCAGTCAAACATATCCACGCCGCGTTCAATGGAGTTTAAAATTTCTATCGGCGTGCCCAGGCCCATAAAATAGCGGGGTTTGCCTTCGGGCAGTACGTCCGTTACCGCGCTTACGGCGGCGTTCATTTGCGCCAGCGTTTCCCCTAAAGAAAGCCCGCCGATGCAATAGCCGTGCGTGCGCAGGGAGGCCATATGTTCGGCCGCTTCTTTGCGCAAATCCGGGTAAATGGAGCCTTGTATAATACCAAACAAAAGGGAGTTACCCACCGTAAAAGAACCGTCCGGGTTTTGGGTAATGTGTTGCTCGGTAATTTTTTGATGATAGGCTTTTTCGGCCCGTTCTGCCCAGCGTTTGGTAATATCCAGCGCTTCGCGCGCGTCGTGCTTGGCGGGGTTTTTGGCGTGGATGCATACGTCTAGCATGGTCCAAATGTCGGAGCCTATTTGGCTTTCAAAATCAATTACGTTTTCCGGCGTAAAAAGGTGTTTGCTCCCGTCGTGGTGGGATTGGAAAGTTACGCCCTCTTCTTTAATTTTGCGAAATTTAGATAAGCTGTATACCTGAAACCCGCCCGAATCGGTCAAAATGCTTCTGTCCCAATTCATAAATTTATGCAGTCCGCCCAGTGTTTCCAGCGTTTTGGTGCCGGGGCGCAAATACAGGTGGTAAGTGTTGGAAAGCAAACACTCCGCCCCCACGTTGCGCAGGTCTTCATCGGTCAACGCTTTTACGCTGGCTTGGGTAGCCACCGGCATAAATACCGGTGTGTGTACGGCACCGTGCTTGGTATACAAAATGCCGGTGCGGGCCTTGCAGGCAGGATCTTTATGTAAAATTTGAAAAGGGGAAATAAGGGCCATATACTTATATTTTACCATATTCTATTTACGGCTTCCCCGCATATAAAAACAAAACACCTGCGGCCAAACAAAACCGCAGGTGTTAAAATGGGGGGAGAGGAAGTTATAAAATCATCATGCTGTCCCCAAACGAGTAGAAACGGTATTTCTTTTCCACCGCTTGCAGGTAGGCCTCGTAAATAAAATCCTCGCCGGCAAAGGCGGACGTCATACACAAGGGTGTAGAGTCCGGAAAGTGAAAGTTGGTGATTAAGCAGTCAATGGCTTTAAATTTATAACCGGGGTAGATGAACAGGTCCGTCCATTTTTTGCCGCTGTGGGTGTGGCGGTTTTCATCCGTAAAGCTTTCCAGCGTGCGGGTGCTGGTGGTCCCTACGGAAAATACCCGCTTGCCGTTGGCGTGGGTTTGGTTTACCAAATCGGCCGTTTGGGGGGATATTTCGCCCAGTTCGGCCAGCATATGGTGCTCCTGCGGTTCCCCGCGCAGAGGTTTAAAAGTGCCCCAACCCACATGCAGGGTAATGTAGGCAATGTTAACACCTTTGTCTTTTATTTTTTGTAAAAGTTCCGGCGTAAAATGAAAGCCGGCCGTGGGCGCGGCGATGGAGCCTTCGTACTTGGCATATACGGTTTGATAGCGTTCTTTATCCGTATCTATGCTGGGGGTAAGGCCGCTGTGTTTGCGGGCTTTTTCGATGTATTGGGGCAAAGGCATAAGGCCGTGCGCGTGGCAGAAGGGGAGGATGTCGTCCGTATTAAATTCCAGGATGGCTTCGTTATTTTCCGTTTTGCCCAACACTTTGGCGTTTAGTCCGTCGCCAAAATCCAGCGTTACGCCTTCTTTATAATCCCGCGTAAGTACGGCCCAGGTGCGGCTGTTAACGGTGGGGCGCACCAGTAAAATTTCCACCTTGCCGCCGGTGGGTTTGTGGGCAAACAGTTTGGCGGGGAATACTTTGGTGTTGTTCATGACCAAGGTGTCGCCGGGGTTTAGATATTCGTGAATATCTCTAAAAATGCGGTGTTCGATGGTGTGGGTATCGCGGTGGAGCACCATTTGGCGGGCGCTGTCGCGCGGGGTGGCCGGCTGTTTGGCTATCAGCGGGTCTAAGTCTAATTTTTTAAAGCGTTCAAATGCCATAATTATAAGTCCTTGATGGGGGTAATTTTAGCCCCGGGGTAATATCTTTTTAAAATTTGTTTGTAGTCTTTGCCGTCTTTGGCCATGCCGTTGGCGCCGTCCTGGCACATGCCAACACCGTGGCCGGAGCCGCGGCCTTTAAACAAAACGTCTTTCTTGCGCAAAGACAGTTTGGTAATTTTGCAGCTTTTTAAACCAAACGCCATGCGGAAGTTGCCGCAGGGTACGGTTTTGCTGCCTTTTTGGGTGCGCACGGTAATATTGGTGGCGCGGCCGGTGCCGGTTTTGCGGGCGATTTTGATGGATTTTAATTTACCTTTTAACCCCAAAGACGCGGCATAGCTTTCCGCTTTCTGGCGGGATACGGTTTGCTGCCAGTTGTAATTTTTGGAGTGTTTATCATACCCGCATTTAGCGCCGGAGAGCGGCTTAATGGCTTTGGCGCCCGGGTTCCAGCTGGTTACGCTGTCCGTCGCGCCGCCGCAGTTGCCGTGGTAATAGGTGTAGAATAGTTTGCCTTCATACGCAAGCACTTGCCCGCGGGTTTTGTCCACCGCGGTTTTTACGGAAGGGTACACTTTGCCGGTGCCTTTGTACATTTGGCTGCGCACATCGTTATATAAATCAAAATAACGCTTGCCGGTGGTTTCCATGCTTTTTAAAGTGAAGGTGCGCGCGGCCACCGCTTGGGCTTTTAAGGCTTCGGCGGGCCAGGTATAGCTCATTTCATAGGGCAAAACGCCGTAAAGGTATGTTTCTAAGGGTACATATTCCACCATGTGAAACACACTGCCCTGCGGGATTAAATAAATTTTACCCGCGTAGGCGTTGCCATTAAAAGTAATGGTTTTGCCGGGGGCCGGTTCCAGCACAATGGGCTGAGCGCTTTGCAGGGTGCCGGCTTGCACTTTGCCTCCGCCCAGCGCCCGGGCGGATAAAGCCCCCGCACGGGAAATTTTGTATTTTTTGGAACGGTCCCGGGTATAAATATACAAAAGGCCCGAGTGTTTAAACGTGGCGGATTTTTGTTTTTCCGCCAGTAACACGCGCACGGTGGTGTCTTTTTGGGGTTGGGCGGAGGCTTGCCCCGCCTGGCGCGCGGAGGGAGAGGCACAGGCCGCCATCAGCACGGCGCCTGCAATGGCTAAGAGTAAAAAAAGGATTTGTTTTTTCATGGTTAGAATAATAAATCCGTTGCCGGTTTGCGGTTTAAATGTTTATAGGCCTTGGGGGTAGCCACGCGCCCGCGCGGGGTGCGCGCAATAAAGCCGGCTTTAATTAAATAGGGCTCTATGGCGGCCGTCAGCGTGTCTACGGCTTCGGACACGGCAATAGCCAGGTTTTCCAC
>CALUXL010000096.1 GCA_944324735.1 uncultured Elusimicrobiales bacterium
CGCCGCCCATTGCCAGGCCGTGCGTTTAAACCAGGATTGGTTTATTACCGCCGCCCACTGCGTATATGATTTCTGCGGGGAAAACCGCTCCTGCGTGCTGCAGTTTGACCTGGCCCAATCGCCAGACCCGCTTTTTGCCCAGGCCCGCGTGCACAGTAATTCTATCCGCCGCAATGTGTTTATTTACCCCGGCTATAACCCCCATCAAAACCGCAGCAGCAGTTTTGATGTGGCCCTCATCCGTTTTGCGCCGGGTAAAGACGGGTATTTATTTATGGATATGAGCGCCGATAAAGAAATTTCCCGCGCGGAGTTTGAAAAAAAGCTGCCCTTTTATCCCGAAACCCAAGCCCAGTGGAATCCTGCCACCCCGCGTTTGCTTACCTTTGACGCGGCCGTTTCCGCCCATATTACCCAACCCATTGCCGTCCCCCGGGCGGAAAATGGGCGTATTTCCTGGTTGTATAACGGGGGCGGACAGGCTTTCTTTGTAAGTGAGTTGCAACATTGCGTATCCACCGCTTTTGGCGTGCAGCAGGGTAACAGCGGCGGCGGTGTGTTTACGGCGCAAGGGGATTTGATTGGCATTGTATCCATGACGCTGCAAAACAAAAACGGCGCGGCCGTTTTTAAAGATGCGGACGGCAAACCCTTGCCCACCTTGCAAAATGCGGATTCTTATTTTGTGTTTACCGGTTTTTCCAGCGGGGTGCTGGCTTTTATCCGTAATTATGTGCCCCGGGTGCGTTTTGTGGGTGCGGTGCCGCGTTCGGCCCAGTTAACCAGCCAAAAGTTTAACCGTATTATTTCCGCGCTGGACGGCGCCATGCAGGCCAGTTAAACCAAGCGTTTTTTGAGACTTTCAAAATTACCCTCCGTGGCCATGATTGTAAGCGTTAGGCCATGGGGGGTTTCTTTTCGGTCAATTACCAGGGATTTTTCGTAAAACAGGCCCAGCAGGTGCAGCTGGTCCATACGCAGGGAAAGCGTGTGCACTTGCCATTTGTAAGAAGCGGCTTGTTCTACCCTTCTTAAAAGGGCGGTCAGGTTGGCCTCTTCCAGTGCGCTTACAAAAACAGCCTGCGGGTACTGCGCGCGCAAAAGCTCCAGGCGGGCGGGGGAGAGCAGGTCCGTCTTGTTAAAAACGGTAATGAGGGGGATGTTTTCCGCCTTTAAGTCTGTAATAATTTGCAATACGGTGGCTTCCTGCTCCCGGCGGCTGGGGGAAGACGCGTCCTGCACGTGCAGGATGACATCGGCAAAGGACGTTTCCTCCAGCGTGGCCCGAAAGGACGTAACCAAACTGTGCGGCAGTTTTTGTATGAAGCCCACCGTGTCCGTAAACAGCATTTCCCCGCCGCTGGGCATGCGTACGCGGCGGGTGGTAGGGTCCAGGGTGGCAAAAAGTTTATCATCGGCATATACGCTTTGGGTTTGGGTAAGCGCATTTAAAAGGGTGCTTTTGCCGGCGTTTGTGTAACCCACCAAGGCTATCTGAGGCAGAGGAACCTGGGTGCGGCGTTGGCGGCGCAGGCTGCGGCCGGCTTTTACGGTTTCTATTTCTTTTTCCAAGCGGCTGATGCGCTGGCGCAGGCGGCGGCGGTCATACTCCAGCTTGCGTTCCCCCGGGCCGCGCATACCAATGCCGCCTTTTTGCTGCATCATGGCCGCCCCGCGGCCGGAAAGACGGGGTAAAAGATATTTAAGCTGTGCCAGTTCCACCTGCAGTTTGCCTTCCTGGGTGCGGGCACGCTGGGCAAAAATGTCTAAGATAAGGCGGGTGCGGTCCAACACTTTGGCGGGGAGGATTTCCTCCAGGTTGTTTTGCTGGGCGGGGGATATTTCATCATCAAAAATAACACTGTCCGCCCGAAGTATTTGCGCCTGGGTGGCAATTTCCTGCAGTTTGCCCTTGCCAATTAAGGTGGCCGCATTAAACGCTTTCACCTTTACGCGAAAGGAGTATACCACCTCTGCCCCGGCGGTGTGGGTTAAACGGTGCAATTCCTGCAGGGTTTCTTCGTTTTGCAGCTGGGTTTTCAGGCAGGCGCTTACTAAGATGACGCGTTCCATAATTCTATTTTATAAAAGTTTTTTGTGTGAGGCTTGCTTTGTTTTTTTTTGATACAGTGGTTTTTATAGTACATATGAGAGGGGATACTTACTATGAATAAAACAGGCGGATTTACGCTTATAGAGTTGTTAGTGGTAGTTTTAATAATTGGGATTTTAGCTTCTGTGGCTTTGCCTCAATATGAAAAAGCAGTGATGAAAGCGCGTGCAATCAATGCCATACAAGTGATGGAGAGCATTGCCAAAGCCAGTGAAGCGTATTATTTAGCGAATGGGAGTTATACGGAGCGAGTAGAAAACTTGGATATTGAATTTCCGCAGTGTGGTACGGGTTCCGTCGTTAGCTGCGACGACTATTTTATGATAGATTTGTTAAGTCAAGACTCTGCCAAGGCCACAAAAGGAGATGTTTATATGTCTTACTGCCCGGGTATTACAGTTTGGGAAGAATGTCAAACAAAAAGAGATTTTTACTACTCTATTAATTTTAATGTACATCCAACAGCTCCGGGGGAGCGTACTTGCATTGGTAAAACAGATAAAGGAAAAGCGTTTTGCAAGACAATGAGTTTTTAAACTTCACCCGCATATTGCGGGTGATTTTATATTGAGGCAGAAAAACGTAAAATATCTTTTGTTATGTTTTTCAAGTCAAAATTCTGCGGGGTTTGTAACTCCAGCACCAGGGCTTGGGTGTAACGGTTGAACCAGGTGCGCTGGCGTTTGGCGTACTGGCGGGTGAGCTGGGCAATTTGTTCTATGGCCTGCTGGCGGGTTAACTGCCCCCGTAAAAAAGCCGCGGCCTGTGGATAGCCCAAACTTTTTAGGGCGGGTACATCGGCGGGGGTGCCTTGGTTTAAGAGGGCTTGGGTTTCTTGGCACATGGGGTCAAAAATGGCTTGCGTGCGGGTTTGTATGCGGGCATGGAGGGAGTCTTTATCCCAGTTTAAATATACAAAAGCGCTTTGGGCAGGGTTGGGCAGAGTGTGAAATACTCCCGTGCGAAGCTGGCTGGCCGGTTTGCCCGTAAGCAGGCATAATTCCAAGGCGCGCATGGTGCGCTGTACGTTTCCTGTGGGAATAGATTTGGCGGAAACGGGGTCTTTTTGGGCCAAGGCCGCGTGCAGGCCTTCTTTGCCTTTGTCTTTCAGCAGGGCGGTTAATTGGGCCCGGGTTTGCGGGGTGGAGGGGGGAAGTGTATCCATGCCCACAAAATAAGCGTGCAGGTACATTCCCGTCCCTCCGGCAAAAATAAGCGGGCGTCCCGGATGTTGAACGGCAATTTCCCGCGCGCGCGCCGCAAAGGCGCCCGCGTTAAAAACGTCTGTTACGGGCAAAAAATCCACCAAATAGTATGGTATTCCTTCCACTAAGTACACGTCATTTTGCCAAACGCCTTGCGGTTTGGCCGTGCCGGCGGTTAAATGGGTGTATACCTGGCGGGAGTCGGCCGAGATAATAATCCCGTCCGTCCGTTTGGCCAGTTCCAGCGCCAGTTCCGTTTTGCCCGAAGCGGTGGGCCCGCAGATAACAATGGGTTTCATTTTTATATTTTAGTAAATTTGCCGCCCCAATATGCCGGGGCATAAAAAGCCCGGGGCTATGCAAAAGCCCCGGGTTTGGTATTTATTATTTGCTTTAGAGTTAGTTTTGAAATAAGCTGTCGTCTTTCTGTATTTTATTGCAGATGCGCCAGCATTTGCAGGTAGGGACGCACACATCCGGCAGTTTTAACAAAATGCGGGTGTCGCAATCGTTAAAATCGTCGGCCATTTCGCTGATGGCTTTGGCGTCTTTTTCTTTGATGTTTAAAAATTCTATACCAATGGTATAAACATTTTCCCGCTGTTTTACCCAGGCCATACGGGCGGAAATTTCCATCTTATCCGTGCCAGGCAGCTGCAGGCTGATGGAAAACTTCTCGGCCAGCGGCGCGCCCAAAAAGCTGATCATGCGCATGCCGGAGGCGGACAAGTCCGCCAAGATGGCAACCAGGCTGGTTTCTTTACCGTCTTGGGTTTTATAGAAAAGGTTGACGGGTTCAATTAAATTGCTGATGACGGGCATGCGGGGATGCCGTCTTTTTTCGGGGATATTCTTTTTAGTCATAATTACTCCTTGGCAAATAATAAAGTACCGTCTGCACGGGCTATTTCAACATCCACTATACTGCCTATTTTATAATTTTTGGAGGTCTTTACCCAAAAATTATTGGAAGAACGCCCTTTATTTTCTTCCTCCATCAGCACTTGCTGGTGGCTTCCTATTTGCGCGGCGTAGGCGCGCGCGCTTAAATCTCTTACCTTATTTAACAAAATATCCAGGCGTTGTTCCAGTACCGCCTCCGGCAATAACTGCATTTGGGCGGCGGGGGTGCCTTGCCGCGGGGAATATTTAAAACAATAGGCGGCAAAAAATTGCGCTTGGTCCACCAAAGACAGGGTTCTTTCAAAATCTTGCTCGGTTTCCGTGGGGAAACCAACAATAATATCGGTGGATACCGTCATCTGGCATTCGGCCAGGGCGGCCAGTTTTTCCAATAGCATTTCCCGCGTGTAGCCGCGTTTCATTTCTTTAAGCACCTTGGTGGAACCGCTTTGTATGGGCAAGTGGATATGCTTGGCAATTTTGGGGTTGTGGCGTACCGCGGCCAAAAAATCAGGCGTGAGATAGGCCGGGTGCGGGCTCATAAAGCGTACACGCTCCACGCCGGGCACTTCGCTCACCCGGTTCAGCAAATCCGCAAACGAGGTTTGCCCGTCTTTATAAGCGTTTACCGTTTGCCCCAAAAGCATAATTTCTTTGGCGCCTTGGGCGGCTTTTTGGGCGGTTTCCTGCAAAATGTGCTGCAAGGGCAGGCATTTTACCGGCCCGCGTACATAGGGCACAATGCAGTAAGAACATCTAAAATCACACCCGCGCATAATGGTTACGTAACCGGTAAGGCCTTCCTGTTCGGGGGCCAGAGTTTCCTGCAACGGGGGGAAAAGGCCGCTTTTGTCCAACAAAGAAGGGAAAGCGTCTATACTTTTAGCCCCGGCAACCATATCTAAAAACGGGAATTCTTTTTTTAGTGCGTCCCCCAGCCGCTGCGCCGCACAGCCCGCAAAAATAATGCGGCGGCCGGGCTTTTCTTTTTTCCATTTGGCCAGGCGCCCCAAAAAGGAAACGGCGCGGTGTTCGGCATGTTCACGCACGGTGCAGGTGTTTACTAAAATAATGTCTGCTTCTTGCGGCGTGAGGGCACGCTGCGCGCCGCGGGCGCGCAGGTGTTGGAACATTTCCTCCGAGTCGGCCAAATTCATTTGGCAGCCGAAGGTTTGCAAAAAAACTTTCATACTCATATAAAAAAATAAAAGGCGGCCCGTAAAGACCGCCTTTTAAGTTGCAGTTAATTAAAACTTATCGCTCAAGTTTTTAATGGCCTGCATAATAGGCTGCGTAAGGTGAATCTTAATTACGCGGCGGCCTTTTTCTTCCAGCGCTTGGAAGTCACCCAAGGCTTGTGCGGCGCACAGCTGGCCAAAGGTGTAGTGCTGGCCGGGGATTTGAATGTCGTGTTCGGCATCGGCGGATAAAATGATGAATACGCCGTTGTTGCCGTCCCCTTTGTGCAGCTGGCCGGTGGAGTGCAGGTAGCGCGGGCCATAACCAAACAATACGGCGCGTTTGGTGCGGGTGAGGATTTTATCGCGCAAGGCCAAGAGCGCTTTGGCTACTTCTTCGGACGGGTACACATAGGGCAGCAAGGCAATATAGTCATTGCTTTCCAAGAGGGAGTAAACATCTTGGGCCAAGTTGTCCAGTTTTACCGCGTTTTCAATATCTTTGGCAACCATTAAGGGTTTGCTGAGTTCTTCGGCAGAGATTTCGTTCTTTTCCAGTTTGCCCAAGATTTGTTTGGTCAGCGTTTTGGCGGCCTGCACGTTGGGCTGGTCAAACGGGTCAATGGCCATGATGGCGCCGGCGGCAGCGGTGGCAATTTCCCACAGCAGGAACTGGGAGCCCAGTTCGTAAGTGTCGGTCATGGGGATGGTCATTACCGGGTAGCCGCGTTCTTCCAGGTCGTCCATAATGGCGGTTACGCGTTTGTCGTCTTCGGAACCGTTGGAGATATGTACAAAGAAGCGGTCTTCGCGGTAGTCAAAGTTTTTAAACAAACCTTCTCCCACCACGGGCACAATGCCTTTGCCTTCTTTACCGGTAGATTCCGCCACCAGCTGTTCGGCCCATAAGCCGAAGGAGGCCAATTCTTTGGGGGTGATGATGGTTAATTTGTCTTTGCTGTGGTTGGCAAAGCTGGCGCCCATTAAAGCACCCAATTTAACGGCGGCGTTGGCTTTAAAGTCCGCTTCCGGGCCGAAGGTTTGGGCTTCTTTTTTGGCGTTTTCAAGCAGTTTTACAATGTCTACACCCATTAAAGCGGCCGGCACCATGCCAAACATGGACAGGGCGGAAAAGCGACCGCCAATATCGGCCGGGTTTAAGAAAATTTTGCGGAATTTGTTTTTCTTGGCCAACGTTTCCAGGCCGGTGCCCGGGTCCGTAATGGCGCAGAAGTTTTGCCCCGGTTCTTTTACGCCGGCTTTCTTTACTTCGTCATAAAAATAAGCATATTGGGAGGACGGTTCCACCGTGCCGCCGGATTTGCTGGCAAAAATGAAAAGGGTTTGGGCCGGGTCAATGCGGTTTCTGGCGGCGGTTACCCAATCGGCGTTGGTGGTGTCCAGTACGATCAGTTCCGGGTAGCCGGCTTGGGCGCCAAATACGGTGCGGATTACTTCCGGCGCTAAGGAGGAGCCACCCATACCCATTACCACTACGTGTTTGAAATTTTGTTTTACATCGGCCGCAAAAGCGAGAACATCGTCCACGCGTTCCAGCGTCCAGTCATACACTTTTTGCCAACCCAAGAATTTTACGATAAATTCTTTGTGTTCTTTGTCCTGCTTCCAAAGGGTAGGGTCTTTAGTCCAAAATTTGGTGTTAAATTCCAACCCTTCCAGTTTAATCAGGCCTTCGCGAATGATGCCTTCGGCCATGGGAGTTTCGTGTGTGTTCATATTAATTGCATTCCTTTTTTAAAGACCTTGCGGCCTTATTTAAAATTTTGTGCTTCGGCTTGGAGAACCTTCCCCAAGCGCTCTTCATGACGGGTACCCGCCAAAAAAGAGGCGTTTAAAAAATTATCCAGTACGCTTTGCGCCGTGCTGGGGCCTATTACCCGCGCCCCTAAGCAAAGCACGTTTAGGTTATCGTGCTGTACCCCTTGCTCGGCAGAATAAGCATCGTGGCAAACACAGGCGCGTATGCCTTTTATTTTGTTGGCGCTTACGCACATGCCTATACCGCTTCCGCAAATCAGCACGGCCCGGTCCGCCTTGCCCTGGGCCACCAAACCGGCGGCTTTGAAGGCATAGTCCGGGTAGTCTACACGGTTGGGGGAGTTGGTGCCGCAGTCCAGCACTTCATGCCCCAGTTCTTTTATTTTTTCCACCACCGTTTCTTTTAAAGGAAAACCGGCGTGGTCACATCCTACGGCTATTTTCATAATGCTCCGTTAGAAAGCCTGGTCTACCAAATCGCACACGCTGTGCCCCAGGAAAATATGGCATTCCTGCACGCGCGGCGTATTGGGCCATTTAACTACTAAAGGCAAATCCACAATGTCTTTAATGGTTCCGCCGTCTTTACCTAACAAGGCGGCCGTAAAGCAGCCTTTTTGTTTGGCCAAAGCCAGCGCCAAGTATACATTGCGGCTGTTGCCGGAGGTGGAAATGCCTATTACCACATCCCCCGGTTTGGCAAACCCGTCTATCTGGCGGGAAAATACCACATCATAAGAATAATCATTCCCCACCGCAGTAAGGGTGGAAGTGTTGGTATTTAAAGCCAAAGCCGGCATGGAAGGGCGTTCTTTTTTAAAGCGGCCTACAAACTCCGCAGCAATGTGCTGGGCGTCGCCCGCACTGCCGCCGTTACCCATCAAAATAACCTTTCCGCCGTTTTTAAAACATTTAATAATTTGGGCGGCCAGGTCTTCGGTTTGTTGGGCCAAATTTTCTTTTACATAAGTAAGAGCTTGTATTAATTCATCTGCTTCTTTTTGAATAAACATAAAGAACCTCTTTAAATCTTTTCTATATTTTCGCTTTTTATCCAGCCTTGTATCCCCTGGGATTTTACAACCACTTCATTCCAGTTGTTGCGGCTGTCCTGCAAAATAAGCAAATGCCCATGGGTTAAATTGGCGCTGGCGGGGAAGTTGGCCCCCGGCCCGCTGCGAAGTTCCGCCGTGGGGGTAGCCACAACGGCCAGGTTTTGCGCTTCCATCCCGTGGCGCAGCTGCAGCCATGCACCGCTTATGGCAAACACAATAAGCCCCAGCAGCATGGTTTTGGTGAACCGGCGTTTAATCAGCCATACGCACAGTACCAGGGAAAAGAAACCCAAACATACTATCACCAAGCCTTTTAATTCGCTGTAAGACAATAAAAAGAACAATTTATGCAGCACTTCCGGCATGCCGCCCGGAACCAAATGTTCACCGGCGCTTTCCAACGCCATGTTTAGATTGTGGCGTATGTCCGCGTCGCGCGGGTCCAGCTTAAAAGCCCGGTAATAATTGGCTACGGCCAGCCCCATGCTGCCCATTTTAAAATAGCAGTTACCTATATTGTAGTAAACATAGGGGTTGTTTGGGGTGTTTTTTAGTTCCTCTTCATATAAATCCAGCGCGGCGGAAAATTTGCCTTGGTTGTAATATTGCTCTGCCCGGGCGGCCGTTTGGGCGGCGGCGCCAAGCGTAAGCGTGGTTAACAAAACAAAAGCGAAGAATAGTTTTTTCATTATCGGCCCTCCGCGTCTAAACGTTTTAATATTTCCAGTGCCTGGGCGGCCAAGGCGCGTGCGTCCGCCGCGGCCAGATCTTCCGGTGCAAAGCGGGCGGCGTCCAGCCGTTGCCATAACGTGCAAAACGCTTTTAGGCTTTCCGGAGTTACGCCTTTTTGTTTGAGCTGTTCCTGCACGTCGCGCAGTTGGCGGCTGCCCATATTCAGGCGGAAACGCTGGAGGAGGAATTCTTCCACCGCGTCGGCTACTTGTTCTTCAATGACGGCTTGTTTCAGCCGTGCACGCGCCGTTAATAAAGGGGCTTTTGCCCGCAGGGAACGGGCCCCCAACCGCATGCCAATAGCGCATACGAACGGCAAAACAAACAATATCCACGCCAGCCCCGATAAAGACCCTACCG
>CALUXL010000097.1 GCA_944324735.1 uncultured Elusimicrobiales bacterium
ACAATCCATCTTTTCATTGTTTTCACATCTATTAACTACCCACTGTCTTAGAAAATAAATGAATAACCGCCCCCCCTACTATAATTAGCCCCATGCCCAGTATGGCCGGTGCGTCCGGCTTTTCATGAAACACCACAAAAGCCGCCAAAGCCGTAAGTATAATGCCTACGCCAGCCCAAATGGCATAAGCCACCCCCAGCGCCATGCCTTTTAAAGTCATGCCCAGCAGGTAAAAAGAAGCCGCATACCCGCACACCGTCAACACCGCGGGCCACAGACGCGTAAAACCTTGGGTAGCTTTGAGAGCGTTGGTGCCGATAATCTCACACACAATCGCCCCCATTAAAAAGGCATAATATTTAAGCATTTTTAATCTTCTACGGCAGGGTCTTTAATCCCCGCTTCGGCAAAGCCTTTGGCGCGCAGCTTGCAGGAATCGCAATGGCCGCAGGGTTTTTGACCGCCGGCATAGCAACTCCACGTCAGCTCAAAAGGAACTTTTAACTTAGCCCCTAAACGCACAATATCCGTTTTGGACAAGTTCATAAGCGGGGCCAACACTTCCACCCCTTCCGTAACACCCATCTTGGTACCGCGGTTAATGGCTTCGGCCGCCGCTTTAAAGAAAGCGGGGGTACAATCCGGATAGCCGGAAAAATCCACCGCGTTGGGGCCGGCCACAATAGCATTGGCGCCAATGGAGTCCATCAGCGAAGCCGCAATGGATAAAAACATCAAATTGCGCCCCGGTACATAGGTGGAGGGGATTTCGCTCCCTTCTATTTGCTCTAAAGATAAATCCGGCAGGGTTTGGCCTTTATCCACCAAAGAGCTGCTTTTAAGCCACGGGAAAGGCAAATCCAGCTTATGCAGTTTTACGCCTAATTTTTTGGCAATAAACTCGGCGGAAATTACTTCCCGGTCGTGGCGTTGGCCATAGGTAACGGTAATGGCCTCACACTCGTACCCTTTGCTAAGCGCCCAATACAGGCAGGTGGTGGAATCCAACCCGCCGGAAAAAAGCACAATGGCCTTTTTCTTTCTGCCTGCGGCAGGCACCCGCAAGGGGGCTACCTCGACTTTTACGGACGACACATTGGCCGCGGCAGTGCCTTCTTGCAGTAAAGAATCCACATGGTCCATCACCGGTTTGGAAGATTGGGCCGATTCCGGCTTGTTATGAAAAGTTTTTAACAGGTCGCTTTTTAATTCTTCTTCCTCTTTGCGTACCGTATTTAAAAACCCTTTAAGAAGCCCCGTTATTTTAAGGCTGGTGCTGCTTTTTTCCGGTTCCGGCTGCGGCTGCTGGGCAGGCGGAAGGGAAGCCTCGTCCAACGAGGGCATAGTTACTTCCGGCTCCGGGGTAAAATCCGGGTTTTGGCCCGTTAAATGGCGGGGAGCCTGCTGCCCATACGGGAAACATACCGCATAGGGTTGGTCTTCCACAAATTGGAAAGTGGGAATCAGCGGCAGGCCATTTACGCGAAACGCAATGGCCGCGTCCTCTTTAGCGGTTTTGGGGCCCTGTTTTAAAAACTCCATATAGCGCAGGGTGTTGCGGATATCGGAAACGGTATTTTCCGCATTGCCAAAACCTTGCAAAAAGTCTTTCAAGGCGCTTACGCACATAAAGTCTTCCACGTCTTCCGGGTCACCAAACAAGCCACTGGGGACTAACAGCACGTCCCGGCTTAAACTTTTTAAATGCGTGGCCAAAGTATAAAAGTTGCAGAACCCCCCCATAAAAATTTGGCAGGCCTGCTGGGCGGCAAAAACCGCTTTTGTACCGGCGGTGGTAACCACCAAAGCGGGCGTTTTGGCATTGGCCTTGGCCGCCACAACGGGGGAGTTGTCCTGATGTTTCACCCCGGCGGGGAATTCCAGCTCTGAATAAATTTCAAAATGGGGGTGTTCGTTCTTAAAAGCGGCCGCGGTGGCGGTGTCTTCAAAAATTAGTACGTCTTTTTTGCCCGCCTGCAATAATTGGCAAACTGTGGTAGCACTGCGTAAAACATCTACCACCACCACATAATCTTTCCAGATTTTGCATTCGTCTTTGGTTTTAGCTATTAGTACGTTCATTTAAAATCCCCAACACTTCAAAATCTTCAATGGCTTTTTTATCTTCTTCGGATAAATCATCCACGTATTTAATGGCATAAATAATCAGCGTTACTTTCGGTACGGAGGCGCCGTCCTCGGCACTGTTATACTGGCCCAGCAGCATAGCGTCCGCCCCTTTGGAAGCCACAAACTTGCGCCCTCTTTCCACCCCGCGGCGCAGGGATTCGCGGTCCGGATCTACATTTTTAATACGCAAAAGGCCCAAGTTGCCGTATGGGCGGGTGATGTCTTCCCGGCCGGTAACAAGCTCCACCTTGCCGGATTTGTTGGGCGGAAAGTCCGGCCCGATGGCAATCCAGTCCATATTTACATGGTCCAGCGTGGCACAGCCGGAAAACAGAAATAACAGTGCGGATAAAAAGATTCGTTTTTTCATAATACTCCTCCTGTATTATTTGCGTGCGGCCAACTGCCCGCAGGCGGCAAGCACGTCGTTGCCCATACTTTTGCGGATAGTAACCCCAATACCCATTGCTTTTACCGCGGCGGCAAAGTCTTTTACTACCTTATCGTCCGTCTTGGCACCGCGCCCTAAGTTGCACGCTATTAAATTAACGTGTATTAAATAATTGTCTTTAATACCAAAAATCCATTTCGCCAGTTTGCGGATGTGTTCCGGCCGGCTGTTTACGTTTTCCAATACGGAATATTCCAAAAACACCTGCCGCCCCGTCATGGCGATGTATTCTTCCACCGCTTTTTGCAGTTCTTCCAGGTTAAAACGGCGGTTTACGGGCATCATTTTGCTGCGTTCGGCATCGTCTGCATTGTGCAGAGAAACGGCCAAATTAGCCTGCGGCAAATCTACCGCCAGTTTGTGCAGTTTATCGGCAATGCCGGCGGTGGAAATGGAAATGTGCCGCGCGCCAATGTTTAAATAGTCCGGGTTGGATAAATCCCGCGCCGCCTTAATAACGTTTAAATAATTAAGAAGCGGTTCCCCCATTCCCATAAACACCACGCTGGAAATACGTTCGCCCAGTTTTTCTTTGCGCACGTATTGATACCACATTAAAACCTGGTCGGTAATTTCTTCTTGTGTTAAATCCCGCTTAAAGCCCATCTTGCCCGTGCTGCAAAAGGAGCAGCGCAGCGGGCAGCCTACCTGGCTGGATACGCATACGCTCCAAGTATCCTGCGGCTTTAAGAGTACGGTTTCTATTTGCAAGCCGTCGCGCAAGGTAAGCAGGGCTTTGGCGGCTTTGTCTTTCTGGGAAAACACCATCTTGCTTACGGTAAAGCTTAAAATGGGATATTTTTGTTTTAATTCTTCCCGCACATTGGCCGGAAGGGAGGTGGCTTCATCCCAAGAGGATATACCCCGTTTAAATACGGCCTCCTGCACTTGCGCTATGCGAAAGTTGGGCAGACCCAGCTGTTTAATATGTTCTTTTACGGCTTCAAAATTCATACATTTACACCTATATATAGATTATATTTATTTTACCATTTTACATAGGCAAAAAACCGCCCTCGCCAACGTTTTTAAAACACTTTTGCGGCAGGGGTGAAAAAACGCCATTATTTTAGTATAATACCTGCACGATGACTCAAGAAATTAAATTCAGCACGGCCGGTTTCCGGACCGTTACCGCGGACGGCATGACCGCCCAGTCCGTACAACGTTTAGCTTACGGGATTTCCGAACATATTTTGGAACATCCTTTCTATGGATTTGAAGGTACCGGTTACCAAAAACACTGCCAAGAGCGGGGCAAAAAACCCAAAAAACCGTTGGTTTTGGTGGGGCATGACACACGCTTTCTTTCCCGCCAGTTTGCGGCCGTGGCGGCCAATGCCCTGGTGCAGAGCGGTATTACCGTAAAAATGGCCGAGCTTCCCCTCCCCACCCCGGTGGCCGAGTGGGCCGTGCTTAACGAATGCGCCGTGGGCGCCATCGTTATCACCGGCAGTGAAAGCGAATATTATGTAAACGGGGTTAAATGGATTTCTTATTACGGCGGTATTGCCAACAACGAAATTGTAAGCGATATTGAACGCCGCATTCCGTCCCCCTCTTCCCAAATTTTAAAAGCGTCTTCTACGGAGTTTGATTATTTAAACGCGGCCGTCATCGTTACGCGTGATATGCGCAAAGACTACATTGCCCATATTGAAAAACTTTTAGACGTAAAAGCGCTTAAAAAATCGAAACTTAAAATCGCGGTGGACCCGCTTTACGGCACCGCCAAAAACTACTTCCGTGATTTGTTGGAAAAATA
>CALUXL010000098.1 GCA_944324735.1 uncultured Elusimicrobiales bacterium
CTTGCGGGTTGTTTATTTCCCCCCCGTTTAAGGAAACCTGCAAAATGCTTTGTTCTTTAGTAGTTAACAGCGGCAACAGTTTGGCTTTGCTGGCTACATACAGCCCGGTTTTTAAATAATATTGGGCCTGTAATACAAAGAAGGCCGTTTTACATAAGGAGGGCAGTACCTCACGCACGTTTCCGTGCAGGTAGGTGTGGCATAAAAGGTGATATATGGCGCCCGCACCAGTTTGCATGGCGCAAAGGGCGTCTTGACGGGTGAGCTCCGGCAGTAAAGGCTCTAAATGGCCGTAAATGTCTTGCGTGTCGTATTTAAATTGAAAAAGTTCCTGCCGGGGCCAATTTTTTAATTCTTCCGCCCCGCTGATAAACCCGCAGGCTTTATCCTGGTGAGGCAGTTGGTTTAATAGGTTTTTATAGGTGTGTAAATCGGCCGGGGTTAGTTTGTCCAGTATTACCACGGCGTCAATATCGCTTTGCGGGGTGCTCTCCCCCCGGGCAAAACTGCCTTGCAAGCCAACAAACAATAATCGTTTGCCAAAGGCTTCCTGCAATTTTTGAGCTAAATTTTCTACCCACTCACGCCCATTTAATGTAGACATATACACTCCTTATAAAAACATAAAGGCTCCGCCTCTTAAGAAGACGGAGCCTTTAAACGGTTTTATTGCTATTTCAATAAAACTTTGCGGGACAGGCGCACTTTGCCGTTATTGTCAATTTCCACGCATTTTACTTCTACAATATCGCCAAGGTGGAGTACATCTTCCACTTTGTTAATGCGTTTTTTGTCAATTTCGGAAATGTGCAACAGGCCGTCCTTACCGGGCAGAATTTCCACAAACGCCCCAAAAGGCTGGATGGAAACTACTTTCCCTTTGTAAATTTTATTGAGTTCCGGTTCAGCCGTCATCGCTTCCACTTCGGCTTTGGCTTGGTCTAAGCGGTCGCTGTTGGCGGCGGCGATGGTTACTGTACCGTCTTCTTCAATATCAATTTTGGCTTGGGTGGCATCGGTAATGCGTTTGATGTTTTTGCCGCCGGGGCCAATTAACGCGCCAATTTTATCCACGGGGATTTTCATCTTAAAGATGATCGGCGCAAAGCGGGAAATGCTGGGTTTAGGAGCCGCGATGGTTTTTTCCATGTGGTCCATAATATGCATACGCCCGCGGGTAGCTTGGGCAATGGCCTGGGTTAATACGTCCAGCGGAATACCGGTTTTCAGTTTAACGTCCATCTGGAACGCGGTAATACCCTTGCGGGAACCGGTAAGTTTAAAGTCCATATCGCCCAGGTGGTCTTCCAGGCCCATAATGTCGGACAGAACAACAAATTTACCGTCGCCGCTGATGCAGCCCATAGCAATGCCGGAGCACGCCGCTTTCATCGGCACGCCCGCATCAAACAAAGCTAAAGAACCGCCGCAAACGCTGGCCATGGAAGAAGAACCGTTGGATTCCATAATGTCGGACACGACACGAATGGTATACGGGAATTCTTCTTCAGACGGAATTAACGGCATTAAAGCGCGGCGGGCAAGTTCCCCGTGGCCGATTTCGCGGCGGCCCGGAGAGCGGTCCGGCTTGCATTCACCCGTAGCAAAACCCGGGAAGTTGTAATGCAACATAAAGCGTTCGTAGGTGGTATCGTCCAACCCTTCCACCATTTGTTTATCATCCGGGGTTCCCAGGGTGGCTACCGCCAAAGACTGGGTTTGCCCGCGGGTAAACAACGCAGAACCGTGCGCACGAGGCAACAGCCCCACCATGGAGCTAAGCGGGCGGATTTCGTCCGGTTTGCGGCCGTCCACACGCACGCCTTCGTTAAGCACCATAGCGCGGGATTCTTCATACATGATGTTTTCCAGCGCGATGCCGGCATAAACGGCGGCGTTTTCGCCATAGTTAGGGGTTAATTCTTCGGTAAAAGAAGCTTTTAACTGGGCAACCTGCGTATCGCGGGTTTGCTTGTCGGAAAAAGCGTGCAGAACTTGTTTGGCCGTTTCGCGGAATTTGCCGTTGGCCAAATCGGCCACTTCCTGCGGCAGTTTTTCCACTACGTATTCAAATTTCGGTTTGCCGGCCAGTTCGCGCAGTTTAAGCTGCACGGCGCACATCTTGTCAATTTCCGGCTTGGCTACTTCCATGGCTTTAATAATGGCGCTTTCTTCTACTTCTTTAGCACCGCCTTCCACCATTAACAACCCTTGGGCGGAACCGGCAATTACCAGGTCCATATCGCAGGAAGCTTCCTGTTCTTTGGTGGGGTTGATGATGAATTGCCCGTCAATGCGGCCTACGCGCACAGCGGCGACAGGTTCATTGAACGGGATGGAAGAAATAACCAGCGCGGCAGAGGAAGCCAGTACGGAAAGTACATCGGCATCGTGCTTGTCATCGCTGGAGATGACCATGGCCGTTACGTTGGTTTCGCAAGCGAAACCTTCCGGGAAAATCGGGCGGATGGTGCGGTCAATAATACGGGAGGAAAGGGTTTCCTTTTTGCTGGCGCGGCCTTCGCGCTTAAAAAAGCCGCCCGGGATTTTGCCGGCGGCATAGGTTCTTTCCTTATAATTGACGGTAAGGGGCGTAAAATCGGAAATACCCGGTTTTTGCTCCTTCGTGGAAACGGCGGTGGCCAATACCATGGTTTCACCCAACGTGGCAACAACGGCCCCGTCGGACTGTTTGGCAATCAGCCCCGTTTGTAAAGTGATTTTCTGCCCGCCTACTTCCACATCTACGGTTTGGATGTCAAAGTTATGGTTAAAATTTTGCATAAGCGGTTATTTTCTCAATTTCAATTCTTTGGTTACTTGAGTGTATTTTTCAAAGTCAGTTCTTTTCAAATAAGCCAATAAGCGTTTGCGCTGGCCTACTAATTTGTTGAGGCCTCTTTCGCCGGCAAAGTCTTTCGGGTTGGCTTTGAGGTGGTTGGAAATGTACTGAATTCTTTCGGTAATCAAGGCAATTTGCACAGCAGCGGAACCGGTGTCGTTAGCGCTGGTTTGGAATTTGCTGATGATGTCTTTTCTGTCTTGCATGGAAAGTACCATAATTTTTTACACTTAGATTGAAACCTGCCGACCAAGCATCTCTTATCCCAAGGGATACCGAGCCGGAGACCAATCTTCTCCTATTATTTAATTTTTTTATACTTACAAAAGTACAGATTAATTATAGCAAATAAAAAGGATAAAGAACATAGCGTCCTTTATCCTTTCTTATTAATACCAGTATAGCAAATTTTTAATAAGGCAGGTCGTTAATCCCTTGCCAGTCAATCCCTTCGCCTTTTTCAATCATTTCGTTTACATTGTTGCGCTTCCACTTGCGGTAGGCTTCTTTATCCATGGCGGAAGGCGGCGTGTAGGTTTTAAGGGAGGTAGGATCGGCATACAATTTGTACTCCACGTTCTGCAATTCAAACGCAGGTTCTATATCCACTTTTACCAGGCCGTATTCCACCGGCACCTGGCCCATCCCTTGTTTAATGGCAGCCATATATTTGGCCACTTCCGCGCGGCTGGCAAAAACTACGTTTTCCCCGTTTACAAACCACTCTTTTACAGGAGTGGAAGAAGTCCTTTCAAAGCGCAGGAACGTGGTGGCGTAAGCTTCTTTGGGTACATGTTGGCGGATATTGGCCGCAGCGCGGTATTGGCGGTCAATATTCCAGGGGATTCTTTTGGGCAGTTCCTGCCCCGCTATGCGGCTGGCCGCACCGGGCACGGCGGCCCCAGCAACAGCGGCAGGGGCTGCGGTTCTGGCCGCGGCGGAGGCGCCTTCTCTAGCCGCTACGGCTTGGGCGGCGGCCTGTTCGGCCGGCTTGGCGGCGGAGGCGCTCTTTTTAAATAATGCTTCTTTTGCCGAGGATACTTTTTTCATTAATCCGTTAAAAAGGGATTTTTGCGCAAAAGAAAGCGGCAAACAAAATAACATCATTAACAAAACGGTGCATACTTTCTTAAACATAATATTCTCCTTATTAGGAACCTTATATAAATAAAATAATAAATTAGAAGGGATTTTTCCAGGGACTTTAGACCTATTGCATATATAGGCCCCCTATGGGAAAGCCCGCCGGAAGGGTTAGCCGGCGGGCTTAGGGTGTTACTTGTAGGAGGATTACTTCAGATGGTTTAAAACTGATAGCCTAAATGCAAAGCCGCGTATTTTTCCGCATTATAAAGTTCAATGTCTGATAAAGTATGAAAATCTTTAAACTCGCGGCTGATCCAGGCAAACTCTCTGTCTAATTTCCGTTTTTTGGTTATTTGCGTATACATCACGCTTTGTTTATTGGTGATCATAATCTCACCTCCGCCGTGGGTTTCTTTCATACTCATAAGATATCTTTTTAGATGTAAAATAAACAGGGTCATTAGGCCCAAGGCAGGGCCTAATTTGGGCCTAGGCCCTGTAACGGGGCAGACCTATTAAAAAATGGGTCCATTTTCCTATTTTTTTGCTATACTAACAATAACACCAGTATAAGGAGGCCTTTTATGTGGGATAATGAAAAAGTAGTGTTAGGCGTTTGCGGCTGCTTGTATGCTTATAAGGCGGCGGATATAGCTTCCCTGCTGTTAAGACACGGGTTTGACGTACACCCGGTGATGACCCCCAGCGCCTGTTCCATTATAGCGCCTGCCGTACTGGAAGATTTAACCAATAACTCCTGCCCCGTGGAAATGTTTGAAGGCGGCCCCAACCAGCCGTATAAAACATTGGCTACGGGCGCCAAAGTGCTTTTAATTGCGCCGGCCAGTGCCAATACGCTGGCTAAAATCGCCCACGGTATGGCGGATGATTTAATCAGCTGTTCGGCCTTGGCGTGCGATTGCATTAAACTGGTGGCGCCTTCCATGTTACAAAACATGTATAACAACCCTGCCGTGCAGGATAATTTGGCCCGCCTGCGTGAACTGGGCTATAAAGTAATTCCTGCCGGGCCGGACGGGCATATGGCCCCGCCGGAAACGGTGGTGGAATACCTGCTTAACGCGCTGGAGCCGCAGGCCCCGGCCGCGCCGGTTCCCCCGCCGCCCCCTCCGCCAGTTGGCTATTAAAAGGGGAAGCCGTGCGGCAACTTATTGAACGGGCCGAACAATCCCATACGCTTAGTAAAGAAGAAATCGTCCTCTTGCTCACTGATCCGGAGGCTGCTCCTTTATTGTTTCAGGCGGCGGACCGTGTGCGCCAAAAATACGTGGGGGACGAAGTATACCTGCGCGCTTTAATCGAGTTTTCCAGCTTTTGCAAAAATAATTGCTGCTACTGTGGGTTAAGGAAGGATAACCTCCACGCCCGCCGCTACCGCTTAACGCCCGAACAAATACTTTCCACCGCCCGGCTGGCGGCCCAAACGGGGTATAAAACGGTGGTGCTCCAATCCGGGGAGGACTTATGGTTTACCCCCCCGCTTATGGCGGATATTATTAAAGAAATTAAAAAACTGGGCTTGGCCATCACTTTAAGCATTGGGGAAAAAACACGCCCGGAATATGCCCTTTACCGCCAGGCCGGGGCGGACAGGTACCTGCTACGCATAGAAACTACCGATCAAGCCCTTTATGAAAAGTGGGACCCGGAAATGAGCTGGCAAAACCGCGCCCGCTGTTTGCAGGATTTAAAAGATTTTGGGTATGAGGTGGGCTCCGGTTCCTTGGTGGGCCTGCCCGGGCAAACGCCCGAAAGCCTGGCCGATGATTTGCTGTTTTTTAAAGCCTTGCCCGTGGATATGGCGGGCATTGGGCCGTTTATCCCCCACCCGCAAACGCCGCTGGCCCAGGCAGAGGTAAAGGGGCATTTTGAACTTTCTTTAAAGATGATGGCTCTTATGCGCCTTTTGCTGCCGGATATTAACATTCCCGCCACCACCGCTATGGAGAGCCTGCACCCCCAGGGCCGCCTGCTAGCCTTGCAAAGCGGGGCCAATGTAATTATGCCCAATATAAGTGATATGTATTGCCAGGAGCGGTATGATTTATACCCCGGCAAAGTGCATACTGGCCCCGACGCGGCACAATATATAAAGGAACTAAAAGAAAAATTATCCTCTATTGGGAGGACGGTGTTGTTCTCCCCCGGGTTTCATGGGGATTATTTAAAAGGCAAAGCCTCTTTGTAAGATAAAAAACCGCCCCGTACAGGGCGGATTTTTTTACCAGGTTTGGTATTTCTTTAAAAAAGCGGCTAAGTAGCTGGTGTCTTTATTAGGCAGGACGGCAATTTCTTTCGTGCGAGGGTTTACAATGCAGGCCGCTTGCCGGCCGCAGGTTTCTATTAACAATTGTTTGGCGCTGTCATACTTCCAGGTAGTCATGCCGGAGCGGAGGGTATAAATTTTGCGCTGATAGGCTTGCTGGTTGTCCGGCTGCCTAAGCAGGTTTCTAAAATCGGATAATAATTCGTCGTTACTGCCGTTCCAATTAATTAGAATAGCTGTTTTTTTATCGGCATACAAAGGTTTGGACCAAACATCCGGGTGGCGGGATGTAAAAATGTAAAATTTCTCTTCTATTTTTACAGGCGGCGGGAAGGATGCTTCTTCTTGCGGGGTTAAAGTGCGCACTTTAACAGGGGCGGGCGGCAATAAGTCCTGCACGCTCCACCCCGTATATTGGTTAATCAGTGAGGCCAGTATCCAAATACTTATAAAAGTAATCAGTACTTTTTTCATTTACCAATTTTTATATTTTTCCAGCAAGGGGGCCACGTCTTCTTCATTAATTACCAGGGCGGACACCACGCGGCGGGTGGACGGATTAATAATGCATACCTGGCCCATGCAATAGCGCGCCAGCCATGCGCTGGGGCAGTTGAAGTAATCGCCATTGCAGGACATGGTTTTCTCGTTTATCGGGAAATCCACAATGTTTTTAGTATACACCGCCTGCATATCCGGCGCGGCCAGGGCGGTATCTATGGCGTTGACAATTTTTTGCAGGTAAGTAGCTTGAGAACTGGTAAGAATTAATATATGTTTTTGGTTGCCAAACAGATATTCCTGGTAGGTGGGGTTTTGCGGGATGCTGTCATACACTTCCTGCGGGATAGCAATTTCTTTTTCTGTTTGTCCCAAAGCGGATGGAGCCTGCGTTTTGCTTTGCGTTTTTAGTTGCTCGGCCATTTGGGCGGCCATCTTATTCATATCCATACCCGGTATATTCCCCCCCAGCGGAAAGGGCACCGTATCCGGAAATATAATAAACGCCGCAATGGCCAGCACAATTAAAAATACAAAATATTGTAAGAAAGAAGTTCCTTTATTATTCATACCTGTTCCCCTTATAAAGATTGGATATATTCTAGCAAAAAAACTTTAAATAAACATTTTGAAGAAAAAATTTTTATTTTTTTAGGAAATGTAATACAATATAAAAGATTAAAACGGGGTTTATGCCTCGTTTGATGATATTTTATATGGAGATACGCAATGGTAAAAAAGACCGTCAAAAAAGCCGCTAAACCCGCGGCTAAAAAGACTGTAAAAAAAGCCACTAAGCACGTTTACTCCTTCGGGGCTGGAAAAGCCGAAGGCAACGGCAGTATGAAAGAACTTTTGGGCGGAAAAGGCGCCAACCTGGCTGAAATGGCCGGTTTACTGAAACTGCCCGTCCCCCCCGGATTTACGATTACCACCGAAGTCTGCACCTACTATTGGAACAACAAACGCACCTATCCCAAAACCTTAAAAGCAGACGTAGAAGCCAACCTGAAAAAAATTGAACGCGAAACCAAAAAGCAATTCGGCTCTGAAAAGAACCCGCTTTTGGTGTCTGTCCGCTCCGGTGCCCGCGCTTCCATGCCGGGTATGATGGAAACCATTTTAAACATCGGTTTGACCGAAAAGACCATCCCCGGTATGATTGCCAAAACCGGCGATGCCCGCTTTGTATATGATGCTTACCGCCGCTTGATTATGATGTATTCCGACGTGGTGATGGAAAAAGCCGCCGGCATTGAACCCAAAGACGGTGAAGGCATCCGCAAAATTTTAGACGGTAAATTGGAAGCTTTAAAAGAAAAACTGGGCGTGACTGATGATACCCACATCCCGGCCGAAGAATTAAAAACTTTGTGCGCCGATTTTAAAGCCACCGTTAAAAAAGTATTGGGCAACGACTTCCCCGATGACCCGATGAAACAGCTTTGGGGCGCCATTGGCGCGGTGTTTGCTTCTTGGAACGGCAAACGCGCCATTGCCTACCGCAATATTGAAAACATTCCGCACGATTGGGGCACGGCCGTCAACGTGCAAACAATGGTGTTTGGCAATATGGGCGACACTTCCGCCACCGGCGTGGCCTTTACCCGCAACC